>JAKQXH010000055.1 GCA_029561555.1 Candidatus Omnitrophota bacterium
GCCCCCGATGCCCTCCGGAACTGCCTTTTTCCCTGAATCTTATTTTTCCGAAAGGCAAATCGGCGTCGTCCGTAATCACGAGAATATTCTCTCTTTCCCGGATCTTTCGATTTGCAATCAATTTCCTGACCGCAAGGCCGCTCCGGTTCATAAAAGTTTTTGGTTTGGCCAGAATCAACGTACCGAACCCGGCAACCTGTTCCGTCCATTCCGCATATGAAGTGTTCTTCCAGGCCCCAGCATGAACTTCCCGGCCGATCCGCTCGGCCACAAGCATGCCAATGTTATGCCGGGTGCTCTCATACTCTCGCCCGGGATTTCCGAGCCCTATGATAAGCTTCGTTGTCCCGGAATCGGGAGCCTTTCCCAAAAAATCAAAGAACAGCCGCTTCACTTTCCTGTAATCCACCGGGATCCTCCCGAACCATCCTAAAAACCTCATGACCCAAAATTCTTCTCGAGGCCTCCCTGCCTCCGGGTTCCGTTTCAAACCCGTCCCGCAGAAAAATCCTCACCCTTTTGAAGGTTTTTCGCCGCCTTTCGCGGAAGATTTCTCGGCGGCCTTGGGGGCTTCTTCGGCCTTTTCCGCCGCGCCTTCTTCTTTCTTTTCCTTCGCGATCAATTCAGGCTCTTTAGGCGCTTCTTCGGCCGGCTTCAATTCTTCCTCGCTCATCGGAGCCAACACCGTGATCACCACTTCGTCCGGATCCAGAAGGCAGACCACCCCCTCGGGGAAAGCCATATCCTTGACGTGAATCGAATCGGTAATGTTCAGTTGGCCGATATCGACCGTAAAACGCTCCGGAATATCGGTAGGGAGACATTCCACTTCAATTTCCCGGTGCACGACATCAAGGATTCCGCCCTCTTTAACGCCGGGCGCTTCTCCCTTGGTTTGAACGGGAATTTTGACGCGGAGTTTTTGCGTCAGAGAAATCGCGTTGAAATCCACGTGACAAATACTGTCCGTCACGGGATCCAGCTGAATCTCCTTGATAATGGCCGTTTGCCCTTTGTCCGACGAATCGCCGGCGATTTTCAAATTTAAAATCACGTTCTCCCGGGCCCCCGTCTTGAGAACAGTCCCGAACTCTTTCAAATCCACCTCCAAAGGCATCGGAGAGATCCCGGATCCGTATAAAATTCCGGGAATACGGCTTGTTTTTCTCAGCCGCTTCACATGTTCTTTCCCCAGTTTTTCACGACGGGCCACATTCAATTCTACTGTCTTCATTGCTGTACCAACCTCCTTAAATGAGCACTGAACTTACGGCATTGGCCGAAAACCTCTTTTCGGCACCTGCGCCTGACAACAAGGTCAGCGCAATGAAAAGCGTCAGCTTGAAATGCCGTCAAGTTCACCGTGCGAATTTACCCCAGCAAGTCGCGACCTAGCGGCTTGCGTGGGGTTACCATGAAAAATCCTTTCAAAATAAATGAGCACTGAACTTACGGCATTGGCCGAAAACCTCTTTTCGGCACCTGCGCCTGACAACAAGGTCAGCGCAATGAAAAGCGTCGGCTTGAAATGCCGTCAAGTTCACCGTGGCCGCAATTTCTCAGTTGCGGCATTCCGCCCCAACCTTGATGGTTGTGGCTTCACGAATTTACAGTTTCAAACATCTTTTACGCTGTTTTCAGCAGTGCAAAAGCCTAGCGGATTAACGCTAGCGTAACCCAACTCTTCAAGACCAACCAAAATACCGAAAGATAATTTTGGCTGTTTCGAACAGGTCTTCCTTAATTAAATCCTTTGAAATTAAATACGAAATCGACACCGATTACGCTTCGACATCCGCCTGCGCAAAAAGCGAACTGACCGATTCATTGCCGTGAATCCGTTTGATCGCTTCGGCCAGTAGCGGCGCGATGGTCCGAACGATAATTTTTCCGTTCATTTTCTCTTTCGGAATGGGAATGCTGTCCGTCACCACCAATTCGCGGATAATCGAATTCATGACTTTTTTCGCGGCGTCCTTTGCGAGCACCGGGTGCACCACAGTCGCGTAAATATCAATCGCTCCGGCCTCCTTCAACGCCTGCGCGGCTTCAACCAAAGAACCGCCCGTTGAAATAATATCGTCCACGATCACCACGTTCCGGCCCTTCACCTCGCCGATGATGTTCATCACCTTCACCTGACTCGCGCTTTCGCGTCTTTTGTCTATGACCGCAAGCGGGGCTTCGAGAAACTTCGAATACGCCCGGGCCATTTTGATTCCGCCGACATCCGTAGTCACGACCGTCAGGTTCTTCAAATTCTTTTCCTGAAAATACTCGCAAAGCACGCTGATCGAATACAGATGATCGACCGGAATATCAAAAAACCCCTGGATCTGGCCCGCATGCAAATCCACCGTTAAAACGCGGCTGGCCCCCGCCGTCACCAGGAGATTGGCAAGCAATTTCGCGGTGATCGGAACTCTCGGCCGGTCCTTGCGATCCTGCCGGGCATATCCGTAAAAAGGCAGCACGGCGGTAATCCGGCGGGCCGAGGCCCGTTTCGCGGCATCCAGAAGAATCAGAAGCTCCATCACGCTGTCGTTCGGCGGCTCGCAAACCGGCTGGACGATGTACACATCCTTGCCGCGGACATTCTCGAGAATCTGGACATGCACCTCCCCTTCGGGGAAACGGTCCACCAAGGCGTCCCCGAGCTGGACCCCTAAAATTTCACAAATAGCTTCCGCAAGTTTCCGATTCGCGTTGCCGGAAAAAACAGTCAGCGAATTATTCACGGCTTTAAAGCTCCTTTCCGCCTCAGCTTCGAAATATTTAATTTTTGAATGATTTTGAAAAAACCAAAAGCAATCCCAGGGGTTGCATTTCTCATTTCCTTTTCCCGGTCTTTATTTTTTTCGCGGGAATACCGGCCACCGTCGTCCCCGGTAAAACATTTCTCCCCCGCAGCACCACGCTCCCGGCACCGGTTTTGGCCCCCGCACCGACCGAAACGGGCGCGATCAAAACCGTATCACACCCCAGAAACGCCCGGTCTCCGATCCGGGTTTTGTTCTTGTTCTTTCCGTCAAAATTCGCCGTAATCGTTCCCGCTCCCACATTCACCGCGGAGCCGACGCAAGCGTCCCCCAAATACGCAAGATGCTTAACCAACGTCTTTTTACCGATCGAAGAGCGGTTGATCTCCACGAAGCTTCCTATTTCCGCGTCATCCGCAATCTTGGAGCCGGCGCGAATTTTGCAAAAAGGCCCGATTTTACAATTCCGGCCGATCGAAACATCCCCTTCGATATACGTGAAAGGGAAAATCACCGTGTCCGGGCCGATTTTGACTCCGGCCTCAATATACGTGTTGTCGGGCGACATCACCGTCACGCCCCGTTCCATATAAAAATCGAGATTCCGTTCCCAGATGAGCTTTGCCGCTTCCGCTAAATCCTTGCGGGTATTGATTCCCATAATTTCCCGCCCCCCGGCAAGAAGATATCCCCGGACCTTGGCTCCCGCCCGAACCATGATTTCAACGGCGTCCGTCAAGTAATATTCTTTTTTGTTCGGAGACGGTTTGATCTCCCTCAAGGCCCGGAAAAGTCCGCTAGTTTCGAACAGATATATCCCGGAATTCACCTCTTGAATCGCCCGCTCTTCTTCGTTCGCTTCCAATTCTTCCCGGATCCCCGTCACGTCCCCCGATGCGTCTCTTAAAATGCGCCCGTAGCCGTAAGGATTTTCAAACCGGGCCGTCAGGATCGCCGCCGAAGGCCGTTCCGAACCGTATTGTTTCAGGAAAGAACGAATCGTTCCGGCCGTTAAAAGAGGGGCGTCTCCCGTCAGGACCAGCGCACTGCCTTTGAATCTTTCCAACCGCGGGCCGCAGGTCAAAACCGCATGTCCGGTCCCCAGGCGTTTTTTCTGAAAAATAATTTCCGCCTCATGTCCGTGAAGCGCGCGCAACTCCCGATGATTGCTTCCCGCCACAATCAGGATCCGGCGGATTCCGGCCTGCCGGAGCGCGTCGAGCACATACGAAATCATGGGCTTTCCGGAAATCCGGTGCAAAACCTTGGAAAGTCCGGATTTCATCCGTGTCCCTTCCCCGGCAGCCAATATCACGGCGCAAATATTTTTCATCGGAGACTCATCCTTTGATTCCGGTCAGTTTGATTCCTTCGACAAAATAGCGCTGATTAAAAATGAAAACAATCAAAATCGGCGCGAGCATCATCACCGACCCCGCCATCAAAACCGTCCAGTCGGTATGGTGCATGCTTTGAAAATACGAAAGCCCCACCGGGAGCGTGAATTTTTCCTGAGAATTGACGACGACCAAAGGCCACATGAAATTCATCCAAGTCCCCATAAACGTAAAGGTCGTCAACGTTGCCAGGGCCGGCTTGGAAAGCGGCAGAATAATCCGCCAGAAAATCCCGAAATACGAGCAGCCGTCGATTTTCGCCGCGTCCTCAAGGTCCCGGGGTAACGTCATGAAAAACTGCCGCAGCATGAAAGTGCCGTACGCCGTAAAAATGCCCGGAAGGATCAAAGCCTTGTACGAATCGATCCATCCCAGCCAGCGAAGCAAAATAAAGTTCGGGATCATCGTCACCGCCCCGGGGATCATCAGGGTCATCAGATACCCGAAAAAAAGCTTGTCCCGGCCCGGGAATTTCAACCGGGCAAAGGCATAGCCCGCCATGGAACTCGTGAAGACCTGCCCCGCCGTCGTCAGCACCGCGACAAAAATCGAATTGAGATAAAACCTCGCAAACGGAACCACCTGCCACGCCTTGACGTAATTTTTCCAGACAAAACTCGTCGGGACCCAATCGGCGATCCATGCCCGCTGATAGGAAAAAACCTGCCCCGGTTCCTTCAGGGAAGTCACCAGCATCCACAGAAAAGGCGCGACCATCGTCACGGCTCCGATCGAAAGAAAAACGAAGCTGACGCTTTTTTTTAACGCCTCCAGCAGACGTTTCCGCCGGCGGATTGCCTCGACGTCAATCTCCGTCGCGTTTGATTTCTCCGAACCGCTTTTAATCATAGTGAACGACCCGTCCTCCGAAATGCCAGTAGAAAAGGGTGAATAAAAACACGATCGTAAACAAAAACCAGGAAATCGCCGCGGCATAGCCCATGTTAAACCACTGAAACGCGTTGTTGTAGATGTAATACATCACGGTCGTCGTCGAACCGTTCGGCCCGCCGCCCGTCATGATGTAGGCCGCGTCAAATCCCGCCTGAAATCCTCCGATGATGCTCATGATCGCGATGAAAAACGTCGTCGGCGAAATCATGGGCCAGGTGACCGCCCAAAATTTCTGCCAGCCGTTCGCACCGTCAATATCCGCGGCCTCATACAAGTGATTCGGAATCCCCTGCAACGCCGCCAGATACAAAATCATGTTGTGCCCGCCGATCCCCTGCCACAGCCCCAGGATAATCAGCGCGGGTTTCGCCCACCGTTCGTCGGTCAGCCAGCTCGGCCCGTTCAGGGGGACATGAATCAAATCCCCGAAACTCCGGATCAAAAAGTTGAAAAAACCGAAATCCGGATTGTAGATCAGGCGCCAGAGAATAAAAATCGCGACCCCCGACGAAATCGTCGGAAGAAAATAGGCCGTCCGGAAAAACACAATCCCTTTGATCTTCTGATTCATCGCCATGGCGACGGCAAGCGATCCGACCATTCCGACCGGAATCCCCAGCATCAGGTAAACCGTATTCCAGCAAAACTTCCAGAAATGCTGATCCCGGATCAGATCGACAAAATTCTGCATTCCGACAAAAACCGGCGCGCTCAGAAGATCCCATCTCACGAAGCTCAGCGCAAGCGAAGCAAAAACGGGAAGCGAGGTAAACACGAGAAACCCCAGAAAATTCGGCGCAAGAAAGCAATAGGCCGTCAGGGCTTCCTTGGTGGAATCCTTGAGCCCCACCTTGATCTTTCTTTCCGCTTCGATCTGCGCGATCTTCTTTTCGCTTTTCAGATCCGCTATTCCCGTCATAAAATTTTCCTTTTCGCTTCCGCTTAAACGGCCGCCGTTCCGGATTCTTCTTAAGCCGATTCCTCGCCCGCGCGCGAAGACACGCGGATCAAGCGGGGCGCCTCCTCTTTCCGGACCGCTTCCTTGCCGATAATGCATTCCACGACGTCTTCCTGCGAAGGGAGGTCATACATGATATCCAGCATCAGATCCTCCAAAATCGAGCGGAGCGCCCGGGCGCCGGTTTTCTTCCGGATGGCTTCTTTCGCGATTTCTTCCAGCGCTTCCGGAGTGAATTTCAGGTTGACGTTTTCCATCTTAAAAAATTTCTGATACTGTTTGACCAGGGCATTTTTGGGCTCCGTCAGCACGCGGACGAGATCCTTCTCGTCCAGGCCGTTCAGGGCACCGACCACGGAAAACCTCCCGATGAACTCCGGAATAAAACCGAACTTCAGGAGATCTTCGGTTTCCACGTCCTGAAGAATCGCTCCCACGGTCTTCGCGGAAGGATGCTTCAGTTTCGCGCCGAAGCCCATGACTTTGTTGGCAATGCGCCGTTCGATGATTTTATCCAGATTGGAAAACGTTCCCCCGCAAATAAAAAGGATGTTTTTCGTGTTGATCTGAATGTATTCCTGCTGGGGATGTTTCCGGCCTCCCTGCGGGGGGACATTGCTCACGGATCCCTCCAGAATTTTCAGCAAAGCCTGCTGCACCCCTTCGCCCGAGACATCCCGGGTAATGGAAACGTTGTCCGAAGTTTTCGCGATCTTGTCGATCTCGTCGATATAGACGATTCCGATTTCCGCCCGTTTCACATCGTGGTTTGCCGCCTGAATCAGGCGGAGCAGGACATTTTCAACGTCCTCGCCGACGTATCCCGCTTCCGTCAGCGTTGTCGCGTCCGAAATCGCGAGAGGAACGTCGAGAATCCGGGCCAGCGTCCTGGCCAAAAGCGTCTTTCCCGAACCCGTCGGACCGATCAACAGCACGTTGCTTTTTTCGAGTTCAACGCCGTCATCTTCGTGGGAAACAATCCGTTTGTAATGGTTGTGAACGGCCACCGAAAGCTGTTTTTTGACCTTCTCCTGCCCGATGACGTATTCATCCAATTGCGTCTTGATGTCCTTCGGTTTCGGAACCGTCAGAAGGAACTTCTCGCTTTTTTTGGAAGTCACCACCCGCGTTTCCTTGTCCAGAATCTCGTGGCAGATTTTAATGCACAAGTCGCAGATATAAACCCCCGGACCGGCGAAAATCTTCTTAACTTCCTTGCGCTTGTCTCTTCCGCAAAACGAACAACGCTCGATCACAACTCCTCCTTCTGACTGTGCGAGTAATAAATATGTCCGATGGACTTAATCGGAATCGCTATCAGCCACATCAAAAAAACTTTATCGGAAGCTGATGGCTGCCCTGATTTCCGTCTAAAAAGCATCAATGTTGTCAGGACTGCCATGCCGTTTGATAAATCTCAATATGTGCGTCATGGCTGCCCGGCCAGGGCTCGAACCTGGAATCAAGGCTCCAAAGGCCTCTGTGATACCATTTCACCACCGGGCAAAATCCTTCGGAAAAATTTTCCAAACCCCTTCGGATACCTTCGCTACCGCGGCGGGCATGAATAACTCAAACCCCTTAACCCTTCAAAACCAAACGCGCCCCGTCAAACATTTCTTCCGATCAAAAAGCAAGCCGAATCCGTTCAGTGCCGTAATCAGCCGGCCGATCCTTTCTCGTATGCTTCCAGCACGGCTTTCTGAATGTATTCCCGGCATTCAAGGGTAATTGGATGAGCAACGTCCTTATGCTCTCCCTCTTTATCGTTTTTATCAAACGGCTTGCGCGAACCGCTTCCCTCCAAATCCGCCCCGCATTGATTGCAAAATTTAGAATGCAGCACGTTTCCGTGCCCGCATCGGGGACAATTTTCCTTCATCCTTCGGGAAGGCATCGCCACAAAGAGCCCTTTATTCCCTTCAATCACCTTGATATCGCGAACCACAAAGCAATCGTCGAACGTGATCGTCGCGAATGCTTTTAATTTTTTGTCCGCATTTTCCTTTCGAAAGACCCTGACCTCAGTAATTTTCACGGTTGCCGGCCCTCCTCTTGATCGTCGATCGCAAGTTTCCAAGCAAACCTGTCTTAACCGAAATCGCTTCCTCAAAGAATCAAGAAGTCCACCCGACCCATGTCTTCAATCCGAATCTGTTTCGAATCGCTTCGGCAATCCGGTTGGCTTCTTCCGCTTTTTGAGTCAAAGCGAACAACGTCGGTCCGCTCCCCGTCATGAGAGAAGCTTCGGATAATTTCCTGAGAAAAAATAAAACCCGCCCAATAGCGGGTTTTATTTGGAAAGCAGATCTCATGAGATCATTACACAGAAGCCCTGAAGCTCTAGAAAGATCTTTTGCAGACAAAAAATCGGAAATCATTATAGTATCAGCACTTACTTTTGTCAAGCCACGCCGCGGGAATCCCCCAGCTGCCTTGCAATGTCCATACACCGCTTTCGTGGAAAGCCCCTCGGGAAAAAAAACGAGGACGAGAGGAAGTTTTTTCTCTCCCCGAAGAGGAGAAAGTTCATCCCCCTTTCCCTTTCCGATTGCCCGGGAAACCTCTAAGAGGAAAAAAGCGACATCCGCTCCCAAGCTTTTACCCAAGTGAATCAACTCGTGACGTTGCAACCCTAAACCAAACAATCGGTTAAGAGCTATTAAAGCGAAAGCGGCGTTCCCCGAACCGCCCCCCAATCCGCCTCCGGGAGGAATTCTTTTATCAAGAAAAACTTCCACACCTCCGCGCAATCCCGTTGCTTCAGCGAGAAGTCTATAGGCCTTTGAAATTAAATTGCTAGAATCCAAAGGAACTTGCGGGCAATCACAATGCAGGGAAATTCCCTTCCGGTTCGATTTTCGAAAAACCATGCGATCGGAAAGGGAAATTCTTTGGAATAAGGTGTGGAGGTCGTGATAGCCGTCCGGACGGACCCCCATCACGTACAGATTGAGGTTGATTTTGGCCGGCGAATATACCGTAAGCGAGCGAGAGCCCAATGCGGAAACTCCACATCTTTCACGTCGGCGAGAAAAAACGACACGCCACCCGTGTTTTGGATGCTGAATCGGCTTGTTTTTTGGAATCAGAATGAACGAAACGTTACCAGCGTATTTTCTTGCGGTGCCGGTGTTTGCGCAGCCATTTCTTGCGCTTGTGTTTGTTCATCTTTCTGCGACGCTGTTTCTTTTTTGTGCCCATAGTCTTCTACTCAGTCTATTACTTTGTTGAGAGGATATTCGATAATTCCGGACGCCCCGGCTTTCTTGAGTTTAGGGATCAAAATCCTTACGGTCTTTTCATCGATAATCGTGTCGACATCATACCATCCCGGCTGACTCAACGGCGCGATGGTCGGATTCTTCATCGCCGGAAGAATCTTCAGAATCATGTCCAATTTCTTTTCCGGGACATTCATCTTGAGCCCGACTTTTTCCTCCGCCGCCATAGCCCCCTGCAGCAGGAGCGCGATATTCTCGAGTTTTTCTTTCTTCCAGACATCCGAGAAACTCTTCTTATTGGCAATCAACTTGGTCGTAGAGGTCAGGACGGTATCAATGATTCGCAGATTATTGGCCCGCAGGCTGGAACCGGTCTCAGTCGCTTCCACAATCGCATCGGCAAGACGGGGAGGCTTCGCTTCCGTGGCCCCCCAGGAAAATTCGACATCCGCCTGGACATGATTTTTCTTCAAATAACGCTTGGTTGCGTTCACAAGTTCCGTCACGATTTTCTTCCCCTGGAGATCCTGAACCGACTTGGCCTTCGAATCGTTGTGAACCGCGAGAACCCACCTCACCGGCCGGGTCGTTTGCTTGGAATACGCCAAGTCCGTGACGATAACGATATCGGAATCGTTTTCCAGAATCCAATCATACCCGGTCAGTCCGGCATCGATAATGCCGTCTTCCACATAACGGGACATTTCCTGGGGCCTGAAAAGAATCACTTCAAGCTCCTCGTCGTCGACGGAAGGATAATACGAACGGGAAGCCGCGGTAATCTTAAACCCGGCTTTTTTAAAAAGATTATAGGTCGCTTCTTCCAAGCTTCCTTTGGGTAATCCTAATTTTAATTTTCTTTCCATTTCTTAATCTCTTTCTTTAAAAGGGGTTCGATTGTAACTTTTAGAATTGGGAGTGTCAAGAAACAAAGGGGTGAATGCGGGGGCACACCCCTCGAGGCGTGCCCCCTTTTACTTTTAAGCCGCAGTCTTAATAGCTTGTTGAGCCGCCTGCGCCTGGTAAATACTCTGAATTAAATTCACAAACCCGCTGCCGACTTCCCAATACCCTTCCCTTGGAGTGAAGCCGGCTTCTAAAAATAGTTTTTCCCGCAAAGCCGGATAATCGGCTATCTGTCTTAACAGCGTCACAATTTGTGCCGGATCAATTCCGTAATCGGCTAAAATCTTTAAATTCAGCTTAACCTTATCCCCTTGCCGGAAAGAAATCTCCATCTCCTCCCGCGTGAGGCTTCCGATCCACATGACCGGGACATCGTAACCCTTTGTCAGTTTATCAACCGAAGCCCCCGTCATTCTTTTCACCATCAAATCTTTGACGCGAAATTTCCGGCCGCCGGAAATGCGGTAGAGCTCGCTCACAAACTTGGGTTTTCTGTCCCCGTTCCATAAAACGGCAAGCAAATCACCGCTCCGCATGGCCAAAGCGACTTTTTGAGCCACCGCTTCCGGATCCGTTTCTTCAAAAACTCCTTCGTCCAGCAGCATCGGAATGCTGCCCTCCGGGCCGCCGACCGCGTCCGGAATCCGGGCCCGAAGATATTGCCACAGGCGGTCCGAAGAAACATTAAAAGCCTCAAACTCCTTCCCGATTTCCTTTCCAACCGTCCCACCCAGCCCCAACCGGCCGGAAAACCACGAAAATACGGCTTGATCCGCGTCCGGCAAATAAAGGATCCGCCCCGCATATTTTTCGGCCACGAAGAGAATCGCCGAGATGTCGCGCCGATGCTCCTCCGCATATTGTTCGGCCTCCGCGGGAATTCCCTCTCCCAAACTTGCTCCGCTGTCCCGGCGTTCAACAAACCGAAGCAGTGCCTCTTCCTGTCTTCTGAGCTTCTCTTCCGGGTCCATTTGCTTGAACTCCAAAAATCTCTGATGCTCCAGGCTCCCTTCCCCGAAGATTTCCACAACCAGGTTTTCGATTTGCGGCATCCGGCTTTGCAGCGCCTCCCAATAAGTCCTATACGCTCTTTCGTATTCCGCCAGCAAAGCTGTCCGTCCTTCCGGATTATTGAACTCCTCTAAGCTGCACAAGATACCGATTTCTCCTTCCCCTCCCAATTCAATATCTTCGATCACTTCCGCGATGTCGGAATTGAAAAGCCAAAGATGATCGATGGCGTAAAGAGCCGGCAAACCTTGTTTCAGGCGGTCTTCGTCAATCATGTAGTTCGAAGAGAATTGCGGCCGGCGGTTTCGAATAATCTTCCTGTCGATTTTACAAAAAAGATCCGAAAGGGCCGCAAATTGCGCGAATTCCGAAATCAATTGTACCCGATACGGGACAAATTCCTCTCTCAGCCTGAAATGAAGGTTTTTGGGATCGTTGTCGAATAAGATGCCGGTCGTCGGGGCCCGGATTTCCTGCATGAGGGTAAACCCCTGCATTCTGGGATCTTCCTCCTCAGCAAAATAGGCGCTTTGAATGGAATTCAATCCGAGGAGTTTTGCCAGTTCAAAGAAAAAGACTTCGTATTTTCCGATTTGTTTCTTTTTCGCCCGTTTAAGACTGACTTCGCCGCTGCCCAGCCCCTTAAGGAAGAAAGTAAACTGACGGCCGTTGCGAAGAAGCGTGATTTTCAGCACAATGGTTCCTTCGTCCCACCCGCGTCCCGAACTGTAATCCACGACTCTCGCGACAGAGACTCCCTGGTTCGCCAAATCTTCATCCGGGCGAAGGCCGCGAAAAAATTCGGTCTCAGCCGGAGTCAATCCCTCCGCCCGGGACATTTTCCCAACGAGAAAATCCAGAATTTTCCTTCCCCTCTCTCCCGAAAGCAATTTCGGAGCGAATATTCTGGCCACAAATGCGGGATCCAATTGATTCAGAAAATCCGTATGAAATCTCGCGTAATCCCGGTAAGCCTCCGGCCCATTGGACCTCAAGGCAAAAGCAAGGCGCCGGGAATCCAGCAGAGTATCCCGGATCTCTTCCCGATTTTGCTGGAAAACAGGTTTATTTTTCCCTAAAAATGCTTCCGTGTAATCCCCCAGGGATTGAATCTCCTTTGCCGTCAGATCACTTCCCGCCGGAACCGAAGCTCTCGTCCACGCCGCTTTCCCGGCCTTCCTTTCGCCCAAGCTGGCTCCGGTCGCGCCAAAAGGGAAATACCGATCGGGCTCCCGGCCTTTCGTCGTAAGCCATTGCGATTCATTCAACCAGGTAATTCCCTGAATGGTCAGCGCGGGAGGAGTCCCTGGCGCTAAATTTTCAATCCACTGCCTATGATACGCTTCCCCTCTGGCCCGAACTCTTTTCATCACTTCCGCTTTCTGTCTCTCCGCGATTTGGGCATCCTCGGAATAAGGAAGCGACAAAATCCTTCCGACGGTCATGGAAATCAAACCTTTAGGACGGCTGCTGGTCCGTCCTTCCGTAATTTCCTCCGCGCGGATTCTCAACCGTTCGCAGAAATCAAAAAGCCGGCCCGATAAGTCCGCATAAAGACGGATAAATCCTCCGTCCGGGCCGAGACCATACCCGACAAAATGAAGCGAAACGGGATGCGTCTCCCGGGCCATTTCGTCAAGAAGCCCCCGGAGATTGCCCTTATCCTCTTCGGTTAACCTCGGCGCGGGGGCCTTGAGCAAAGCATTCGCTTCCTGAAAAACAACGGCTGAAACATGCGCATTGTCATTCTCAACTTCCCAAACTTTGATTTGATCGCGTTGTTCCGGAGGAAAGACATCGGCGATTTCATCTACAAAACTCCGGAATTCCAGCCTCGCTTCGCCGATCGTCGACTGATCATGAATCCGAAATATGGAGGTATAAATCCCGTCTTCAAATTCCCGTGTAACGTATCCGCCTCCCGGTAAAGTTCTGAAGCCTCTCAAAACTTTCGCCAATCCTCCCGCGTCCGGATATTCGCCGGCCGCCATCAGCCGGGCGTACAATCCTTCATATTTCTCCAAAGCAGCCGCGCGGGCCCGATCTTCTCTTTCCGATAAATCGCCCAGACTGGAAGCGTTTTCCTGAAGCATCGGAAACGACCGATTGCCGGTATAAACGTGCCAGGGATATTCTTCTCCCGACTCCAGCATGAGGTCTGGTACAAACCCGTACAAATCATTTTCTTCATCTTTGAGAAAACGGGTAGGAATCAAAATTGTTTGCCAATCGCCGTTTTGGAAAGGCAGTTCATAATTGGTCCTGACCTCAAATTCACTCAAATCCGGATGCAATTCATTGATCAGCTCGGATGCGCTGGCAAACACTTCCACCCCGTTCGATTTCGCCCAGGCCAAAACAGCTTGAAGAGTTTTCTCCCGCCATGCATCGAGTTGGCGCCGGTGCTTTGGGTCTTTAATGGCCCGAAGGCCATCGCTTGGTTGCACCTCTCGAATCAGCAGGACCGGCATAAAATTCTTCTCACGAGGCCTGGCCTCGTCCCAAACCGGAAGTGAATGGAATTCCAGGATCAATTGCCCGAAAGAGCCGATCGGTGATTTCAGATACAGTCCGCGATGATTCGCCGGATTCGTCAGTGGATCCAAATTGGGATATTGTTTAGCCCATCCCGGATTCACGTGGCAGAAAACGCGAAGCAAATCATCGTTGGTATTTAACTCAAGCGTCCCTGACGCCTTCCCGAAACTCTTCGTCTCCCAATCAACCCGCAATCCCGTCGGCGCGTTCAAATGATAATTCAAATCGTTAATCAAGAACCCGATATTGCCTTGTCCAAGACTTGCGGCCGTTTCGACATACAGCGGCAATCGCACGGTAAACGTCGTGCCTTTTCCCGCTTCGGATTCGACCGAAATCGTCCCGCCGAATTGTTCGACGATCTGCTTCGCCACCGGAAGCCCGAGCCCCGTTCCATTCGCGCCTTTGGTCGTGAAATCCGGCTCCCAGATTCTCGCGAGAATTTCGGGCGGAATCCCGGAACCGGTATCGCTCACGCGCGTCACAATTTCACCGCCGGAAAGTTCAACCTTAACGCGGATCGTATTCTCATTCTGCTGCGTGGAAGGAACTTCGGTGGCATCCAACGCGTTTTTGATCAGGTTAAGCCAAACGCGGTCGATACCGTGTTCATCGCCAAATGCCGTCGCTAATTCTTCCGGAAGTTCCAACTCAAAATGCGGCAGTGTGGGCAAATCTTCCCTGAAGAAAAAGTCGGCAACCGTCTGCACGGAATGGCGGATATCAAAAGGCTTCTTCTCGGGAATTTTACCGGCAATAAACGCGTCGACCCCTTCCTGTAGTTTTCGGAGAATTTCAAGGGACGTCTCCGCTGCCTGGCAGTAACTTTCAACGTCATCGGAATCGATGAAATTCACGGTCTCCGGCTGCCGCATCAATTTGACAGAATCCCGATACGCCGAAATTCCTTCCCGGATCAAATCCCCGACCTCAAGAATCAGACGGACATGCAGATCTTTCTGCTCTAAATTCACATGCCGGTAAATCCCATGAATCGCCCTGAAATCGGACCGAAAGCGGTACATTTCATCGCTAACCCGGCTGAGATCTGCGCCCACATATCCCGCTTCTAAAAATTTGTCCCGGATAAATTCAAAAAAGGGCACGGCCCGCGCGACATGCGCGAAATCATGAAGAAATCCCCTGCTCTCAAGAATTCCAGCGGCTTCCGGCGCAATCTGAACCGCCCGAATACTTTCAGGCGAGTGCTCATTTTCAAGCCGCAACAACATCTGCAATACCTCCGCTATTTCAAAAAAACTCGATGCGGTCACGAAAAGTTCGCTCCCGGAAAGGCGCATCTGGAAATAAGACGCGATCGTCTTAATGAAAATCAAATGCCTTTTTCCCAACTGCCGAAGGTAGGGGATTTCGTCAAATCGGTCCATTTTTTCTTCAAGGGACAGCTCGAGCAACGCAGGATCTTCCGAAACCGAATCGTACAAAGGAACCACCTTGTTCGCGACATAGCCCGTCCAATAAGCTCTGACCCTTGCTTCATATTCCTGATAAAGCAAAAGCCGGCCTCTTTCTTTTAAGCGTCTTGCAATTTCCCGAATTTTTCTTGCGTCCGACGGATAAGTCTCGTTTACCGCAAACTGCCCAAGCCCACGCCCCGCCCATGTCTCAAGAGCAATGGCGGCCCTTCGCGCAGTTATAACTGCAATCATTTCATCGATCGCATCCACCGCCTCCGCAACACTCTGCGTGCCGATGATGTGCTTTAAAGCCGTCTCATCTCCGAGACTGGATGCGATAGGAAGCGGTTCTTTGGGGAAACCCAATGCATCCCAATAAAGAAGGAATTTTTCTAAATCAGGGATAATAAAATCCGCCCCTCCTTCCGCCAAACGCTCCGCCTGCCCTTCTTTTCTCTGCGTCACCCCGATTCCGATAAAAGATTCCCTGCCGTCACCGGACTTTGAAGCCTTCATGTCTCCTCTCGTGTCTCCGATAATCGTTATCTGGGCGTCCCGTTCAAGTCCGTGTTGCCGCTTGATATGACGGAGGACATCCAGCTTCCCGTCTTCAAACGGAGAGATATCGTCATTGACGCTTCCGTAGACTTCCACAAAATATTTTCCGATTCCGTTCCCCTGAACTTCATAATCCGCCAAGGCCTGATGGGAAAGCGTCCCCACATAAACCGGAATATTGAACTCCTGCAACCGACGCAAAACTCTTTCCGCCCCCGGAAAAAGACGGGGCAAATTTTGCCTTGCAACGGACGAAGCAATCGCGGAATAAAGCCAGTAATATCCCTGCATCAGTTTCCCTTTCAGCGACAATTCTTTAAAGCCCGAAATTTTCTCGATTTCCGGGCCGATCCCGTAGGAATCTCCAAGCCGGATAAGATTACCCCACAATAATTCTTCGGATCGTCCTTTTGAAGTCGCCAAATCAATCATCGCTTCGACCTGCGCGATCAAATGCAATTTGCTGACCGATTGCAGAAACTCCTCGCCCCTCCGCAATTCCGCCTCCGCGGGAGACAAATTAGTCCCGTTCACAATGTAATGCCACAGCGTCCCAAACGTCACTTCATGCATCCACAGGCTATCGACCAAAGTCCCGTCCAGATCAAATAAAACAGCCCGGATCTCGGGAACCGCATCCGGATTCACTTTTTTAAATTCATTTCCCGGCGCGGGGTCCTCCCGATCCGTCTTCACGAGATCAACCACCTGCGCAATCACCTCATCGATTGAACCGGGAAAACTCTCGGCCGTCAAAATCCTTGTCACAAATTCCGAGATAGCCGAATAGTCGGAATTCCCGGGCCGAGTCGCGTACTCATGAATATTCAGATAATCCATCCTTTTTCTTAGCAGCCCGAAAATATCCCGCGACAATTTCCCGAGGCTCTCGCCCGACACCAAAGGTTCTTTCGGAAATCCCAACGCGTTCCAGTACAGGAGAAACTTTTCAAAATCCGGAATCAGAAAATCCGCTCCGGATGATGTCAATTTTCCGGCCAACGCTTCGTCTCCGCCGCTGATTCCGACTCCGATAAACCGGTTCGGATGGGTTTCGGGTTTTGTCGCGGCCATATCGCCATGACCGTCTCCGAAAAGCACCAGCTCATTGTCGCCTCCCAATCCAAGCCTTTCCTTCACATAAAGCAGCATATCCTCTTTCCCGTGAAGGAAACGATCGCTCCCGTCCGTCTCTCCTCCGAAAATTTCCGTGAAATAGTCTCTCAGTTTGAATTCATCGACAAGAAACTCGGCCCAAAGTCGCATATTGCCGGTGGCCAGAAAAACCGGAATATTGAACTCCTTCAGTCTCTCCAAAGTCCTCCTGACCCCGTTAAAAAGCTGCGGATTCCTTCTTTTGGCTTCATGGATCTGAACCAGCAATGCCATCGTGGCATACCCTTGCGCCAATCCGTCCGGCAAAGAAAGTCCGGGCTCACTAAAAATTTGGGGGATTCTTTCAAGCAAATCTCGTTCCGCCTGAGACAAGGGCTCTATCCTTGAGAGAATCTGTATCAGATGATCCCGCAGAGCCTCGTCCGATTTTCCGTTATCACGGGCCATTTGAAGCAGCATTTGAATCTGCTTGAGAATCAATGTCCCCATGGTTCGATTGAGAAACTCTTTCCCCGGCCGCATCTCCTCTTCCGTCGGCTCCTCCAACCCGTCATTTACGATGTAGTGATACAAATAGCCGTGCACAAGCCCTCCGATGCCGAGCGTATCCACGAGTGTCCCATCCAAATCAAAAAGCGCCGCACGAATCTTCGGATCAGCCGACGGATTCACTTTCCGAAGTTCCCCGCCAGAAGAAGGAGCGATCTGATCCTCACGCACCAGGTAAACGACCCGATCCATAATTGCGTCCTTCGTTCCGGTCAATTCGCGAGTCCGTAGAGCGTTTGAAACAAACCGGTCAATTTCGGTAAAATCGGGATGGTATGGATGAGTGGCCCTTTCTTGAATTTCAAGATAATTCCCTTCCGCTTTCAATCCGGAAAAAATGTCTCGCGCCAACGCGGCAAGCTTTTGGGTTTCATCCCCGCCCAGACTTGCGGCTTCGGCAAGATAGGCATTCTTCAAATTGATGCCGGCAAGCGGCCGCCTAGCCCATATTTGCCTCACGGCGTTGACGATTCTCTCGCTTCGCTCCTCGCGATCCCACCCCAGCTTCTCCTGTTCGCCGAGGCCCGTCAGCGCGGGCACAATATTGATTTGGGATTCGGCAAAATGAGTTCCGACCCCCAAAATCGCCCCGAGATAGACCTCCTGACTGTTGCCGATTTCCCTGATTCTCGGGCGGATCGAAACATAAGAAATTCCCTCGGCCCGCAATTTCCGCTCCAGCCCTTCGGTATGAAATCCGCCGGTGACCAGAATACTGTTCGGATTTTTCCGGCCGTTCAGTAGCGTAAGGACTTTCTCGATAAAATACGCCTCTCTTTCTTCCGCCAAACGATAAAATTCTTCCGCGCCGCCGAAGGTTTTTCCCAATTTCCCGTCGACGAAAGGCGCTCCCAAATCCGTATCGAGCGCATGAAGTCTTTCCCAAAATCGGACGGGATTCAAATCTGCGATACGGCTCCGGATCCGCTCGTATTGAGCGCGAGTCAGCTCTAAGCTTAAAAGTTTTTCCAGAGTAAACTTATCCTCCAAAAGCGCGACAAATCTTTCTTCAGGCCCGCTCCCGGCCATCTTCCCCAAAACACTTTCCGTGGCCCGTTCGATCTCGTTAAAAAGATCTTCGGAGCGGATCTCCGATTCCAGGATCCGGAATCGAAGCCATGCGTAAAAGTTCGGGAAATCCGGAAGCTCAATCTTCTCCGGCAGCAGTTGACCGGCTATTTTTTCAAGCAAAAACCTGAGATTTTCTTTTTCCCCGGAGCGATCCGTTTTTCCGATTTCTGAAATTTCCTCAAAGAGTTTTGCGTCGATTCTCCCTTCGAGAAATCGGAAAAACGACTCCCGCTCGCCCTTGACCTTTTGCGGATCCTGCCCGCCTTCGGCTTCTTTGAGATTGAAATACCGGACCAATGAGGGATAGTCCCCTTGATTCTTGGGATCTTTTAAATCCAGCCCGAGGGTCTCCAGGCTCTGCCGGTATAAAACCCCCAGAAATCTCATCAAGTCTTCCTGCGTCTCCCGCCATCTCCTCCACTCGCGGATGAAATCACGCAGCCGGTTGGAAAGGATCCGGCTTCCGATCGTGTCAAGCCTCTCTCCTGCCGCCTTCAGGAAATCATCCGAAACCGCCTTTCGGCCCAACACGTCACGGAAGAGTCGAAGATCTTCCCGGTAAAGCGCTTCGGCCTCTATCCCGTAAGCGCGAAACTTTTCTTCATTCGAAGCGTTCTCAAGCAACGCCATTTCGGCCCCGGTAAATTCCCCTTCCTTCATCAAATCGTCCGCGACTTCAAGGTTGAGCCGGGCATCTTCAAAAAAATCAAAAAGACCGGGATCTAATTCTCCCGCGCTGCCTTCCAGAAAAAGGATGTTGATCCCGTAGGTTTTGTGTAAATATTCGGCAATCCGCGCTATGTTTTTTTGCGCCTCATAGCATCCGTGCGCATCCTGCACCTGGATGAGAAAAGTTTTATTCTGCGGGTTCTCAAAACGGGCGGTGATTTCACCCAGTTCATAGGGGATTTCTATTCGGGAATGTTTCAAAACAGCGCCGGATTGGGAAAGCTTGGGGCCCGCATCTCCGGGTTCGGACAAGAAACTTCGGTCAGGTAATTGTCCCAAACACACGGTTTGTGTGAAAAAGACAATACTGACCGCAAGCGATAGAGTTCTCTTTGGCACAAAGCTCATGTCGCTTTCTGCTCCTTTTTAGCTTTATTTGGCCTTTGCTAAAGTATATAACAATATTAACACTTAACCGCTAACGTTACAAGCCGGTCTAAATAGCGAACACCTCGATTTAAAGATTGTAACTTATTGAAAATAAATAATTTAGCGTTTCGAATTTTAAAAAATGTTTCTGACCAAATAAAGTAACCGAAAAGGAGGAGTCGTTTCGGGCCAAATAGTGGAAATGTCTTAATTTCGGATAAGTCTAATCAGCGAACCCTTTTAGCAAGTGTTTCGGTAAAGCGTTTTAACGCCGGTGAGATATCCTGCGAATCGATGAGTACGTCAAGAATGCAAAACTCCTTGGCATCCCGGCAGACATTAAGCGTATTTTCAAGCTCATCCTCCGTCCGGATTTCAAAACCCAAACCGGCCCCCAGCACTTCCGGCAAGCGGCTGAATTTCCAGAAAGGGATGTCGTTGAACGGTCCGTCCTTCATGGGGCGTTCCGTCCCGTAACCGCGGTTATTTAGAATGATCACAATCGGATTCAGGCCGAACCGCGCGATCGTGCCGAGCTCCATTCCCGTCATTTGAAAAGCGCCGTCACCGACCAAAACCAGCGGCCGGATATCGGGATCGGCCAGCTGGGCCCCGAGACTCGCCGGCACGGAAAACCCGAGTGAAGTGTAATAAGCCGGCGCCAGGAACTCCGCGCTTCCGTGAATCACCAAATCCGCGCCGCCGAACATCGCGTCCCCGGGGTCCGCAATCACCACCGTATTGTCTTCGAGAAATGAATTCAATTTCTGAAACAATCTCGCAACCGTCATCTTCCGGCCCGCCACGGCGTGAAACTGCGGCGGCATCTCGGGGTGAGGAATTTCCGCGGGCCGTCGCCGGGTAACCCCGCTTGAAATCAACCCGCGGATAAAATCTTCCAAAAACACGTTTTCGAAATTATGAAACCGGATGGATGTCTTCTCGCTCGTCACATAAACCGACAGGGCGGGATCAATACGCGCCGTAAAAATCCCGAGATCCACATCGCTCATGGGGGCCCCGAGCAGAACCAGGCAGTCGCTGGTTTCGACATATTTGCGGACCGCTTCGCATCCCATCGCCCCCTCATAAACCCCCATATACAAAGGATGCAGCTCGGCGATCACCGATTTGCTCAGCAGAGTCGAAACAACGGGAAGATTCGCTTTTTCGATAAACTCAAGAAAAAGTTTCTGCAGCCCGAACCGGTGAAGTTCGATCCCCGCGATCACGGCGGGCTGACGCGCGGCATTAATCATTTTGACCGCTTCCTGAAGGGCTTCATTCAGAACGTTCGGGTCGCTTTTCTCGGAAGGTTTCACGAAGGAATGCCCGGCAAGCCCTTCCGCCGTGACCCTGTCGCGCGGCAGTTCAATGTAAACGGGCCGTTTAAATTTCATCGCCGCGCCCAAAACACGGTCGATTTCGCGGAAAGCCGTTTCGGGGTCGTTCAGAACGGTTGACGCAACGGTCAGCTGCTCGTACACCTTCAGCTGGGTGTCAAAATCTTTTACGCGATGATGCAGCAGCGGGTTCTTTTCCCGTTCATTCGTCCCGGGCGCCCCGCTGATGACCACAACGGGAGACCGCTCGGCAAACGCTTCGGCGGTGGTGTTGGCCAGCTTCAGCCCTCCGACGCAATAGGTCACGCAGACGGCCCCCAGACCGCGCAGCCGCGCATAAGCATCCGCCGCGAACCCGGCGCCCTGCTCGTCGCAGGTGTTGATGACCCGGATTTTACTGCGATGGAGCCGATCAAAAAACGTGAGGACATAATCTCCGGGGACTCCGAAAACATGCCGGACTCCGTACTCATAAAGCCGGTGGATGAGATATTCTCCTATCACAAGCGGATCGGCCATCGCTGCCTCCATCTTCCCGGGACACGGACGGTTTCCCGGTCCTGATTCACGGATCGCGTTTACTATTGTCAGGTATTCTACGGATTTAAAATAAAAAAGCCATGACGGAAAACCGCCGGACATCCGGCCCGGGCGGCTGAATCCTCTTTAAATCCGGCGGCTTTTGTTATAACATTCGCACAACAGGAGCCTGTTCCGTCATGAGAAAACAAAACACCGCGGAATTGATCATCGCCAGTTCCGAAAACGATTCCAACATGCTTTACGCCACCCGTTTTTTCGCCCCCGATCCTTTTATATTTCTGAAAATCCCCCCTAAAAAATTCGCGGTCATGAATGACCTTGAACTGGATCGGGCAAAATCCCGGATAAAAACTTGCGAGGTCGTATCGTTTTCGGAACTGGCCGCGAAATACGGAAGGGGTGGGACGCAACCTTTCTCGTCGGCCGATGCCGCGGCGGTTCTCCTGAAAAAATACCGCGTAAACACAGTCGAAGTCCCCGTTAATTTCCCGATTCAATATGCCGACGCGCTCCGGAAGAAAGGATTCCGAATCACCCCCCGGCCCAATCCTTTCTTCAAGCAACGGGCCATAAAAAAGAGAGGGGAGATTGCGGAAATCACTCAAACCTTGCGCGCAACCGAAGAAGCGCTTTCCCGGGCAATATCCGTTATTAAAAATTCCGACATTCTCGGCGGCAGGCTTTATCACGAGGGATCCTTGCTGACCGCAGACATCATTAAGAGGACAATCCATGTCGCTCTGATCGAACAAGACTGTCTCCCCGACCATACGATTGTCGCGCCGGGAGTTCAAGGTTCCGAGCCTCACAATGAAGGTTCCGGCCCTCTCTTCGCCGACAGTCCCATTGTCATTGACGTTTTTCCCCGTTCCATGACGAGTCATTATTACGCGGACATCACGAGAACCGTCGTCCGTGGGAAGGCATCCCCGAAACTGAGAAAAATGTACGCGGCCGTCCAAGGCGCGCAGGAAATCGCTTTCCGCATGATTCGGGCCGGTGTCGACGGGAAAAAGGTCCACGCGGCCGTCACGAAATATTTCGAAAAGCAAGGTTTTAAAACCGGAATACGAAAAGGCCGCCTGCAGGGATTCACTCACAGCACGGGACACGGACTCGGCCTGGACGTGCATGAATCCACCCGCATCAGCCCGCGCAGCGAGATCTTGAAAGCGGGGAACGTCGTAACCGTCGAACCGGGCCTTTATTATCCGGATATCGGGGGGGTTCGGCTTGAAGATCTCGTGGTTGTCACGCAAAACGGCTGCCGGAATCTCACAAAACTGGGAAAGTGTTTGGAGCTTTAGGCCGCGCGGGCGAAAGATTCGGCTGCGGTCTTCATTTCGCTGAGCAATTCGAGATAATGCCCGATCGCGTTTGCATTCAACGCAAGACCGGCAATTTCAATCCCGTTTTCGGCAAGACGGATTTCCAGGTTGTCCCCGATTTGTTTCCTCAAAGCCTCCGCCGTCATCCGCCCGCTTCCGATCAACGCATAGACCAGCTCCGCAAATTCCGTCGTTTCCCCGTCCATGGCAAAATCCCGGGAATAAAAAGGCCTGACAAACGGCGACTGCAATTCGGCCAGGACATTTTCGCGACCGACAATCGTAAGCGATTTAAGGAGTTCGTTCTGAGTCAGAGCGCCTTGATTCCCGGCGCGGCCGAAAAACGTTTTTGCCCGCGCCCGGAAATCACTCGCAAGGCGCCCGCCCCTGAGAAAACCCCCGAGGAAGAAGGTGTAATCTTCTCCCGGTCGCGCTTTCACAAGCTGAATTCTTCCTTCGAATTTTTCGCGGTAAAAAAGATTCTTCTCCCGGAGGGCCTCGTCGCTTTCGTCTCCATCGTAATAGACCAGCAGCATTTTATTCCGGTTTGCGCCGAGAAAAGCCTCCATGCGCCGTACGTTTTCAAGGGAATGAGCGGAAACGACGGCAATCCCAAACTCACCGCTTTCGGCAAGAAGCGGCCGAATCTCGGGAGAAAGCGTTTCAAGCAATACGGCGGCATTTCCTTCCCGGCCCGACAGACCCAATTCCCGCATCCATCGCAGCCGCATCTCCCGGTCCGGATCAATCCTGAAAATCCGGCCGGTGATCTCTTCCGCCACCTGCCTGGCCTCGGGAGAAATCGTGCCGTCGGAAGCATCCCCAAGACTTTGAGCGGTGTCTCCCCGATCGCCGAAAAAGTCCCAAACCCCCTGTCCGTCTTCCCAGACAATCGGAACGGCCGGGTAAGCTTGGCGGATCAAAACCGTTAATTGTTCCGCAATGTCGGACAATCTTCTCGCGCGGCCCGGAGAACTGCCCACCTCCCCGATGCGAACCAATGCCGCGGCATACCCGGAAATTTCCCGCGGATCGCCGGGAATTGTTTGCGCCCAATCCCGGATCCCTTTTGCGATCTCCCGTAACCTCGGATTTAAATTCACATACCGTTCGACAATTCGTCGACGCCTCGGGCGGTTCATGGACGGCCATTGCAATGTCGTATTAATTCCGTTTACCAGACTCCGCAACTCCGACGACGGGATATCCTCGTACCGGTCCAATCCCTCCCCCGCTTTTCGGACCGCTCCGCCCAGCACTTCCGCGTTTAACGCCCATGCCAGATGCGATAATGAATTTACGACGCCCCGCGCGCGGATCCCAAAGTTCTCTTCCGCTTTTTTAAGAGAATCCAGCTTCTTTCTTTCTCCCTTTTCCCGTTCCCGCTTGGCCCGCTTCACCAGTAAATCAATCCTGTTTTTTTCCCGTTGAGTCAATTCGGACGCCTGCCCCGCCGTCGCGGGCCCGATCACCCCGAGTCGGCTCAGATAATATTTAATTCCCGTAACAATTTTCGCCCGGCCAGCCGTCAGATCCGGAACAATCGTGTTGATCCGCCCCTGCAAGAGTCTCTGCGCATCGGAACCCGGATCCTCCCCAAACAAAAGTTGGGGAAACGCGTTCACATTCCCCATTGAAGACACCGCTCCTTTTGCCCCCGAAAGCAACGCGGGGACAATACCCATTTCATCTCCCTGATACACGATTGTCTGCCTGAAATATCCGCGAAGCCGGTCAACATCCCCGGAACTGTCCTTCAGCGCGGCAATCCTGCCTCTGAGCTGCCCCGCGACTTCTTCTTCAAGATTCAGGCCGCGCGTAATTCCCGGATTGTTGTACAGCACGAGAGGAAGCCGGCGCGTAATCCCCGCTTCGGCAAGTTCCCTTTCGATGCGGTCAAAATGCGGCACGACTTCCGGATTGTCCGCGAGATAATAAAGTGGCGCGAGTACCGCGGCTTCTATCCCCTCGATGCGGTGAATTTCGATCAGATTCCCGATTGTCTCCGTCTCCGTATCGCCCGTGGCATTGGCAAAAATCCTAAGCCGGCCTTGTGCCTCCTCGGCAAAAATCCGGATCGCCTCCAGTCTTTGTTCGTTTCGCAAAAACATAAATTCCCCGGTCGCCCCCATCACGAGAACGGACCTCACGCCCAGCGAAACAAGGTGCCGCACAAGGTTTCGTATCCCTTCCCGATCGATTTGGCCGGCCTCCGTAAGCGGCGTCACGGCCGGAACGATATTTTCATACTTCAAAACAAGTCCGCGGACTTCTTCATCCTCCCTGAGATGCTCCAACCGTTCATTCAAAGCCTGCTCTTCCGCCCATTGATCAAATTCCGCCTCCCACTGCCCGGTCAACCGGCGTTCTTCTTCCGCCCAATCCCGGGCTTCTCCGTCTTCTCCGTTTTCATCCCCCAGGCTGGCGCCTTGATCCACTGCCCTTGTGCGCCGCCCTGACGCGGAAAAAACCGGCACCCGAGAAATCGGCAAAAGGATTTCCAATGATTCGAACTCCGAATTAAAAATATTCCAAAGCCTCGGGACCAAAGGATGCGAAGCCCGCTCGCCGATTGCCAGATAAAATTGCGCGGAAGGAAATTGAAGCAGAAAAACCTCGTGCCAATTCCCGGACCGCCCTTCAACCATCTGCCCCCAGCGCGGCAAATTCGCCGCGATAAAATCAAAATCCCCCAAAGAATTCCGGTCGGCATCCGAAAAATCCAGCTGCCGCAATCGCATCGTATCTCTCGGGATCCCGTTTGTTTGCCTGAGAAAAGAGGCAAGGCCGATGCACATATCGTTCGCGTCTATGCCGACCATTTCCCCCGCGCCCAGGCGCAAAGCGGTAGCCGAAAGAATCCCGTCACCGGTCCCGGCATCCAGGCCCCGCAATCCTTCAAACGCTTCCGCTTTTTCCATCATCGAAAAAATCGCGCTCAACGTGTAGTTGTGATAAGGAAAATCCAGCCAGGGAACGGAATCCTCGCCCGGTCCGATCCCTTGAACCAGCAAATTTTCTCCGTACGGAGCAAGTTCTTCCATCAAACGCTCGAAGCGGGATCTTTTGAAGTAAGGCGTATAGTCAATACCAAAACGCTGCCCCTTCTTGGCCAACATCGGGTTCAAGCCTTTGACCAGATACGGGAAATAAAACATATCGCCAGCCCGGACATACCAGGGCGTGCGAAGGATCTCATACGTCCGGTTTTTCCCTTCCAGAGTCAAATGGTCCCGAAGATTAAGATCCGATCCGAACTTTTCGTCCAGAATTTCCTGAAGCCGTAAAGCATTTTCTCCGAGGCGCCGCTGCCGTTCCGGAAAACCTTCTTGATCTCCAAGCGAAGCCGCCGAAACCGTTTCAGGCCGTACCGATCCACGCTGCCGCTTGCCGGGAGACAATTCCCGGAGGCTTTCTTCCAAAGACCCCGTTTTTTCGGCCGTAACGCCCAGACTGGCGCCGGTCTCCGAAAAAGTCTTTACCGGAGGAGCGTTTCGGATTCGCGCTTGAAGATCTTCCTCCGAAATTGCCGGCAGACTGCCTATCAAACGGAAAAGCGCGGGAAGATGCTCGCGCATCGTAGAGACAAGCGTCTCTTTCATGTCCGGGACCCCTCGCAAATTTTCGGGACCGATTTCGCTCAGGAGAAGTCCCTGAAAATTTTTCTCGAGAAATTGAAGCATCCAATCAGGATTCCCTTTTTCGGCAAAGAACCGCATCCATTCCCGGATTTTCAATTCCGGATCAAACAGTGTTTTGACCGGAAGCTCGAGAATCAGGACCCAATGCTGCGGCACTCGGACAATCGCCTCGGACGGTTCGTGAACGTTGTAGCCCACCTGATATTGAAATAGAAAATTGAGCGTCCCGTCCGGCATTTTATGAAAACCGACTCCGACCCCGGTAAGAACGGAACGCCGTTCGTCCAGAATTTTAAAATCCACCGGCAGGGTCGGAACGGCCAGAACTTCGCCGGGTTCGCGCAGGACATAATGAAACGGCAAACTGACGGAGCGGTCGTCAAAAGCGCCGGCCCTTTCGAGTTTTCCGGAACGGCGCAACGTTTCCATGGACTCCCGGATCGCGGACCCGAACGGATGCCGATCGAGAGGAATCGCGACGGTTTCTTCCCCTTCTCCGCGGTACAAATAGCTCCATTCCGTGGGATCGATCACGAGCCCCCCCTCGGTAACCGTCACCACATGCTGAAGCGGAGACTCCGAAACGCCCGACGGATTCTCCGCGCTTTTCAACTGGGACAAATAATGCCGGCACTTTAACGGAAACGGCACCAAATAAGCGTCCGGAAAATTATTTTCATAAAGAACGGAGCCCGTCAGCTTGGATGCGCTCCCGCATTCCGACCACATCGCCCCGAGTCCGGGCCCGGTCAGCATCAGACCGCGGGGGCCCCAGGAAAAATCCCCGTGTTCAATCAGCCACTGAATTCCGTATTTCCGGATCTTTGTATTGATTTGAGGTAAAAGGGCCGCAATCTTTCCGGCTTCCGGAATATCTTCCGCCGATTCAGGACCGGGTTTCCCGTCCTGCCCCAAAGATTCCGCCTCCGGATGCGTCGAGCCGTCCGAAACCATCAGCACCACATCCCCTTTTCGGTCTTCCCAATCAACCAACTCCATGACGTTTCTCTCAGAATCCCAGTAATATTCGTGAGAAGACCGGACCGTATGTCCGAAGAATTCCAACTCCCGCCGGTACGTACTGATCATGCCTTTCTGATAAGGCCCGTTCGATGTCCGGATCCGCGAATAACCGGGGTAAGTTGAAACAATCAGGCGGTAGCGAGGCGAAGCGAGTGAATTCAACACAAAGAGAAGTTGCCCGATGTCGGCAACATAACCGACGGTATCGATCATCAGCACGGCATCGAAAGGCGCCGCGGCGGCGATTTCCTTGACTTCGGCCAGCCGGTTCATATCTCCCTGATAGGCTTTGATTCCCTGAGCGTTCAGATGCGAAACGATTGCGGGAACGATATCCACGGCATAAACTTCATGCCCCATTTCTTTCAAACGGGCCTCGATCTGTCCTCTCCCGGCTCCCAAGGAAAGAATCTTGAGTTTCCGGCCTTGGGGGATCTGATCGAGAATCATTTGCTGATATTCCGGGCATCTTACGGCCGGCGTATCGTCCCGGCTTTCGGCGATCATCTGCCATAAATAATTGGCTTCCACGTCCGTTTTCGGCCGGCCTTCTTCTCCCGGCAGCGCCGCCCAGTTCAAAGAATCGAACAGCCCTTCGGGCGGTTTACGGCCTAAAGCCATGTGATACAATTCGTTTGCCAAAGCCGTCACGCCTTCGCGAGTCAGAGGGTCCCCGCTCAAGTAAGTCATGAGGAAAGCTTTATAGACAAGCGTCCGGACATCGTCCTCATATTCAGGGCCGAACCAAACCGAACCGTCTCCGAGCGATGCGCCCTGCAAAAGTTGATTATCCTGATAGAGTTCGATTCGCCCGTCCGCCGATTTTCGGGCCGAAATCGGACGGGGAGTACCGGTAAACAACAGACTTTTTCCGATTTCGGTTATAAACCCCAGCCTCCGGTCCGTATCCGCTGCGACAAGTTCCCCGCCCGCCTTCACCCGAACTCTCATCTTTCGGGGAATTCTGGACGGCTTGGTGGACTTTAAAACCGTATAAATTTCACGCTGAGGGTCTTCCTCCTGCAATTCGACTTTTGCAAACGGTTCCGCATACGGATTAGATTCCTGTGAAATCGAAACGGGCCCCGTCATTTCCCGGCCGTATTTCCCGGCGCGCAGCAGATCGTCAGATGACATCATTGTCTTCCGGGGGAAAAATAACGGAAAATTTCCCAAAGCGGATTTTTGAACGCCGACCTCCGTCAGGAGTTTCAGACAGAGATGAATCAGGGCCGGGCTCTGCGTGTGAGTCGCCGCGAAAACCGCGTTTTCCCTTCCCGCCAAACCGATTAGCCAGTTTAAAATCGTCTCGGCAATTCCTTTTTCCATGAAACGATCCTGCTCGCCGGAAGACAGAGCCTCAAACGGATAAAACTGTTGTGCGGTATAAATAACGCGCCCGCTTTTTGACTTTCCCCTGGTGAAGGTTAAAAAGCCCGAGTACTCGCCGTTTACTTTAATATCCGCGTTAATCACTCCATCCTTAAGCCTGCCGTCCATTCCCATCGTCCCAAAAATTCTGTAGAGCCTCATTTCAACCGGCGCTCCGCCTTTGATATTCGTCAATTGGACGGTCCATTCATCGGGCTCATAGGAATACGATTCCCACACGGTTCCCGATTCGTCACGGACTTCGGTCAAGCGTCCTTCGTCGTCATAGGCCAAAATATTCCCGCTTGCGGGATTGATCGGGTCGAGAGCTTCCCGCGTAACGCCCAAAGAAGCTCCCTGAGTTTTCATCTCCTTTTGTCCCTCTTCAAATCCGGCGTCGTACCCTTCGGAAAAAACCTTCTCGACTTCTTCCCGGTCGGCAACCGGAGACATAACCCGCAGCGAGGTCTTCACATATCCATATTCGGATCCGCGTTTCAGCCTGGCTGTCTCGGAAAACTCTGCCCACCCGAAATCGATAAACGCGATTTTCCCATCCGGTTGCAAAAAAACATGGTCACACCTCAGTCGGTTCGGTTCATCCTCCAGGAAATGAACGATATCTCCGTGTTCAATCCCTATGCCGTGAAGTTTGCCGATCGCAAACCCTATTGCCTTTACGCTATTTAAATCCATCGATTTCCCCATCGGCTCGCCATTCTGCCTGCGCATCACCAAGATCGGATACCCCCCTACTTCGGCATAGCGGGCTTCCGGCGCCAACTGGTGGACATGCGCCAATCGCATGATCCTTTCCTGTCGCTTCAAATATTCTCTTTGCCGTTTCGGCTCTAAGGATGTCGGTGATTTTTTTTGCGCATAACTTTGCGCATAAAATATGATGGGTTCTTTCCGGCCCTTTAAAATTAACTCGTACTCCCATGTGTTTTTAGAACTTGAGGAAATCGAAGACGCTTTTTTAATGAGGACGGATCTAAAGTGCGTTACTTCCCCGACATCGTCGGTCCCCGCTATGAACCGCAAAAGCTCCGAAGCTTTATCCCCGAAAATTATTTTGAAGATTTCCTGCGCACATTCAATACGCTCTTCACAGTCCAGAGACGACACTTCCAAAAGTTGATTGTCTTGATAAAGCAGGATTTCACCATTCGGAAATTTTCTGGCCGAAACCGGTTTGGGAACGCCGCCGGCAAGAATCGAACGCAGGCTGCGGGTCGCGACACCGATTTTCTCCGCGGATCCCGCTTTAAAAATCTCCCCTTTCGGATTGATTTCCACGCACTCGCCGGGAAATACGACAGACGGATCGCTGCTTTGGCTCACCGTATAAAAACGGCCGCCGGGTTCCTTGAGCCGTAAATTCAGAAGAGCAAACGGCTGCGAAGGAAGCCTGGAGTCTTCCGCCACGGAAACTCCGCCCAGGAATTCTTCTCCATACAATCCGAATTCGGCCGCAACACCGGAGATATCGCGCCATTGGTTATTCAGGTTGACTTGATCCGCAAAAAATTTCCGGTAAAGATAGAACAGGGAAAGATTGAATGTGCTGCTGCTTGAGAGGGCCGCATTTTTCCGTTTTGCGAAGGCGCTGATCCAGTTCACAATCGTTTCCGCGTACCCTTTGCCCGTCAATTCGCTGAGACGTTCGAAAGGAGCTTCTTGAAACGGGTAAAATTCGAGAATTTCCAAGCTGGAATTTCCGTCTTCCTCGTACGTCATTTCGTTCAAAGTCACATAACCGGTCCTGATGCCGTTAATTTCCACGGCAATGCGGTATTCCCTCCAACCTTTTTCCGAGGCAAGAAAGCCTTCCCCTTCCGTCGAAATTCTAAGTTTGACGGAATCGCCTCCCTTGATATTGGCTAAATCCACCGTCCAAAGATTCGGCAAATAATAACTATACGATTCCCACACGGTTCCCGACCTATCGCGGACTTGGGCGAGGCGGCCTTTCTCGTCATATTGGTAAACATTCCCGCTTGCGGGATTGAATGGATCCAATTCCTCTCTGGAAACCCCTAATGATTTTCCGGCTTCTACAGCCAAAGGTAAGCGCACGATAAAAATCGTTCCCGATTCGCCGGAAATCAGGCCGGGATCGGCTTCCTCAACTTTAAAGCCTTCTCCTTCCCGATACGCCCGAAAAGTCTTCCCGTTTTTTACTTTCGAAACAACTTCGATCGTCCCGCCGTATTTCTCGACCGTCTCGAGGACCAGCGCGAGCCCCTGCCCGTGGACTTGCCCGTCCTCCGGCTTCGTGGAAAAATCGGCCGAAAAAATCCGGGAAAGATGCGCTTCGGAAATACCGCTTCCGTTATCCTTAACCTCGATACGGGCAAAATCGCCGTCACGCCGGGCCCGCACTTCGATTTTCGCGCCATCGATTCCTTCCAAAGCCCGCCGCGCGTTCATCAGTAAATTGTCGGTCAAATCCTCAAACCGGAACCGGTCCGCCTCAATGAAAACTGCCGGATCCCCCGTGTAACGAAGGGGAATCTGTCCCGCTTGCAAAGCCCCGTCTGTCACCGGAGCTTGTTGGCGAGGTTCGGGAGATCCTTCAAAGAACGAGGAAACCGCCAGCACCTCCGCTTTTTCTCCGCCTTGAAATGCCTGATAAAAATCTTCTATTTGGTTTAAACGCCTTGCGATTCTTTGCTTTATATCTCGGATAATCTCATCCGCTTCGGTAGAATTTTTAAAAAGTGCTTCCGCAATGTCAGAAGAATTAAGGAAACGGCTATCTTCAAGAAAAAGAAGCGCTATTTTGATTTGACGGATAAATTGAAGCCCCTCGAGAATGATCGTTTCAAATTTTTCCGGCGAGACATTACCCGTCGCCGCTCGATATTCCCGGGAAACATAAATCTCATCCTGCCCTAAAAACTCCTGAAAAGCCCCGAAAGCATCTTCGTCTTCCGAAAGCCTCTCTCTCATTAGAATTTCCAATTCTTCCTTCGCGCCCTTGAACGCAAACCAGAAACTTCCCAGTGAATGGACCAGTCTCCGGACCCGGCCCACTTTTTCCTGTAAATCTGCATCGCCTCTCGAAGGAACCGTCCCAAGACTCGCGGCTTCGGCGCGGGCTTCTTCGATCATTTCGCGCCGCTCTCCGACAAAAGCCCCCAAGGCCGTCTGAAATTCTTCCGCAAGCAAATAGGCCGCGTTTTTGATGGTGCTTTCGGCAACCGACCCCCTCCCTAAAATCGAACGGAGATATTCCCCGGCGCCGTCGTCTTTCGAAAGCGCCGGTGAGAAAACAACGTAATTCATGCCCGCCGCTTTTAATTTTTCCTTGAGCCCTTCCGCATGAAAACCGCCCGTGACCAGAACCGCTCTCATCCCGGGTTTGGTTTTCGTCAGACCGGAAATATTCCGGATCATTCCCTCCTCGCGGGACTGCGCCCCTTCGTAGAAAGCCAATGTCGCTTCAAAAAGCCCGTCGAGATTTTCAGGGTTCTTAAAGTGAGTCTTGTTCATCCGGGCTTTCCCGCACATCATGTTAATCCGATTCAAAAAACCTTCCGGCTTCAAATCATCCTTCCGTGTCATGACGGCCGACCATTCGGCCCGCACCAATTCAAGCCGGAAAAGCTTTCGGAGGAGAAAACAATCTTTGAGCATTTGGACCCATTCCGCGGATTCGGGCTCTGAGGCAAGAGAAGAAAAAATCTTTTCGGAAAGCCCCTCGATTTCCTCCATCAACTCACCGGACCGGATTTCGTTTCTCAAAATCAAATGTCCGCTTAATTGCCGGAAATGGGGATAATTTTTCAGATTAAAATCCTGCGGCACGGCCCGGTAAACTTTTTCAAAAAGGCTCCTCAAGTCTTCAGTCCCGGAACCCGGGTTTTCCGGATCCAATTTCGCCTCAAATTCCCGGATCAACGACGGGCTCAATTGGGTCGCTTTCAAATGCCCGGACAAAGCTTTTCTTTCTTTCTCGGCTTCCCGGGAATCCAAAGACGGCTCAAGCTCCTGCAGTTTCACGACGCGCACCAAATGGGGATAGTCCAGTTGCGCGGCAGGATTCGCCAAATCGATGTCCAAATATTTTTTCGCGGTCCGCCGCAAAGTCTTGATAAACGCCAGGAAATCCTTCTCCCGTTCCTCGAAACGCCGCCATGATTTCACGAAATGCCTTAGCGGAGAAGACCAGAGGCAGGTCCCCAATTTTTCAATCGCAAGGTCGGCATGCCGGACAAACCGCTCCGCGTCTTCCGCTTGGGCATAAACCCGGCGAAACGTCCTCAAATTTTCCCGATACCGTTCCTCGTCTTCGATTCCGAACCCTTCAATCCTCCCTTTCCTATTTTGGGAGTTCTCCAGCAGAAAATATTCCGGCCCCGAAAATTCGCCTTTTCGCATCAGGATATCCGCGACCTTAAGATTTTTCTCGGGTTGTTCGAAGAAATGGAATCGATCGGGATCCAGTCTGGCCTGCGCGCCTTCCACCAAAACCAGCTTAAACCCATGACGCCGGGAAAGCAGGTCTAGAAGTTTTTTGATTTTCACCTGAGATTCATAATTCGCGTGAGCGTCTTTGACGTAGAACACAAACGGAGCTTCGGGGCCGAATTCGCTTCCGCTTTCTTCGATCGTTCCCAGTTCGTGCGGGATGGAAAATCCAAACGCCGGCTTTTTAGGCAAATCGGCCGGATATCCGGAAAAAGACTGGGTAAGCGCAAACGAAGACGCCGGCTGGGAAGCAAAAGAAATCGCGACAAACAGCGCAAGTGTTTTTAGAGAAAAGTCTTTCCTTCGCTTTTGCATTGTGTTTTGTCTCAATGCCTTCAGGTAGATTTCTACATAGATACACTTATTAAAGATATTAAAATAAGATTAGCACGCAAATCCCCTTTTTACAAGGAAGCTTCAGGAATATCTTTCTTGATTGGTCGGGAATGGGAATGCTGTAACTATTTTAAAAACAACTAGTTGCACTATTCCCGGTATGGATTTTTAGCGGAAGGAAAATAAAAAAGGACGGAATGAAAAAATTTCGCCTCATTCCGTCCTTTTAAAGCTGAAAACTTGAAACCGGGAATCAGCCGTTGACTAGCTTATTGTCCGGCCTTTTCGGCGGATCATTCGCGGGCCTTGTTTCAACCGGAGGATTTCCCTTGAATTGCGGGGCCAGCTCCCGGTTAATCGCGGCATAAGCCGGATCTTTCTCCTCGGAATCCACAATCGCCCCAATCGGGCATTCCGGGAGACACATTCCGCAGGTAATGCAGGTGTCAGGATCAATGATCATAAACGGCTGTCCCTTATATTCTCCGGGAGAAAACGCCTCAACGGGGCAAACGGCCACGCAAGTCGCGTAACGCTCCCCTAAACACTTTTCAGTAACAACATATGCCATGTCCTTCTCCTTTCGTAGGAAAATATTTTACTAACTCTGTCCCGAAAACTCAATACACAAAATCGATTTTCAGACTTCAATAAAGTCGGGTACCACTGCCCTGGGAATGATTTGCTTTTCGTGCGCCATCCGAAGCAACGCGCCAATCGCCCGTTTATCTTCCTCCCCAAGTTCCAAAGTCCTTTCATTGACATACATCCCCACAAAACGGTCCGCGGTTGCGGGATCGATTCCCCTCCCAAACGGAAGCGCATACCGAATCGCGTCCTGTCGATGATCCAGCGCATAACGAATGCTGTCTTTTAAAATCCGCCCCAGGCACTCAGCCGCCACAGGCCCCAGATCTTTCCGGACCGCATCCAATCCCAACGGAAGCGGCAATTTTGTTTCCCGATACCACCACTCCCCCAAATCCAATACTTTCCGGAAACGGGCCTCACCGTATGTCAGCTGGCCTTCATGAATCACAAGTCCCGCATCCGCCTCTCCTTTTTCGACCGTCTCAAAAACCCGGTCAAAAGGAACGGTAACATACCGGATTTGAGGCTCAAAAAGTTTAAGCAGAAGAAAAGCCGTCGTCATCTCTCCCGGAACGGCAATCCGTTTCCCGGAAAGCCTTTCCGGGGCCAGCAAAGAATCCCGGGTCACAATCAACGGCCCGTAATTAAATCCGATGCTCGCGCCCGACGTCAAAATCGCGTAACGATCGCTCGCATAGGCGTACGCATGCAGGGAAATCGCGGTTACTTCCAATTCCCCGCGAAGCGCCCGCCGGTTCAGGCTTTCGATGTCTTCAACGACATGCTCAAGATAAAAATCACCGGTATCAATCTTCCCCTTCGCGATCGCATAAAACATGAACGCATCGTCCGCGTCCGGGCTATGCCCGAAACGAATCAATTTTTTACCGTTATTTCCCCGAATCGTTTTCATGACGGGTTTTTTTGAAAAGGAATTTCGACTCCCAATTCGGCGAGTTCTTTTTTTAATTGTTCGGGAGATTGAAAGCGGACGGCGGCAATCCCCAGCGACAAAGCAGTTTGAACGTTTTCTTCCATGTCATCGATGAAAACCGTCTCTTCGGGCTCCGCTCCCAATTTCCGGAGCGCTTCTCGAAAAATTTCCGGATCGGGTTTCCGGAGCCCCATCTCATGGGAGACGAATATGAAGTCCAACCGATTTAAAATCGGGAATTTCTCGATCCAGTAGCGATAATGCAAATCATTGGTATTCGAAAGCGCGGCAAGCCGGTATTTCCCTTTCACGGCCGCAATCATTTCTTCTATAAAATGATTCGGCCAGAAAATGTCGTTCCAGATCCTTGAAAATTCATCGAAACCGATCGAGAGTCCGAGGTCCCGCTTCGCGCCTTCGAAAAAATCCCGGGACGTCAGCTTCCCGGTCACATACCGTTCGACCCGTTCCGAGCGGCAGAACTCCTTCTCGGTCTTCTCCTCCGAAAGTCCCGTCGCCTGAGCAAGCCTCCGGACTCCGCGAAGATAATCGTAATGAAGGATGACATTCCCGACATCAAAAATAATGGTCGTAATCTTAAACGAATTTTCCTGCATGGGACAAAATTATACCATTTTGATGGAAAAACCGGATTTCAAATCTTATAATCAACCGCAAAAACCAAGAGTTTCTAAGGAAAACGGATTCCGATGAAAATAAAAGCTATTCTATTCGATATTGACGGCGTATTGGTCGACGTCCGGCAGTCCTATATCGAAACCATTCGCAAGACCGTCGAACTCTATCTCGGAAAGCAGCTGAGAATTCCGGGTAGAGGCCGCCGGCTTCTTTCCAAAGACGACGTCAACCGGTTCAAGCTTCTCGGCGGATTCAATAACGATTGGGACGCCGTTTACGGGATTCTTTTGTACCTCCTATGGCTAAGGGGAAAAGCCGCCGGAGGAGAAATGTCTTTCGGAAAACTCGCCCGTCTTAAAAATTTTGAGGCTTTGCGCCGAAAGGTCCCCTCCCCCTGCGGGATTCGGGGGCTGGAGCGCTTGACCGGAAAAAACCGAAATATTTGTTACAAGACCGCCAAAGACATGTTTCAGGAACTCTATCTCGGTAAAAAACTCTTCCGGAAACGTTACCGGAAAAATCCTCGGTTCACGCAAAAGCGGGGACTCATCGAAAAAGAAACTCTTCTTGTCTCCCCGGCAATCCTCTCGGCCCTGCGGGAAAACAAAATCCGGTTCGGGATCGTCACGGGGAGAACCCGTTTCGAGGCCGAATATGCGCTTCGGCGTTTCGGAATTTTGAAATATTTCGACGCGCTCGTTACGCATGATGAAATCGAGGCGGCGGAAAAGAAACTGCGCCGGCCGCTTCGAAAACCTCATCCTTATCCGGTCCTCGCTTGCGCGAAAAAAATAAAAGCGTCCGCGTTCTTTTATGTCGGAGACCTGCCGGATGACATCAAGGCCGCAAACGGAGCCAAGAAAAAAATCCGGATCGCATCCTGCGCATTTCTCTGGCGTCAGGACAATCCTGTTGTGATGAAAAAAGCGCTGCGGGCGGCGCAACCGGATTTTTTCATCAACCGTCCTTCGGATCTTCTCAGGCTGGCCGCCCGTTAACGGCGATAGCTGGCAAAAGAAGTCGGCGTCTCCCAGAGGATTACCTTGGAGACCGGAAGTTTTCGTTTCCTGGCAAATTCAAAAATTAGGCGGGCAATATTTTCGGCGGTAGGCGGCCGCTTCAAAATAAAAAGCGGTTCTCCCCATTTTTTAAGTACGGGGACCAGCGGATCTTTTGCAAAGAGAAGCATCCGGTGATCCAGATTCTCGTCGATCCAGTGTTTCAGTACGGTCTTCACCTCCCCAAAATCCGCGACCATCCCTTGGGAGTTTAATTTTGCCGCAGCCAACTCAATCTGAACGCGCGCGCTATGGCCGTGGAGATGACGGCATCTCCCGCGATGACCCGGAAGGCGGTGGCCGTAGCAAAAATGGATTTCTTTGGTGATCGTATACATGGCCATCATCATACGAACTCAATTCTCATTTGGCAAGCGGGGTTTGAATCGCTTATAATCCGGAATTCATGAAAGAAAAAGTCTGTGTTCTGACAAGCGGGGGCATTGAAAGCGCGGCGTTGCTCTGCCTATACGCAAAGCAAAATTGCATTGTCTACCCTCTTTATGTTCGCCACGGATTTCGCTGGGAGAGGGCCGAACTTTACTGGCTTAAGAAATTATTGGGCTCATTAAAAAGATCTTCGATAAGACCGCTGACCGTCCTCGATGCGCCTCTCGGCCCCGTGCTTAAAAAACACTGGAGCATCGGCGGAGGGAAAGTCCCGTCCGAAGATTCAGACGACGCGTCGGTTTATCTTCCGGGAAGAAATCTCCTGCTGATTTCACTCGCCAACACATTTTGCGCCGTCAAAAAAATCCGCCGGATCGCCTTGGGAACGCTGGGGACCAATCCGTTCTCGGACGGCACCGCCGCTTTTTTTCATATGCTTGAGAAAACGCTCGGTCGGGAACGCAGAGAAACAATCAAAATCGAACGGCCGTTCGGAAATCTGTCAAAAACGGAAGCAATGAAACGGGCCCCTGAAACGCCTTTTCCCCTTACCTTCTCCTGCATCAACCCCAGAGGATTTTCCCATTGCGGGAAATGCAACAAATGCGCGGAACGAAAGAAAGCAGAGAGGGGTCACACCTGAATTGAAGGTGTGCCCCCTTTTAAAACTTTTATTTTAAAATAGCGTCTGCTGGACCTGGCCGGGTTTCCTTAGAAACGGCTTCAGATCCCGCCAGGTCGCGGGGATTTCATGGATTTTAAAATCACGGTTGGATTGAAAAAAAACCTTTCCATGCGCTTGGCCGTATTCAAAAACTTCCCGAGTGATCCGGACATCATCTAAACAATATTTTTTGAGCTCGTCCATTTTGCCTTCTTTAAACAGCCTCACCGCTTCAAGCCCCTTGCCGCTTTTGGAATCGTTGAGCGTGCCGACCGCAAGACTTTGGAGCGTCACCCGGTGCCCCATGACTTTGGTGATTTCCTCGAGTAAATCCAGCGTCGGAAGCTCGGAGAGATTCGCGAAACAATACGGCTGCAAAACCTGATAATCAAATCGTTTGATATTGAACCCGATCACGCAATCGGCTTTTTTTAAAAGCTCTTCGAGACGGGAAAGTTCTTTTTCTTCAAATGTGAGATACGCATTTTCGGCGGAATCGTACAGGCCGGCTACGGAAACCTTGAGCTCACGGAAATTCTCCCTCCCGACTTCGTCAAAACTTTTCTGCGTCTCCAGATCAAGCACCATCATCCGCATCGTCGATGTCCTCCCCGCCTTTCATTTCAACGGCCAAATCCCTCGCCGCCACGATCCCGCGCTTCGAAGCGCGGATAAATCCCAAAAGATGCTTTACTTCCTCCGAATGCAGTTCTTTTTCGATTTGTTCGCAGGCATGCCCCACGGAAAGTCCTTCCCGGTAAAGAAGCCTGAACGCCTTCTTGAGCTCGCTTCGGGACGCGGGAGAAATCCCCGCGCGGCGAAGCCCGACGGAATTCAGTCCCTGCGCGCGGGCCGGTCTTCCGCCGCACATTGTGAACGGAGGGATATCTTTATTGGCGGCGGAAAGCGCGCTCACAATCGCAAGGCGGCCGACTCGCGTAAACTGATGAAACCCGACCATCCCGGAGATAAACGCCTGATCTTCCACAACGCAATAGCCGGTCAGAGACGCAAGATTGACCATGATGATGCGGTTCCCGAGCTGGCAGTTGTGCGCAACATGCGCGTTCGCCATGAGATAATTGTTGTTCCCGATAACGGTCGCGGAGCCTTCCTTGGTCCCGCGATGAATCGTCACATACTCGCGGAAAACATTCTGATTCCCGATGCGGGTAAATGTTTTCGCGTTTTTATCAAACGCAAGGTCTTGGGGAACATGCCCGATCACGGCGCCCATATGAATTTCATTTTCATTGCCCATCTGCGTGCCGGAAGCCACGTAAGCGTTAGGATAAAAAACATTTCCGTTCCCGATTTCAACCCCGTCCTCCATCACGACATTCGGGCCGATCCGGTTCCCGGCCCCTAATTTCACGTTTTTCCCGACAACCGCCGAGGAATGAATTTCATTCATGGTCTTCACGCTCCGTTCGCTATTTGACTGATTTTTAAAATAACTTCTTCGATTAACCGGTCGGGAGTCGACGCCCCCGCCGTGATACCGACCGTTATTTTCCCTTCGGAAAGCCAACCCCGTTCCAAAACAGGCGTTTGAGCACCAAGCGGTTTGTGTTCAATCTCCTCCCCCGACCGGAAACAGCCGGCATCTTTTACGTGATAGGCTTTCACGCCTTCGGTCAGGCAAATCTCAAGGAGATGCGTCGTGTTGCTCGAATTATATCCTCCGATCACGACGGCAAAATCCGGCCGGGCCTCCGAAAGCAATTTTTGGACCGCATCCTGCCGGTCCTGGGTCGAGCTGCAAATCGTGTCAAAATGCCGGAAGTGCTTCGCAAGTTCGGCCTCCCCGTATTTTGCAATCATAACATTCCGGATGCTATTTGCAATCTCAATCGATTCGCGGCTGAGCATCGTTGTCTGATTGGCGCATCCCACGCGCAGCAGGTCGCGGTCCGGATCAAACCCCTCCGAACTCCGGTCGCGAAACATCCCGAAAAAGTCCTCGCGCGGACCTCCCCGGAGAATGTATCCGCATAAACACTCCGCCTCTTTTTTGTCCCAGACCACAACATAGCGCCCTGCCCGTGAACAAGTCGCGCGGGTTTCTTCATGATCGTACTTCCCGTGAATCACCGCGGTAAAACCGTCCCGCGCGTATTGCTCCACCCGTTTCCAGACGGCAATGACCGATCCGCAGGTCGTGTCAACCAGAAGGCATCCCTTTTCGTTCAAATGTTTCAACTCCTCCAACGTCATCCCGAAAGCCGGGATCAGGACGGCGTCATCTTTCCGGATATCCTCGATGCCGGTTTCCCCTTGGTATGGCCCCTTCAGAAAACGAATACCCATTTCAATCAATTTCCGGTTCACGGTCGGATTGTGAATAATTTCATTCGTGATGAAAATCCTCTTTTCCGGAAATTTCGCGCGGGTCTCATACGCCAAATCAACGGCACGATCCACTCCCGGGCAGAAACCGAATTCTTTCGCGAGACGGAAACGGACCCGGCCGATTTCCCATTCGTAGCGGTTTGTTTTGATCTTTTCGACTAATTCGCTGCGATAGGTCTGCGCAAGAACCGGTGTGATTTCCTGTTTCATGCCAAACCCGTGGCGTTCGGATTTAGAATTTTCGGATTTTTCCATAAGTCATGACCTGGTCGATATCTTCGGATGTTTGGGCAGTCAGTATAGGGCATCCCCTTTGAAATGTCCAATTCAAGAACCCGGCGGTTGGCGATCAATCGGCAGCGGCGAAAAAGCATTCAACGAAAGAAAAACTTACTCAGGGCAACCATTTTCCAGATAATTCAAAATCTCCGTAAGCGAGTGAATGGTCTTGATCTTCGGCAAAACCCGGCGGGTCCGGTTGATTAAAATCGCGTCGATATTCGCCGCACAGGCCCCCGCCCAATCGTCATCCACACTATCGCCGACGTGAACCGCTTCGGAAGGATGAACGTTCGCGAGTGACAAGGCTTTCTCAAAAATCCCGCGGTCCGGTTTTGCCGAGCCCACTACCGCCGAGGCAAGAATAAAATCGAAATACCGTTCCAGTCCCATTGCCCGGCAAAGGCTATGCAGGCGCGAATCCCAGTTGGAAACAATCCCGAGGACAATTCCGCGGGCCCTGAGACCCTCCAGCACCTCAGGCACTTCCGGATACAGGCGCCAGGGGTCCGGCCTTCCGAATAAATCGTAAAGCTCATCGAAATATTCGTCGAACCGGGTCAAGACCGTCACTTTCTCAAATGCCGCCCGAACGAGGCTCTTCCACCATTCTTTTTCCTTCTTCTCGTTTGAATGAGCGTTCAGGGAAGCCAGGCCGTCCCGGCTCGAGAACTCCTCCTGAAACCGCTTCTCGACCAACCCGGCGTCCGCGTGCATTCCGTATTTCCGGGCGACGGAAGTGTAAATCTCCCCGACCGAAGGGTAGGGCGCAAGGAGCGTTCCCCCCGCATCGAAAAAAACCGCTTTCTTTTTCATGGCACGGAAATTATACCACGCGCGCCCCAAAAAACCGGCCCCTCTGTGCTATAATTCCCCCCGCTATGCGCCGGGAAAAAAACAGTGAAACAAAAATGCTTCTCTTTGACATTGACCTGACCCTGCTCTACACGGGCGGAGTCGGGCGCTTCGCCTTCAACAACGCCTTCAAAAAAGTCTTCGGCATCGACGAAGTCTGGGGAAACACGAATCCCCAGGGGAAAACCGACCGCCTGATCTTCGATGAAATCGCCCTCCGGGTCTTGAACCGTAAGTTAAGGGAAAAAGAATACCGGAACCTGCTTGAAATATACGTACGCGATTTCAAGCGTATGATTAAAATCAAAACCCTCGGCGATTTTCGTCTCATGCCGGGGATCCCCAAGCTCCTCCAAACCCTCGTAAAATCAGATCGTTTCATCCTGGGCCTTGCCACGGGAAACGTGGAAGAAGTCGCCTGGGCAAAACTCGGTCGCGAAAATCTTGCGCGTTATTTCCGGTTCGGGGGATTCGGATCTGATTCAGGCGAAAGGCCCAAAATTGTTAAGACCGCCATCCGGCGCGGACGGAAGCTCCTTCGTAAGCGTATTCCCCCGGAACGTATTTTCATGGTGGGTGACGCTTTTCAGGATATCGACGCCGCACGGAAGACCGGAATCCGTTCAATCGCCGTTGCTACGGGAAAACTCGATCTGAATCAGCTGAAAGAATTCAACCCGGATTTTATCCTCCCCGACCTTTCCGACTCTGAGCGTTTCCTGAGCATTGTCCGCTAACTCCTGCTCCGCCCCCGTTGCAAAGACGATTCCGAAGGCTTGCGCAGAAAAACCCGGATTTAATATAATCCCCCGGACTGAAATGATCCGTCTATCAAGGAGGGAACAATCATGAATACGTTAAAAACTTTTGCTTTTTTGGCGGCCTTAACGCTTCTATTCGTCTGGATCGGCGGATTGCTCGGCGGGCAAAACGGCATGACCGTCGCGTTTTTGTTTGCCTGCGCCGTGAATTTCGGAAGCTATTGGTTCAGCGATAAAATCGTGCTTGCGATGTATCGCGCGCAACCGGTCAGTTCCGCGGATGCGCCGGAATTGTATTCGATCGTCAGCCGCCTGACCCAAAAAGCAGGCCTCCCCACGCCTAAAATTTATCTGATTCCGAGCGAAGCGCCGAACGCATTCGCAACGGGACGGAATCCGGAAAACGCGGCCGTTGCCGTCACCCGGGGGATTCTGGAAATTCTGGACGAAAACGAATTAGCCGGGGTTCTCGCGCATGAACTGGCTCATGTCAAACACCGGGACATTTTAATCGCAACGGTTGCCGCAACCGTTGCGGGAGCCATTTCCATGCTGGCCGACATGGCACGCTGGGCGCTCCTGTTCGGAGGCGGGCGGAGCAATCGCGGCAAGGAAGGCGGCGCGAACCCACTTGCGACTTTACTGGCCCTGTTTCTCGTCCCGATCGCCGCGTTTCTGATTCAACTGGCCATTTCCCGTTCCCGGGAATTCGCGGCGGATGAAGGCGGGGCTCAAATCGAAGGGAATCCGGAAGATCTCGCGAGCGCGCTTGAAAAACTGGAACGTTACAAAACGCGGAAACTGCCCAATGCGACGCCGGCAACGGCGCATCTTTTTATCGTGAATCCATTGCCGGGAGATTTCTTCGCGAAACTTTTCAGCACCCATCCGCCGACACGGGAAAGAATCGAGCGGCTTCTTGCCATGCGCCGGAAATAAGACGGGATAAAACCGGATTCCGGAAGGAGCTTTCAGGCCTGGGGGGAAACAACAATCGAACGGGCGATCTTACTTTCCTCGTCGCCCGATTCAAAGAAAACCGTCACGGGTTTTCCCTTTTCAAGCTGGGAAATTTCAAGGAACCGATTGATGACCTGAAGCTGAGGAACCAATTGGACCGTGACTTTTTCGCCTGCCGCGTTTTCGATCACAAGACTTCCTCCGTCCTTTTCGGAGTTTACCGACACCACCTTTCCTGAGACAAAACCGGGACCTGCCTCTTCCTCTCCTCCGGCCGGAGACAAAGGATTCTCCGGGGAAAGAATATCCGCGGGTCTCTTATCTTTGCCGTCTTTAGCCTGAGCGGCCTCTTCGGCCCCAAACCCGCTGGCTTCGTCTTTCTTTCCGGTTGCGCCGTCAGCGCCCGCGGGACCGGGCCCCGCTTGAGGCATCGCGCCTTCCGCTCCGGGAAGAGGCGGGACCGGAGGCATCTCCGGCGCCTGGGGGATCTCGGGAGCTTCGGGAGCCTCCATGGAAGGGGCAGAAGGAAAAAATCTTTCCTGAGCCGCCTGTTTTTCAATCTGCTCTTTCGTACCGACCGTGGCCGACAAAGCCGTTAGGCTTCCGCCTTGGTCTTCAAAAATCACGCCGGCGTATTCATCTTTCCGGATATCATTCGGATGGATCTGCCGCGTAATCTGCGTCTCGGGCAAAATCTGAAAAGCATTCGGATTATTTCCCTGATCCAGCACCACAATCTCGGTCCCCGTTCCGGAAGAACGAATTTCCTGAAGCATTCCGTTCAATTCTTTGTCCCCGCCGCCCTGCGCAAAAATCACGCCCGGCACCGCAAACAAGACCAGGAAGGCAACCGTTCCTTTCCCCGGGCGCATTTTATAAATCCCCTTCCTTTTTCCCGGCTTCGGACGGCGAGCCGAGCTGACGGATTTTCACGCCGGCCTCCTGAAGCAATTTGAGCGGGACCGCATCCAGCGTGTATTCGGTCGAATAAATCACTTCCCGGATCCCGCTGTTGATGATCATTTTGGTGCAGATCAGACAGGGAGAAAAGGTGGTGTAAAGCGTGGAATCCTTGATGCTGACGCCGTGATAGGCCGCCTGAGTAATCGAATTTTCCTCGGCGTGGGAGCACAGGCATTCCCCGAGATTGGCTCCCTGAACGTCAAAACTGTTGCATCTCGGACACCCCCCCTCATTGCAGTTTTTGACCCCTCTCGGCGTCCCGTTGTAACCGGTAGAAATAATCCGCTTGTCTTTGACGATCACGGCGGCGACTTTCCGTTTCACGCAATTGCTGCGGAGCGCGACCATACGCGCGATGCCCATGAAGTATTCGTCCCAGTTCGGACGGGCAAATTGCGAGACCGCGCGGACCAAAACCTCTTTCACTTTTTCATGCAGTTCGGCCAGAGGGCCGTTGTTCTCGATCCGCACGTCGGCCAGGGCCTCGGTTTTCGTCAATTGCTGTCCCGTATTCGAATCGGCCTCTTCGACGCTTTCCTTCTTGAGGAAATCTTCGAAAGTCTGAGGGTCGTTTTCCCGCCCGCGCATCCGGACGCGTTCAAACCGCCGCCTCGCTTCGGCACATACCGCAAGCAGGACGAAATTGCCCCGCCGTTTGAAGGCCGCCACTTCGAGAGGGTTCCGGAAGGAATCGATCGCGTAGTTTTTGTCGGGATCGAGCCGGGCGAGGATCCGTTCCGCCAGGATCGAAGGACCGTAAGTCGAACGCAATTCGTTCCCCGCGCGGATCAGATTGTCGCGGGTAATTTCCTCTTTCCGGGATTTCAGCTCTTCCCGGATCTCATCCGAAAGGGAAAAATAAAAGAAGCCTCTCCCCTTCAGGAATTTGGCGACTTCCCCTTTGCCGGAACCGTTTTTCCCCGTCAAGCCGATAATCATCCTCGAAATCCCCCTTATTGAAAAACGGGCTCAAGTATACGTGAGCCCCAAAACCGTTTCAAGAAAATACGCGCACGCCCCTTCTCAATCGTACGCCGAGCTGAGATCGTCAATGCTGACCGCTTCAAAAGTTCCGTCGTCATTTTTCCGATAGGTCACCGCGAGAGGATCGTCGATCTCGATGTCGTTCAATTCGATGGGTTCCACGCCCCGCGTGATTTTGGTGTCCCCCGTCACCGAAAAAGTTATTTCGTTTCCAAAATCGAACGAAGTCACATTCTGCAGCACCAGGGTCGATCCCACATAATCCACCTGCTTCGCGGTCCCGGAGACTTTTTTAACCGGATCCCCGGCCCGGCAAACCCCCGGAACGGCACCGGTCAATGCCAGGATTAAAAGGAATGTTCCCATTCTTTTTTTCAGCATATTCCCCTCCACAATCAAGTTTTGATTTCAAGAGTGCCTAACAAAACCTAGGTCGTTATGAAAACTCATAGCCCGATGGGGGCGTGCTCTAAATACGTCTAAGGCCGGTCAAAAAAAGGATTTTTAGATGTCGCGCTCAGCGGGATACCGTAGGCAATCTTGACTTCATTCCCCAGGAGCCCCATTTCCAAAACCGCCTGGCCGACCGTATACATGATCCGGCAATCCACCCGGTGATCCGCCGCAATGCTGACCGCGGATCCCATGGCAATTCCCAAGTCCCCCACGTTTAAAACGCAGGGAATGTCCGGATGCTCATTTTTCACCTCACAGGTTTCAAATCCGCACATCCCGCACTTCTTAAGCCCGAGCGCTTTGAGTCGGGTCCCCAGGAGAAGTAAAACCGGCGCGAGCAAAATGCTATCGGAATCCCTTAAAAAAATCGGGGAGTCCCATCGCGCTCCGATTTCTTTCATCTTCAGGGAAATCGCCCGGATATCGTCCTCCTCGGCAATCGCTAAAGCCAGATAATCTTCGCCCCGGCCCTTGGGGGCCGTTCGGGCGGCCGTCAGCATTTGCTCGGCAACGCGCCGCAAGGTCGCCTTTCTGATATTTCTTTCATCAATCAATGCCACAAAACCCCTCCCGCCTTCCCTTGTTCGGTTCAGGAAAAGCTTCTTTATTCTATCTCAATATCCGCCTTCTGCAACTCCTAAGAGCCTCTAACAAAATGAATGTCTACTGCAAATTCATGTTCCTTCGAGCTTCTTCGTTGAGGCCGTCAAAAAGTGCTCAACGTATCAAGCCCGATACGTTTCCGCGCTTTTTGCCGCCTTCGCCTCGAATCCCTTTGGCTCATGAATTTTCGTTACGACCTTTATTTTGTCAGAGACTCTAAGCCTATTTAGCGCTTTTGACGGATCTTTTTGTATAATAGAAATTATGAGACCGGCCCTTGCTTCAAAAATGCTTCCATGGTTCCGGAAAAACAAACGGGACCTGCCGTGGAGAAAAACGGCCGATCCCTATAAAATCTGGATTTCCGAAATCATGCTGCAGCAGACCCAGGTCAAAACCGCGACTCCTTATTATGAACGCTGGCTGCGTGAATTCCCGGATATCCGCGCGCTTGCCCGCGCCCCTCTCTCCGCCGTATTAAAGAAGTGGGAAGGCCTGGGATATTACACCCGCGCCAAAAACATCCATCAAGCCGCAAAAATAATCGCCGGAAATTACCGGGGGAAATTTCCGGATTCATTCGATCAAATCCATGCCCTGCCCGGAATCGGCCGTTACACGGCGGGGGCCATTGCCAGCATCGCCTTCGGGATCCCCGTTCCCGTGCTGGACGGAAACGTGATGAGAGTGCTGGCCCGCGTGTTCTCCGTCAGCGCACCGATCGATCTTCCGGCAACGCGAAAAAAACTTTGGGGGCTGGCCGAAGGAATCGTCCCCCAAAAACACCCGGGGGACTTCAACCAAAGCCTGATGGAATTGGGCGCGACTCTCTGCACGCCCCGGAACCCGTCCTGCCCGTCCTGCCCTCTTTCGGGTTCATGCAAAGCGCGGCGAAACGGCATTGAAAATTCCCTGCCCCGGAAACGGAAATCCGCTCGAACCAAAAAAGTGGAAGCGGTGTGCGGTATCGTACGGTGCGAAGGGAAGATCCTTCTCGAGAAACGGGAAGAAGGCCTTTGGGCCGGGCTTTGGCAACTGCCGACTTTCCGCGTCGAAGCCGCGCATACTCCTTTGCGGGCATTGAAAAACGGTCTTGGAACGTTTGGGGTCGGAATAACGCGCGAAAAACCAGAGGGTGTCCTGAAACGTTCCTATACGGTGCACCAGGAAAATCTGCATGTCTTCTCATGCCGGGGGCGTTTAAAGAGAAATCGCGGGCCGAATCTTGCGTGGGCCTCGAAAAAAGACTTTAAGAAATTTCCTTTTTCCTCGGCATACGCAAAAATATTAAAACGGTATCCGCTATGAACCCGGGATATTCTGCCGTCAGAAATGCCGTGGGATTGATCGACCTCACCTCACGGGGAAAAATCCGCATATCCGGCAAAGACCGGCTTTCCTTTCTTCACGGTATTCTGACTCAGGACATCAAAAATCTCAGGCCGGGAGAAGGCCGCTACGCCGCCCTGCTTGACGCGGAAGCGCATCTTGCCGCGGATTTCAATGTTTTCGCCTTTGATCACCATCTGTTGATCGACTGCCAGACCGTTCTGACCTCAAAAATTCTCCGGACATTTGAAAAATATCTCATCACGGAAGACGTCAAACCCGTTGATTGCACGGCCGATTTTTCGTGGTTCGGTATCGAAGGACCGGATGCCCCCGAATTGTTGGCCCGCCTCACGGAAAAACATTTGGACTCCCTTGAGCCGCATGCGCATGCATCCGGTTTGATTCAAGGCGTCCCGGCCGAAATTTTCCGGTTTTCATTCAGCGGCGGTCCGGGATTCTATCTCTTGTCCGAAAAAGCGGCCGGTCAAAATCTTTTTGATTTGATTCTTTCGAAAGGAAAACCCTTGGGGATCGCGCCTTTTGGCGAATCCGTTTTGCAAACTTTGCGCATCGAAGCCGGAATCCCCTGGTATGGGATTGACTTTGATGAAGCAATCGTATTGCCGGAAATCGGATTGGACCGGGCCGTAAGCCGGACCAAAGGCTGTTATCTCGGGCAGGAGTCCGCCGCAAAAATCGAGCGCGCGGGCGGACCGGAGAAAAAATTAACCGGTTTTGTCATCGAGACACGGGATCTTCCGCCCCTCACCCGAAAAATATTCCGGCGGAACAAAGAAGCGGGTTATTTAACCAGCGCGGTTTTTTCGCCGTTCATGGGGGGAAATATTGCTTTGGGATATCTTCAAAAAAACGCTTGCCCCGGCGAAGAATTGGAACTCGAACCCTCCGGTTCCCGCGAATTCTTAAAAATTCATTCCCTGCCTTTTTTCCGGAGGACCTGACCCGCAAACCGGCCGTTGTATTTCCCCTGTTCGACCACCACCGCACCGTTCACGAGCACCCATTCCACTCCGCGGGCATATTCTTTGGGGTCCTCGTAAGTCGCGGGACTTTCAATTTTCGCCAAATCAAAAATCACAATGTCCGCATACTCCCCTTCGCGGATGCGGCCGCGGTCCGAAAGCCCAAGCACATCGGCGGGAAGTCCCGTCATCTTCCGTATCGCGTCGCTCAACGGAACGACTTTCCCGTCCCGCACCCATTGCAGAAAACGGGGAAATGTCCCGTAAGTCCTCGGATGCGGTTTGGGCCCGAAATCCGACATATTGTCGCTGCCGATGCTGACGTATTCCTTCTGGGCGATGTGTTTGACGACGGCAGGATCCTGCGAAAACGAAAAAGCGCTGACCAGAAAATTTTCTTCGGCAAGCAGGTCAAAAAGCGCATCCAGCGGATCCTTGCCTTCCATCTTCGCGATTTCGGCGAGGGTCTTCCCCTCATAAGACTTATGTTTTGAAAGTTTCACGGCGGCAATCATGAATTGCTCGGGAATGCTTCCGCTTTCGTCCAATTCTTTCTGAGTCAGCCGCTTTAATTCGCTTCTTTTCTCCGGGTTTTTCAGAAGCGCCACCCGGTCCGGTGCTTCATAAATCTCTTCGGGTAAAATCACGCCCAGTTCGGCAAACGCCGCTTCATAAGGATAAACATCGCCGAACACTTCAAAGCCTTTTTGTTTCGCATCTTCAATCCGCCGGAGCGCCGGATCGATTTTTTGCCAATTTTTGAACCCCGCGGCCTTGAGATGTGAGATCTCAAGCCGGGTTCCGGAAGCCTCCGCAATTTCGAGAACCTCGTCGACGGATTCGATCAGCCGTCTCCCCTCGCTTCTCATGTGAACGGTCAATAAAGAATCGCTTTCCTTTAGGGTCTTGGCAAGCCCGATCAGTTCGTCTTTCCCCGCATAAGTGCCGGGGAGATAAACCAGGCCCAAAGAAAGGCCGAACGCACCTTCCGCGATTGACTGCCGGAGAAGCCCTTCCATTTCTTTCGATTCTTCGGGTGAAGCTTTTCGCGACGCATCTTTCATAACAGACCAGCGGAGATTTCCGTGCCCGACCAAGAAAACGAAATTGGTCAAAAGACCGGCCCGCTCCAGCGCCTCAAGATATTCCCCCACAGAATCCCAGGTCGGCACGTGTTCCGGGATCGCGACCCCTTCTCTCTGCCACACCTCGAAAACTTTTTCTCTCATGTCCCCAATAAGAGGTGCCGCCGACATGCCGCAATTCCCGGCCACTTCCGTCGTCACCCCCTGAAGAAGTTTATGCGGAGAACCGGGTTGTAGAAAAGGATTGAAATCCGAATGCGTGTGGATATCGATAAATCCCGGCGCGACAACAAGCCCCCGAGCGTCGATCACTTTCGCTGCCGGAACACCCGAAAAATCCCCGATCCCCGCGATCCTCTCCCCGAGAATCGCAAGATCGGCATGCCGGGCCTCGCCGCCGGTCCCGTCATAGACCGTCCCGTTCCGGATGATCAAATCAAACTTTTTTTCCTGCGAATACCCGCATTTCGGATTCAAAATCATGAGAGTGACCGTTGTCAGTAAAACCGTTGAAATGATTCTCTTTATTCCCATATCCCCGGTATCCCCGTGCCGCATTTCGGACAGTTCCCTCCCGTAATCCGGTTCGTGAGGACGGAGAACCCGGACCGTTCCACCAGCAATTCCCGGCAGGACGGGCAATACGTATTCTCCAGCCCCCGGACCCGCCCCGTCAGATTTCCCGCATACACAAAACGAAGCCCGGAGCGTTTCCCGATTTCCGCGGCCTCAAGCAGCATTTCGGGGCTCGTGTTCCCGGGCCCCCGCATCCGATAATCCCCGTGAAACGCCGTCACATGCCAGGGGATATCAACCGAAACGGAAGCCAGAAAATCCGCGATGCGCCCGAGTTCCTCTTCCGAATCGTTGAATTCCGGGATCACAAGCGTCACGACTTCAACCCAGAAATTCCTCTCCTTTAGCATGCGGATCGTGTCCAGCACCGTCGAAAGCCTCCCACCGAGGGTCCTATACGCTTTTTCGCTGAAACTTTTAAGATCCACCTTGAAAAGATCGAGCCGGGGTCGCAGATAATCCAAAACCTCGGGCGTCCCGTTCCCGTTTGAGACATAGGCGGTCAGAAACCCTTCCCTCTTGGCCAAATCAAAAATTTCGGCGGCCCATTCGCTGGTGATTAAAGGTTCATTATAGGTGCTGGTGACAATCTTTGCCCGGTACTTCTTCCCGATTTCGATGATTTCTTCCGGGCGGATCGTTTCGGGCAAAATCCCGGCCCGCGCGTCCTGAAGCGTTTGGGATGTCAGCCAATTTTGACAATACGGGCAATGAAAATCACAACCCAGCATCCCGAAGCTCAGGGCCTTTGCGCCCGGAAGAACGTGGTAAAAAGGTTTCTTTTCGACCGGATCCGCCTGAAGGCCCGCGACATACCCTGCCGGAACCCGCAACGCCCCTTTTTGATTGAAACGAACCCGGCAAATCCCCGATTCTCCTTCGGAAATCAGGCATCGGTGCCCGCAGGAAAAACATTGAACTTTCCCGTCGGGAAGTTTCGAATACAATTCCCCTTCCCGCGTAAAATGAGTGAGAAATGTCCCTAAATCACCGGTTTTCATAAAAGAACCTTTGAGCGAAGTATATCATTTTGAGTATCAAGTGCGAAAAAATCTCTATTTAAAATCCTTCCCTGGCTTTTGAAAACGTAAGGAATTGGAAACATCCTAATACCTTAAGCGATCAACAAAAAAATCCTTAATTTGATCTATTTTTATCATATTTATATATTTGATTATCAAAAATGATCAATTCATGATTAAAAATACTAAAAATAGATAAAAACATAGTAAAAACTTGCAAAAAGTAAAAACTTGCTATATACTTTGATCAGCGAGCAAAAAGGCAGAATTGTATCTATTGATTAAAGCACTGCGAAAAAAGTTGGGCCATTATTAGAAAAGAAAACTTTTTCAGACGCTCGCAACGGGAAATTGAGCGCCGGTGAAAAATAACGGAACGATGAGTCACGATACTATAAAGGAAGCTGGGAAAGCAGAGCGATGGCGCTGAATCACAAAGACTTTACGATTTTATTAGTGGAAGACAATCCGGACGATGTTTTTCTGACCAAAGAAATACTCTCACGGATGAATTTTAAATCCCTTCGAGTCGAATGGGCCGAATCCCTTCAACACAGTCTGAATTATTTGGCGCATAGCAAAGTCGATCTCATTCTTTTGGACCTGACTCTTCCCGACAGCCGGGGGATTGAAACCGTCGTAAAAATAAAAGCGCAAAGCCCTCAAACCCCCATTATCGTCATCACGGTACTGGACGACGAAGCCCTGGCCATTGAAACGCTCAAGCAGGGCGCCCAGGATTATCTGACGAAAGAGCAGCTGAACGCCTCGTTCCTTTCCCGGTCCATTCGCTACTCCATCAAACTTGCCGAATCCCAGTATCACGCCCAACAACTCCAGGCAAAAGAAAATCAATACCGCTTACTTGCCCAAAATTCGGACGGCATCATCATTCTCGATTCGGAAAAGATCGTCAGATTCCTCAATCCGGTCGCCGAATCCCTCCTAGGCCCGAAAGCGGAAAATATCGCCGGAACGGTTTTCGAATATCCTCTGAACAGCGAGCCTTTCGAGATCACCGTTGACCTCGAAGAGGGAAAGAAAAGAATCCTGCAGGTACAGACTTCCGAAGTGGAGTGGGACGGAGAGAAACTCAACCTGGTATCCCTGCGGGATTTCACGGAACATTACCGGATGGTCAAGGCGCTGGAAGAAGCCCGAAAAATCGAACGGCACATCGCCTATCACGACGCCCTGACCAACCTTCCCAACCGGCAGTCCTTTTATAACGAACTGGAACATACCCTGCTCCAGGCAAAGCGCATCGGCCAGAGTCTGGCCCTGCTGTTCGTCGGCATCGATCGGTTCAAACTCATCAACGATTCGCTCGGCTATTCGACGGGAGATCTTCTGCTGCAGGTCGTCGCGCGACGGATCAAGGCCTGTGTCCGGGAAAGCAAGGCGACCTCCCGTCTTGCCGGAGACGAATTCACCGTGATCTTAAACGGGATTTCAACCGAACAGGACGCCGCCAAAATCGCGATGCGCATCCTGAACACGCTCGCGCAGCCGATTTCCCTGAACGGCCAGAAGCTTTTCCTGACGGCCAGCATCGGCGTCGGCCTGTTTCCCAAGGACGGCGCGGACATCCAGGCATTGATCAAAAATACGGACGCCGCCCTCCGCCGGGCCAAAGACCTCGGCGGCAACAACTACAGTTTCTATCAGCAGTCTCTGGATCCCAAATCCGGAAAACGCATCGAACTCGAAGGCCGGCTTCGGACCGCGATCGACCGGAAAGAATTCATTCTTTACTATCAGCCCCAGATCGACATCGACACCGAGCGCATTATCGGGGCGGAATCCCTGCTTCGCTGGTATCAGCCGGAACTGGGACTGATCCCCCCGTCCGAATTCATCCCCATCGCCGAGGAAACCGGATTGATCGTCCCGTTGGGCGAATGGGTCATCCAATCGTCCTGCGCCCAATGCAAGACCTGGCTCGAGGAAGGGCTGCCGCCGATTCGCGTCACCGTCAACCTGTCGGCCCGCCAATTCCATCAGACGGACCTGACCGAGCTCGTGGCGGAAAAACTCCGGGAAACGGCCCTGGATTCGTCCCATCTCGGGCTTGAAATCACCGAATCGTCCGTCATGCACAACCCGGAATACGCCGTTTCGATCCTTCAGAAATTAAAGGACATGGGGATTCTGCTTTCGGTCGACGATTTCGGCACGGGCTATTCCTCCCTCAGCTATCTGAAGCGCTTTCCCATCGACGTCCTGAAAGTGGACCGCTCCTTCGTCCAAAACATCACGACGGACCTGAACGACGCGGCAATCACCACCGCCATTATCGGGATGGCGCACAGCCTTGACTTGCAGGCCGTCGCGGAAGGGGTGGAAACGGAGGAGCAGCTTAACTTTTTAAGATCGCTTTCCTGCGACGCGGTCCAGGGATTTTTATACAGCCGCCCGCTTCCCGCCGTCGAATTTTCGGAGACCCTCCGGAAAAACAGCGGCTACCTGCACATCAAGCCCGAGGGCCGGTAAATCCGGTTTTTCGGTTTCGTACGGCCGATTCGCGTTTTAAAATTTTCGTGTAACGGTCCGCCTCGCGGGTCGGTTTCGGAATGCGGTACCCGTCCGTTGTTTTCAGGATAATCTCCGCGGAGGCCCCAAAATCGATTAGATGTCCGGGCGAGACAAAAACAGGCTTCACGCGATCCCGAGTCCTCAAAACGGACCCGATTCTTTCCCCCTCCCGCGTCAGGAGGACGGAATGATCTCCCGCCCGAAGGCCCGGCTCCCGGTACATCCCGCAAAGTCTCGACTTCGCGCACCCGATCGCCGGCTTCTCGAGAAAAAGTCCGAGATGGCTCGCGATCCCCATCCCCCGCGGATGAGCGATTCCCTGTCCGTCAAAAATGTAAAGATCCGGCTCATGCTCCAATGCCGCGATCGCTTCCAGAAGAACGGGCGCTTCGCGAAAAGCGAGAAGCCCGGGGACATAGGGGAAGGTCAGCCGGCCGACGGCGGTTTTTCGCTCAACTTCCCGAAGGCCGGGAAACTCGTATACCGCGACCGCTCCGTAGGCCATTCCCTTTCCGGGATCAACCGCGATATCGCATCCGGCCAGCAAACCGATTTCGGAAACATCCCGGAACGCGTTCGTCAGGGACACCCGCGGGCGAAGTGTTTTTTGAATCTCGGAAGCTTTTGCGGGAGAGACCCGCCATTCATGCCATTTTTTGATTTTGATCACGGAGAGGCCCCCGGGAAAATTTTATAACTTTTCGGCCCGCGCTTGCATTTTTTTGAGGGGAATCATGTCTCCCGAACGTTCCGCGACGGGAATCCCGCGCCGGTAAACTTCCAAGGCTTCCGCCCGACGCCCCAAAGCCTCGAGCGCCTGCCCCCATCCCAGGTAGGAAGGAGAATGATCCGGATTCACCCCCGCCGCTTTCTCGAAAACCTCCCGGGCTTCTTCGTGCCGTTTCCCTTCCAGATAAGCCGTCCCCAGGCTGAAATACCCCAAGACATCCTTGGGATCGAGTTCGATGACTTTCCGGTAAGTTTCGATCTTCTGCCGTAAAACCGTTTCCGCTTGTCCGGAATCACCGGACGATTCCGGTTCGGACGTTTTCATCCGAAGCTCGGCTTTCCAGGAAAGTCTCCTCGATTCCGCCTGCTCCCGTTCCGCTTCCTCGAGAAGTCCTTTCGCCGCATAAAAACGGGAAAGGTTGGCGTGCGCCATGATATTTCCGGGATCCAGTCCGGCGAGTTCCCGCATGCAGGCAATGGCATCGTCGGTTCTCTTTTCCTGGAAATAAAGAAGCCCCAAGGCTTCGCGGGCATCCCCGAGACCGGGGTCCAGCCGGAGGCAATCTTCCAGCAGCGCGATCGCTTCTTTCAAGCGATCCCGCCGGTATTCTTCCAAAGCCTTCGCGTATAATTCGCGGGCGTCCGCCATAAAAAAAGACGGATCAGTCGTCCAAGTGAAGGATTTTCCGTCCTTCCGGCGTAATCTTTTCGGGAGACCAGGGCGGGTCCCACACCAGATTGACGGTGACCCGGGTCGTCCCGCAATCGTCCTGAATGCGCTGCCGGACGATCTCGGGGATTCGCTGAGCCATGGGGCATCCTTGAGTCGTCAGCGTCATCAAAACATTCACCGCGTCTTCCTTGACGCTCACGTCGTAAATCAGCCCCAGATCGTAAACATTGACCGGTATTTCCGGATCATAACACTGCTTGATCGATTCGATCACTTTCTCTTTCGTAACCATGCCTTCTCCCGTCAAAAATCCCTCCGTTTAAAAAAATCGGGTTACCAATCCCAGCTGTCCATCAGCGGGAAAATGGGTTCCTGCGGATAAGGGAATGTCACGATTTCATAAACACCCGTTGCCATCCGCCCCACCGTATAGGCAATCCCCTTGCCGAAGCCGACGGTCGCGCCCTGCCAGGCATTTTTTTCCTTGGAGACTTTTCTGATTTCATAAGGGATCTCAAGCCATCCGACAAACAGATTTTCGACTCCGCGGCCCAGCTTGTCCGAAATTTTCTCCGAATAAGTCCCTTCCAGCACCGCCGCGCTATCCTCCGATGCCTGAGCCCAGACCGTCAGAGGCAACGCAAGCAAAATCCCCGCCAAAAGCAAACTCCAGAACACCCTCCCTTTCATCCGCCGCATAAATTTCCTCCTTTCACCGCCATGATTCATGGTCGCTTTAAAAGTTTCGCGACAAAAAAACCGTCCGTGCCGTCCCGGTGCGGGAAAAACCGTTTATCCCCTCCCTCCCGGCCGAAATCCGGATGCCGCTCCAGAAAAGACCCGATCACTTCTTCGTTTTCCTCCGCCTGAAGCGAGCAAGTCGCATAGATCAGGACCCCGCCCCGTTTGAGATGAGGCGAATAATCTTCCAAGATTTTAAGCTGATTTTCCCGAAATTGCACGATGATTTCTTCCGTCAGCCGCCACTTTTGATCGGGATTCCGCCGCAGCGTCCCCGTCCCGGAGCACGGCGCGTCGATCAAAAGCCGGTCCACTCCGGCGGAGAGCATCTTTTTCTTTTCCAGTTCCCGGACACTGCCCGAAACAATATTGAACGCCCCCGCCCGCTTGGCGCGCTCCCGGAGCTCTTCCAGTTTTCCCGTCCGGATATCGGAAGCAATCACTCTCCCGGAATTTTTCATCAACGCGGCGGCCAAAAGCGTTTTCCCGCCTCCCCCGGCGCACGCGTCCCAGAAGATTTCGCCCGGCCGGGGACCGGCCTCCAAAACAATCATCTGGCTCCCCTCGTCCTGAATCTCGAAAAACCCTTCTTTGAATTCGGGGCTTTCAAAAACATTGAAACGCTTTCCCGCCCGAATCCCCAACGGGGAAAGCTCCGTCGCTGAGACCTCATGCCCCTGCCGGAGCAAAATTTCCATGACTTCCCGACGACCTGCCTTCAACGGATTCGCCCGGAGGACAAACGGAGCGCGCTCATTCAGGCTGCCGAGCAGCTCTCCGGTTTCGGATTCCCCGAAACGATTCATCCAATTCCTGACCAACCAAAGCGGGAAAGAATATTTCAGGGAAAATTTCTCCGCCGTCTGATCCGCCCCGAAAACCGAAGCAGGTTCCCTTGCCGTCAACGCCCGATAAAGTCTTTCGGCGCAGGAAGGCTCTATGAAATTCCGGAAGCCTTCCGCGTTGATCATCCCCTCGCACGCGAGCGCCGACGCGGCCCGGAAAAAAGGACCGTCCGGTTCGAGCTCCCGGATCCAGTCTTCGATCAAAAGCTTGTGCCGGAACATGCCGAAGACGCAATCGGAAATCAAACGTCTTTCCTTGGATCCGAAACGGCGGCGTTGTTCGTGGAAAAAATTCGAGAGAACCCGGTCCAGGGGAGCGGAAGAGCGGCAGGCCTTCTCATAAAGCCCGGCGGCGGTTTCTAACTGCGCTGAAAGACCTTTCAAGACATTCTGATCAAATGATGGTTCCGGAAGGGATCACCGCGTTTTTGGGAATCACGACGATCCCGTCGCGGATAAAATAATTTTCTCCGTCGAAATCTTTGAGCTTTTTCGGATTCGTGATCTGGACCCGCGCCCCGATCCGCACGTTTTTGTCCAGAATGGCCTTTTCGATATGGCACCCGGGGCCGATTCCGATGGGGACCCCGTCTTTCAGGGGTTTTTCCTCAAAAAAATCGGCCCCCATGACGATCGAATCGCAGATCACCGTATTCCGCCGGACCACGGACCGCAACCCGACAATCGACCGCGAGATCTCCGATTCCCGGATCAGGCTCCCCTCGGAAATGAGGGAATTATCGATTTTCGCCCCCATCACGCGGGAAGGAGGCAAAAAACGGGGGTGCGTGTAAATCCGCTCCGAGGCCGATACGAAACTGAACGGGGGATTCTGCGCCGCAAGCTCGAGATTGGCTTCATAAAAACTTTCGATCGTTCCGATGTCCCGCCAATATCCTTCGAACACATACCCTTGAGCGTGATAGCGCAGAATCGAATTGGGAATCACTTCCCGCCCGAAATCGCTTTCGTTCCCCTCGAGAATTTTCTTGAGCACCCTGGCGCGAAAAGCGTAAATCCCCATCGAAGCGAGAAACTTCCCCTCGTAGCTGTCTTCCGCGGTGACGGTTTTGGGTTTTTCCTTGAACGCGATGATGCGCCCCTCGGGATTCATCTTTAAAATCCCGAAATGACGGACTTCCGTTTTCTTGACCGGCGCCACCGCCACGACAAAATCCGCGTTCGTTTCCCGGAGGCGGCGAATCATTTTCTGCAGATCCATGCGGTACAAATGATCCCCCGAAAGAATCATCACCTCGTCTTCGTCCTGGATGTGGTAATGGTCAAAATGTTTCCGCACGGCATCGGCCGTCCCCTGAAACCAGTCGGTCGTCGCGAGGGTCTGTTCCGCCGCGAGCAGTTCGACGCTCGCGTCGTTGAAATAATCGAAGCGGTAGGTGTTCAAAATATGCCGGTGAAGCGAAACGGAGTTGAACTGGGTCAGGACAAAGATCGTTTTCACGCCGGAATTGAGGGAATTGGAAATGGGGATGTCCACAAGACGGTACTTGCCCCCGATCGGAACGGCCGGCTTGGCCCGGTCCCGCGTCAGAGGGAACAATCTTTTCCCGTGTCCGCCCCCGAGAATAATCGAAATGATGGCGCTCATCGTTTTTCTCCTAAAATTTTTCAAAACAGGATTTCATTATAGCATAGAGAATCGGCGCGGATAGCGAAAATGAATGTTTGGGAAACACGGAATCCAAAAAATATTACCGTTCCCATGGCGGACTCGACGCCGCCTTAAGTAACAATGCATAAGTCGTTATGTGCTTAAAGCAAAGATCTTTTCGGTTCGGCAAATCTAACTGAAGCGAGCTCTCGCAACCGTTTGGAGCTTGGTCCGGGGCAAAGCCCAGGTCCAAACGGTGAGAGCGCAGGCGGTCGGCCGCCGCTGGAGCGGACGAACCGGCCGAAAATCTTTTTTCGGCACTAGCTCCCAGTAAAAGCAAGGTCGGGTCGCCGGTCGCGGAAGTAGATTGGCCGAACTTTAAGTCTGAAATTTCACGATTAGAAGCATGAACCCCGCAAGTCCGATGTTCGTTTACGCGGCTTGTTCGATGACGCGCAGACGCTTGATTTCGTCTCCCAGTGAAGCGGCCAACGCCACCAAATTGAAGGCAAACAGATGCCCTTGCCCCCCCACCGGCTTTTGGGCCAGCACATCCGGCGGCATATCTTTAAGCAGTTCGGGATTTTCCCCTCCGGCCAGAATCATGGAAAATACGATGTCCGGGATATTCCCGGGGACTCCGGCCGCGTTGAATTCAAAAAAGTTGACCGGACCGGACCGTTCAAAGGACTCCGGCATCCCTTCGTCAAAAGCGGGAATCACCACCGCGCGGCCCACCCCCGCTCCGGCCTGGCGCATCCGGCTGGCGACGGTTGAAAACGGAAGCGGCGTTCCCTCGACATAAGGCCGCAAAATCACCTTGGCTTTCTCCTGGGGCGTCAGAAATCCCGTGAAAATCCGTATCCGTTCATCCGCCCCCGCTTTACGGGGATAAATCAGGAAGAGTGTGCCTCTTTCTCCGAGACGCTGCAGCAGGGCGTGCACAAATACGGGCTGTAATTCCTGGGGAAGGCTCTCGATATGAACCGCAAGCATCAGGTTCCCTTCGGCCGTCCCCCGCGGACCTTCTTCGGACAAAACCATCCCCCGGAGATTCCATCCCTCCGCAAGCCGGTTGAAAGCCCTGAGATATTCCTCCGGAGCCGCGGCCAGTTCCTGAATAACCGTTCCGACACCCCGCCCGTCTTCGGATTGCGCGGCAGCCGCCGTAATCGCGGCGTTCCCCAAGGCTCCTTCGATATCCGCAATCGCCGACTGAATCTCGCCGTCCGTCAGATCCGGTTTTGCGTTCCTCAGGACCGAGGAGAAATTCTCCCGGTCAAGCCCGGAAAAAAGAATTTCTTTCGCCAGGGTCTCGAAATCGGGCAAGAGCGCCCGCTCCCTTTCCTTTATTTTGCCGGCGTATTCGTCCAACCGACCGGCCAGAAACACTTCAAGGGCCTTCAGGATTTCCGCCCGGTCCGTACCGGGAGCGAAGAAAAATTCGACCGCGGCCCCGCCGTCCGCCCGTGCGGAAGAAAGCTCGGTTCCGTATTTTTCATCCAGAAGGTTCAAAATGAACTGCCGGAAATTCCCGGTTTGCCGGGTCTCGTCCGCCCGGACCGTCTCTTTCGCGGTAACCGGTTCTCCTCCCAGAGACGCGCCGACCGGGATGCCCGCCTGCGCGAGGATTTGATCCGTAAAAAATGCCGCCCGTTCTTCGTCCACCGGTTGAGTCGCCCCCCAAAGAATATAAGGCTGCGTCAGCAGGTCATAATCAAACTCCCCAAAACGGCCGATCCGGACCAATTGGCTAAGGTTCTCTTTTGCGGGAATATACGAAGGATATCCGTAACGGAGCAAAACATAATCCGCGATTAAAGTAGCGACCCGGCCGTTCCCGTTTTCAAACGGATGGATTTCGACAAAACGATTGTACGCCTTGGCCGCAAGCAAAATTGCCGGGTGGATCATCCCTTCACTCTGAGGCGTCACATGCCCCCTCCAAGCCTTTTGGTACACCTCATCCAAATTTAAAATTTGAAGGTAAAGCCAATTCGAAAAAGAACTCATCAATTGGTCAATTTGATAGGAATGGGGATAAAAATGAAGCCCCCAGTGAGTATCCCCCCAGCGGTACCTTCCCGCCAAAATCGTCGAGGAAGAATCGTGCCAAGGGTTGGCTGACTGGACATGGCTCCCGATGATTTCATGCAACTGCTGCACTTTGCCTTCGGCCATCAGTTCCGGCCCTGAAAAAATCTTCCCGAGTTTTTCCGCCCGAACTCCCTCCGTTTTAAGCATTTCCTGCAAGAGCCGGCTGCCCGCGGCCAAATCCGCAGCCTCCTGCTTCGAATGTTTGCTGCTCGAAAGAATCCCTTCCGCTAATTCCGTCCCCCTCTTTTCCCTTTCAGCGGGCTCAAGCGACCATAGCGAAGCCAAAGCTTCCAGGGAAGATCCAAAACGGGAAACATCGTAAGGCCGATAACTGCCCGGAGTTCCCCGCAATTGCCCGCTTAAGCTTTCGGCGTAGACGTCCCGGAACTGGGACTGGTTAATCGCGTGGTCCCCCAAAATACGGTCCAATATCCGGAACGCAATCGCTTCGCGGTCTTGTTCATTCCGAAGATAAGGTGCCTCGGAAGGAAGGCGTTCGATGATTTCCCGGGCAAGTAAAGCGGGATTCCGAATAATTTCATACGCGACATTCGCAGCCTCAACCCCCTGTTGTTCCCGCGAAATCCGGTGATAATTTTCCCTCACCGCATTTAAAATCAACAAAGCGATTTCTTTCGCAAACGCTTCGGGCGTCTCAGCCCCCAGAGAAGCACCCTGCGGTTTCGAAACAAATCTTATCCCCCGGATGTCCAACGCCCCCCGAACCGCTTCGGTCCCGACTTGATCGGCCCCGGGCCAGAAGGCTATCACGATTTCGCGGATCAAAGCCTGCTTTTCCGCCTCAGGCCAGCGGTCCTTAAAAAGCGGGATCCGGATTTTCGTCCAGCCGTTGCCGATCGCCTCCCCGAAAGCCTCCAAAACGCGGTCCGGGAACCCTTCTTTCTTGATTTCGATCCGGAATTTTTTCGGGACCGGCTGTCCGCCGACCCTCCGGGCTTCGAGTTCTAAAATATCATATCCCCTCGCGTCAACGCCTTGTTCGTAAACCTGAGCGTTGAAAGCGCCGCCGGCCGTCGTGTCATAAGCAAATCGCCTGGCGGGCGTTTCGCCTTCCGGTTCGGTCACGCGGACATTTCCGACGTTTCGATACCCGACCTCGGACGCGTCCAAAATATTTTCGCTCGCCCTCTCGGTTCCCTTGCCCAAAAGCCTCTCGCCCAAAGCGACTTTTCCCTCTCCCAAAAGCGAAAGCCCTCTCCAGAAATAATCCGACGCGGTTATTCCGCCCCGAAGGCGTTCCAGCGCATGCCGAAGCCCCAGCGCGGTCAAGTCCGTGTCCCAGGAAAGCGCAAGCGACGGATAGCGTCCCGCCGTCGGATTAAACGAATCCCTTCCGCCGGCCTGAGAAGAAAAAAAGCCGGGCGCTTCCGCGGCCAATCTCCGGAATTGGTCATTCACCCCCTGAAAATCAAACGGCGCCGCGAGCCCCCACGCGTAAGGAGCGACGATTTCCGGCGCGGCATTTCCTTTCATTCCCAGCACCGGATTGCCGAAAGGCGCGCCCAGGTAATTCCCTCCTTCGTCGTAAGCCGGCGCGCGTCCCCAAAATCCGTTCCGGGCGGAAGCCCGTTCAACGGAAACGGCATAACGCATCGCGCCCGTCAGGAAATCCGCGCCGTGCATGGGCTCATCCAGGAAAACGGACGCGAACAAATATTCAAACAGGCTGCCTCCCCAGGAATCGAACTGTAAATTGTCCCAAGCCGACAAAAGTTCTCCTCTGACCGTTTCGTTCGGGCTCAAAACCACGCCGAGAAACGCGAGCAGGCGGCCTTCCGTAAAAAAGAGATCGTAATGATTCGGCAGATTTTCTCCCTGCCTGCCCAAAAGCGTCGGACGGAACCCGTGCGTCATGAGACCGCGGACCGGATCATAAAAGACCCGGTAGTTCTGCTTCCGGATCAAATTCAGAAACCGTTCGGAATAGTCCGGCACCCGTTTTTCAAAAAAAGCCGCGGCAGCGATCATGCCCGCGGTCAGATTCGCGTTGTCGACGGAAGAAATCTCGGAAGCCGGATCCGGACGCGGCATCCCGTTCGCCTCCCGCTGGGACGGATGGAGCCAGTAATACCGGTAATAAAAATTTTCAACGGTCCGGGCCTTTTCGAGAAACATGAGGATGCGGTTGGTGTCGCTCGTCAGTTGCCTAATTTTTGCCTCCCAGTCGGGATCCGTCTTCTTTTCCAGATCACCGAGCGCCGAAACAATCGCGGCCAGCCTTGCCCCGATATTGGAAGGAGAAGTCTTGAGATCTTCGACTCCGTTGGCATGCCGAAAAACGGAAAGGGTCCCGTCATCATTCACCCGCATCACGTCCAACGGCAGGCGGGTGCCGGAATCCGTGAGAAAAAACACGCCGTTTGAATATTGATCCGCGATGCCGTTCATGCTTTGGACCGTCGCCGCAGCCGCCCTTTCCTGAGTTTGATCCGGAAGCGGCGGCACCGCCGGCTGGGCCGTCGCCATGCCTTCGATCAGCCCCTTGATCCCAAACAAGCCGCCGATCATCAGCTTAATAGCGGTTCTCCGATCCATCGGCCCCAACAGGGAAAACGAAGGATCGGTTGCGCGTTGGGCCCGGATTTCGATAAACCGGGCCAGAACGGAAGAAATGCCTCCCTGCTCCAATTCCTCCCCCAGAGAACGTCCGCGGGCGCTTGCCAAAAACCTCCGCCCCGGAAGCTTCTCCGGCGGAATTTCACGGCCGGCCAGCTTCCATTTCCGCCTCGCCTCAGCCTGCATAATTATCAAAGCTTGGCGGTTTGAATTTTCCGGATCGGCAACCACCCGGTATGCCTCCATCACATCGCTGGCATATCCTCTCGCCGCAGTCCGCTCATTCCAATTCCATCTCTGCAAATCAGTCAGTGTTTCGACGCCGTTCGTCTGATGAACCAAGACATCCGCGTAGCGCCTGCCGGCAATAACGGGATCGTGCCAACCTTTGTTTACTTCCTCGACTAATTCCCAAAATCCTTCCAAACTTCTGCCGGTTTGCGCCACAATATTCGTACCAAAAGGCTGCTTAAAAACTCCGGCTCCTCCTTCGACATTCTGCTCGGCGTTTTCATATAAACGCTGATACAAATCGGGTTCCGTTCTTGAAAGAGTGCCGAATAAAGCTCCGTCCCCAAACAAATTGATTGAAGCATCCAAAAATCTTTGTTCTTTAACGCCAAGATGCCCTTGCGTAAAATTCAAATTCACTCCGCCCCCGAGTCCCACATCGTATAGCCCTCTGATGTCAGCCCTTGCGTAAAGCCCGTCGCGGTTTGCCATACGCCCGGTAAACCCCCGGAGCCAGATATACCCCTTCCTTTCCTGGCCCCCGTACCGGACTCCCAGCGTGGAATCTTTTAACGCCTCCCGTTCGCCGAGCCGGTCCCATACAAAAGCGCCGCTTCGGGGAAGATTCTGATCGCTCCCGGCGCGCTCCAAAAAGCGGTCAATCGCCCGGTTGGAAGCGAAAAAACCCGTGACAATCATGATCACGCCGAGAGCAATCCCTAAAATTCCGCGCGCGATATAGCGATTCCGATACCGGGGTTCGCCCAAGGAGAACAACAGTCCGCGGTTGAAAACCGCCCGGACAAATTCCGCCGCCCCGAAAACAATTAATGTCTGATGCGCCATAGCCCAGAGCTGTTTGCTCTGCTGCCGGATCGCAATCGTGTTGTAATGATCCGCAATGTAATTCACGAAAAGGAACGGAACGGTAACAATTAACGCGGACGCGAGAAAAGCCGCCACAAAACCCTCCGGGCCTTTTTTCTTCCAAGCGGATGCCAGCCAGGCAAGCATTTTGGGAATCTGAAGAATCGCGGCAGTCACTGCGGCAATCCCGACGCTGGCGAGAAAAACCGGAAGAATCTGGATATCAAATGGGATCCGGTAAACAGCGGTGTCGGAAAATACTTCCGGAATTTTTGACTGAAGATAAGCCGGCTCGACTTCTTTCCATTTCAGATAAACCGGGATCGCAAAAGGCGCAAGGGCCGTAGCCGTTCCCAGGATTCCGGCGATGATCCGGCCGATCAGAGGCGGTTTCCGCGTCTCTTCCGATTTTCTCTCCGCCGGCCGCACGACGGGTCTCCGTCTTTCCTCTCTCTCGCCTAAGGAGGCCCCTTGCGCGCTGACCCGTTCCCAATTCTTTACGTTAAAATTCCGGCTGACTTCCCCAAGAAATATTTCCGCCAGACTTTCCGCGGCATCCGCCGGCAGGTTATCGTAAAACCCCAACGCGTTATGCGCCACGTTATTGGCGGGATTCCGTCTTATCGCGGCTTCGAGGGCTTTCTTGAAAGAAGGGTTTTTGCTTCGAAAATAAACAATGTCGGCGATTTGCGATTCTTTTTTCGCCATAAACTGACGGATCTTCTCCGTATCGTCCGTCACCGCGTCCCAGTCAACGAGGGCATACGCTCCGGCATCCGTCAAAGCCATGTTCTCGAAGATCTGAATCCCTTCATCAATGTCCATCACGCCCAGCGGAGCCAACGCCGAGAAAAGATGCCCGATCGCCCCCGTGATGATCTTCCCGGCCTCCTGAACTTCGCCGTCCCGGACGGCCTGAAGAATTCGTTCCCTAACAAACGTCTCCCGCGGAACATAACTCTGAAGCACCCACAAAGCGTCGTTCGCAATCAAATGATTGGGGATCTGATGAATCCTCGCGACGGTCCCGGGATTCCGGGGGTGGACAATCCTGATTTTGACGGGATAATCCGGACGGCTTTGGAAAAACTGATCGGCAAGGACCGTCCCCCGGGCCGAAACAAGCGACCGGTCCACTTTTGCCAGTCCCAGAAACGCGATCACCCTCTTGATCTGTTCTTTCCAAAAAAACCACGTCTCCGGAGAAAAATAACGGCGCGCCAGGGAATAAAACGGACGGACCAGCGGATTGAAAAGAATGCCGAGCTGTTCTTTCTCCGACAAATACGTCGCGGAGAGATTCAGGATTTTAAGGACGAGACTTCCGGGGGCAATGCGGACAAACTGCATCGATCCGTAGGCTGACGTTAAAAACGGGCTCGGCCGGCTTTCATCCTCCAGCCATGCGTCGATGCGGGCCGGGTCGGTGGCCGGATCGAAAAGAAAAGAAACGTCCGAAGCGGACGAACCCTCCCCCAAAGATTGAGCGGCAAGAATTTCCCGGGCGCGCGCGATAATCGGCTCCAGATTTTTCCGCGCGAACAGAATGCGTTCCTCCGGATTCAGGTTCTTTAATTCACGGGCGGCTTCCGTCGCGGCTTCCAAAAACGCCGCCGCGCCGGTCTCCCCGTACCCGAGATAATTCCGCTGAAACTCAGGGCCCTCGGGCGCGTTTTCCGAAACCAGCACCGCCCAACCGGTCCCCATTTTTTTCAGCGCGGGATAATCCTTCCTCGAAGGATCACAATTCCCGCAGAGATAGGCCGCATGCACTCTTCCCGCCGGCGTTTTTTTTGCCGGTTGAATCCGCCGAAGAGCCCCCTGCCGGTATTCCCGCATTTCATACATCCTGCCGTCCGAACGAAACGTACTCATAATCGCCGAATCGTTGCTGATCACGATCAATTGTTTCCTCAGACGGGCAGGGATTCCCGTCCCGGAAATTTCGGAAGGGACATCCGCTCCTTCCAAAGTCAGCCTTTTAAAAACTTCTCCCGCTTCCTCATCGGAAAAAAGCATCAAAAGTCCGCCCGCTTCGAGATAGGACAAAAGCGCTTCTTTCGTCACGGACCGGGCCATGCTCCCCTGAAGCAAATCCGCTCCCGGCCCGTCCCGGAATAAAACGCCTTCGACGTCCGCGAGTAGAATCATCCGGCTTTGGGCCGCATCAATCTCCCCGGCATGATAATCCATGCGCCTCAACAGATCGTCGAAATGATCAAATACAAAATCGATCGCCGTGTCCCGTCCCACCTCTGAAATCGAAATCCGTATCCCCGTTTCCCCGTCCTCTCCGATATACAGGGGCAGGCCGAGCAAATCGGAAAGGCCGGTGAGCCTTTGCATGATTCGTCCCCGGTAATCCCCGAAAGGCCCCTGCAAAACAATCCGGGTCACCGCCCCCTCTGCCGTTCTTACGATTTCAATGCGGGGCAGAACATTTCCGGCCTTGCGGACTTCGGCAACCAGCGTATCGCGGTCGTAAACATTGCCCGCGACATCCAGAAGCTTCTCCTGAGTTTCCAACGGAAGCGCCTCAAGCGCCTCCATGGGGCCTTCAAGCAATTCCTTGAGAAACCGGTTGGCCTCCTGCGTCAAAAGGCTGACCGAAAACCGCACAATCTCTTCCGGTATCGTGGTCTTCACGACGGGAATATTGAATTTCTCCCGGGAATAATTCTCCGCGGCGCGAAGCACCTTTTCTTCCAGCACGGGATCATGACCGGTTATACGGGCGATGGTTTTCCGGGCCAGCACTTTTTTGACGACCCGCACCCGCTCAACGGTTTCGCCCGAAACCAGGCCGAGATCCTCGATTTTCCGGCCGTCGGGAAAGACTCCGGCATTGAGCCGTTCGCCCGAGATCTCCTTGGCATTGTTTACAAGTTCCGCGGAATGGAGGTAATACATCCGGTACGTCCGGATATAGCGCATGATGTCCCCCAGGACACTGCCGCCCACGAAACGCTCCGCCCGCATATCAATCTGCCTGAGCATTTCGCGCATCCCCTCCCAGAAAATCTCGCCGGCCTCGCGGATTTCGGTATCGGTCGGAAGGGATTTCCGGCCCGCGCCCCGGTTATTTTTCCCGCCGTTCCCCAAAGAGGCGGCCTGAACCGCCGGAACCGCGGATTCCCCGCGAAGTTCGATGGCTTTTTCGAGATAAGCGAGTTTCTCTTCCAGAGACGCATCGGGCTTCAGGCTCCTGAATGTCTCGTCGACCGCCTGAAGAGCCTCTTCGTCCTTGATCCCAAGGAGTTTCTCCGCCGTATCAATCTTGGCCTGAATCAATTTTTCCCGGTCGAAAGCGGCGAGTTGTTCCAACAGCGGATCGTCAACCTGCACGGGAGGAAGCGTTTCGGGAACGGCAAGTAACCGGGCCAGAATTTTCCGGTCCCCGTTTGTATCAAGAAAAAGCCGTCTGAAATATTCGGGCGTCATTTCACCCCGGGCATAAAGCGCTTCCAGATCGGAAAGATGATCGCGAAGGAAACCGACCTCTTCCCGGATTTTCCCCCTCAATGTTTCAATTCGCGCAAGAGCCCCCGCGCATCGCTCCCGTTCTTCCCCCGCCTGCCGGAGCGTTTCCGCGCCCAGCAAAGTCTCAAGGCGGGTTTCCAGCAACGCCGACAATTCTTCCGCCGACAGGGCGCCCGAAGCGACTTCGCCGATCACCGTGCCGACGGCCTCGGTCAAAAATTCCGTCGTCACCGCTTCCAAAAATTGAGCGCGGCTTTCCCCTAACGAAGCGACTTCCGCCGCAAGCGCCGATTCGAGGGCTTTCCCGGAGACCGCTTCCGACAACGCGTCCACATACCGCGTGTATTCCCCGGCCGCGGCGATTTTTCCTTCCCGAAGCGCCCGGTTGATGATCGCCGCCCGCCAGTTCCTCAGCTGTTCCGCGACGGCCCGGGAATTCCCGGACGAAATTTTCTCTTCCAGCCCCTGCCGGAGTCTTTCGCCTTCCCTCCAGGACACCTCGCCTTTCATCACGCGGAGATAGGTCCCGGGGTCCCCCAAATCCTGAATCGCGGGAGAAATAACGGCATAGGAAATTCCCGCTTCGCGGAAACGCCGCTTCAGCCCTTCCGTGTGAAATCCCCCGGCCACAAAAAGGGCCGTGTCCTCGCCTCGCTTCCGCATGAGATCGCTCAAATTCCCGAAAAGGATTTCGTCCCGTTCCAGCGCGATCCGGTAAAAACGGTCCACTTCCGAAAGCTCGATGGGTAGCGACACCGGCTCTCCCAGCCGGCGCAAAGTCTCCTCAAAATAGGAGGGCGTGAATTCGTCGCGAAAAGCCCGATAATATTCAAAATCGTCCCGGACCGCTTCCAGGCGTGAGAGGTCCCTTAAAATAGAGGCGTGACGGGAAAGCCGGTCCAAAAGCCGTTCCTCTTCATTCCGGAAGAGCTTCTCCTTCAGCGCGCCGGTCAGGGCGCGGATTTCCCGGAAAAAGTCCCCGCTTTTCAGCGCGGAGATTTCCTTCACCTCCCGGACGAGCGGCAGGAAAACTTCCTGATTCTTCAATTCCAATCCCCGGGCGGCGGCAAGGCCGGTAAGGTATTTCAAAAATTCCAGGCAGGACATGCGCCCGGTCTGATAGTCCTGATTTTTCGCCCCGAATTCGGCCCGGTCCGTGCCTGTCAGAATGGGGGATAATTTTTCCCGGGCATCGCGAATCAGTTCCAGCGCCTGCCCGCTTCTAGGACTCTCGCCCCGTTCAAGTTCTTTTTCCAAATCCGCCTGGGCGCTGATCCCGGTAAAAAGCGGATAATCGCCGAGAGAAATTCCTTCCTCCCGCGCGCGGGAAGAAAGATAGGCGATAAAATCCAAAAGCTGCTCGGCGTTTTCTTCCGCCTGATTTTCTTTCTCCGAAAGCTCCCGGAGCGCGGGAGAATCGTATCGCGTTCTCAGCCGGTCAATCGCATCGAAAAGTGTTTGCAATACATCCGAAAATTTTCCGGAATTTCGATACACATCGAGAAAGGCCCGCCGGTTCTTCTCGTAAATCTCCCGGTTCTCGACCGCATAATAAAAACCGTCCTCCGGATTCAGCGCGGCGGCAAGTTCCACGCCGGAAAGTTCCCCCCGCCTCGCGTACCGGAACAGGACTTCTTCCTTCGATTCCCGCAGGGGAAAAGTTTTCAGCAGCAAGAGATCAAGTTCTCCGGCCCCTCCTTCAAACGCCACTAAATTGAGCTGCCGGCGGCTCTGAAAATATCGGATAATTTCCTGAATGTGCTTTTGCGCGTCAAAATTGCAATGGGCGTCCTGAACCAAAAGAACCTTTTCGGGGCGGACGCCGTGAAAGACTTCGTCGACAAAACCTAAATCCCGCGGTAATCCAATGGCATCCAACTGAAGAGAAACCGTTTCCGTCTCTGTCCGGACGACTCCCATATCGGGGGATGCCAGCCCGGCAGATGTCGTCAGAAAACAAGTCAGAGTAAGAACCGTTGTAATCTGAGTGAATGCTTTTTTGAGTCGCATGTGATCGCTTTCTACGTTTAAAATCTAACTGACAAATATTTCAAAAGTATTAAATTATTTGGGCAAAAAAATCACTCCGCCTTTCTATTGTCCGATATGAAATCGTATACTGTAACCATTTATAAATAAACAGTTTACGCTGCCTATCAACTCACGAGCGTTGGAATTCTCCTGCCTTTGTAAAGTTTACCATGCAATTTGGATTTTTCCAAATTTAATGTCCATAAGGACTTACTTCACAAAACTCCGTAAAAACAAGCATGAAATACCTTATTCGGGATTAAGCTTGAGGCAAAATACTATCGAATGGCTAGAAAAGGATTTTTTTGAGCAAACAATGATTAATCTGCGTAAAGACGGGTAGTCCAATCGCGAAACCAAACCGGGCGGGCAATCAAAATATAGGCTAAAAGCACCGCAATCAGAGGAATGAAAAAAACGCATAGATCGATCAGAAGAATACCGATGGCCAGAAAAATACGGTCTCTGAGAATCATGAAAACTCTCCTTTCGGAAATCAGGATTTGACGGAAAGAAAACGTTCGATCCGGCGAAGCGCTTCCCGGATATCGTCAAACGCCGTCGCGTAGGAAAACCGGAGATGGTCCGCCGCGCGGGGACTGAACGCAATGCCGGGGACCACGGCGACCTTTTCCCGCTTGAGAAGCCGGGTCGCAAATTCCACCCCGTTCATGCCGGTTTTCTTCACGGAAGGGAAAACATAGAAGGCGCCTTCGGGCGTATGGCAGGTGAGTCCGATCCGGTTCAGCTCCTCCACGATGAAATTACGCCTGCGGAAATATTCCTTTTTCATTTCCTGCGCTTCCTTCAAGCCGCTTCGAAGCGCCTCCAGCGCGGCGAACTGGCCCGTGATCGAAACGCACATCATGCTGTATTGATGGATTTTCATCATCGCGCCGATGATCTCGGAAGGCCCGCAGGCATAACCGATCCTCCACCCCGTCATGGCGTACGCCTTGGAAAATCCGTTGAGATAAATCGTCCGTTCTTTCATCCCCGGAAGCGAAGGGAAAGCCGTGTGTTCCCCTTCGTAGGTCAGCTCGTCGTAAATTTCGTCGCTGATCACCAGCAGATTTTTTTCGCGGGCAACGGCCGCGATGCCGAGAAGTTCCTTTCTGGAATACGAGGCCCCCGTCGGATTTGAAGGGTAATTGATCAGAATCGCTTTGGTGCGGGGCGTCAGGGCTTTCCGGATCTGGGCCGGAGACATTTTGAACCCCGTCTCAAGCGAAGTCGGAATGAACACGGGCTTCCCTCCCGCCAAAACCGTCAAGGGCCCGTAGGAAACAAAGCAGGGATCCGGGATAATGACTTCATCGCCGGGATTCAAAATGGCCCGCAACACCAGGTCCGTCGCCTCGCTGGCCCCCACGGTAATCAATACGGCGTTTTCATAATCGTAATCCACGCCGTGCCGCCCGATCAGGAAACGCGAAATGGCCTTCCGGAGCTCTTTCATTCCCCAGTTGGACGTGTAGGACGTATACCCCTGCTCGAGAGAATAAATCGCCGACTCGCGAATCGACCAGGGCGTCACAAAATCCGGCTCTCCGACCCCGAGGGAAATCACGTCTTTCATGCCCAGTACCAGGTCGAAAAACGCGCGGATCCCGGAGGGGGGAATGCCGGTAACAACTTTTGAGGGGCCGGGGACCATCTTTTTCACGGGAGACCTCCGCCGGTCAATAAGAAATGGCGGGGCGGTTTGATTTCTGCGCCTGCCGGAGAACGTCCCCGTCTTCCTTGTATTTCTTCAGCAGAAAATGCGTGACCGTCCCCCGGACATTCTCAAGGGGCGCCAGTTTCGAAGCGACAAAGTGGGAAATGGTATGAATATCCTTCCCTTCCACCACCAACAAGAGATCATACGTCCCCGAAAGAAGATAACAGCTCGTGACTTCCGGAAAATTGTAAATTCGCTCGGCAATGTGATCGAATCCCCGGTCCTTCTCGGGAGCGATTTTGACTTCGATCAGCGCGCGGACTCCGTTTGGATTCTCCGCCAAGGCCTCGCGATTCAGAACGGTCTTGTACTTGAGAATAATGCCTTGCTTCTCATAATCTCTGATTTTTTTCTTTACCTCGGCAACCGGTTTGCGGATCGCCTTCGCAATCTCATCCGGAGTCAGCCGGGCATTCTTTTCGAGCATTGTCAGAATTTCATCCATGGCTCCGTCTCCTTTAATCAACGGTTTTAAATAATCATTTCGCTTTATCCGATCAATCGCGGGCATTATATCATAAGGGAGCGGATTCCATTTCACGAATTTCGCCAGTGAAATTTCGGGAAAGCCGGTCAGAGCCCCGGTCTCTCCTGCTTCCAGGGGGCCGCGCGGGGAAGCCATCGCCGCACGCTTTTTTTGTACTCCTCATAATCCCGGCCGAAACGTTTCAAAAGGCCGGGTTCTTCAACCCGGGCCAGATACGCCGTATTGATCAGCCAGAATAATCCCGCCCAGATTAAAACAGCCAAAGACCCGAAAACGCAGGCCTCCGTCACCAAAAGGGAAAGCACGGAAAGGATCATGGGGTTCCGCACATAGCGGTAGGGGCCCGCGACCACAAAACGCTTCGGAGGAGCCCACGGAGCGGGCGTTCCGTCCCCGGCCGTCAGAAAAAGATAAACGGTTTGAAACGCAAAAAAACATCCGGTCGCGCCAAGGATGAGTCCGATTCCGGCCGGCAATAACACATTCGGGAATTTCAAGCCGAAAAAAAAGTAAAGAGGCTGCGTAAAATAAAGAATCGCCGCGGGAATCAGCCCCAGCACCGTGCCCGGGAATACAACGATCGCTTTTGCGAGTTCAATTTGCTTGCTCAAGAATCTTCTCTTTCGCCTCAGGTCGTGATGACGACTTTAAAAATACCGCTGGTCGTCTGGTCCGTGTTGCTGCCCGCGATATCCTGAACCAACCCGACGTCAAAACGAAGATGCCCGTTCACCGGCATGATAAACCCGAAAGCCATGCTGAAAAGCTTGCTCCCTTTTCCGTATCCGTTACCGTGCTTTTCGAAACTCTGGCTGTAAATAACCTCCGCCTGAGGTTGCAGCCAGCCGAATACATGGTAGCCTGCTCCCCATGCCGTCGTCAATGTCCCGGCCGAATTTCCTGTTTTTTTCATCCTCCCCAGCGGAACCTCATATCCCAAATTGCCGCTGGCCGTCCAACGGCTGAAATCCTTCGTTACCGCCAAAATATTTCCGAGACCGGTATAGCCCTGTGACGGCCCGAGATGATCCAGATTGCCGCGCCGGCCGGTAGGAATCAGAACCGAAGGAATATACGCGAGCCGGAACGACTGATCCGGGCTATGATAAAATACCCATCGCGCATTCACCAAAAGATCCGACAACCCGTGCCCTTTATGCGGCCCGTCGGTTTCATCCAACGATTCTCCCGTGGCCGGATCGGTCTCCCCTCCCGTTTCGTCGTAATTATTCTCCTTGTCTCTTAAAATAGATATCCCCTGGGTAATCCCGATATCCAGACCGCGGCAAATTCCGATATTCGTATTCGAATCAAACGCGTGATTCATATAACTTTTCCGGTCTATCCTCCGGCCGCTCGTCTTCCATTGTTTCCCGGCACCCTGAATGGAATAGGATAAATTCTCCTCGATCCGGCCGGGATCGACCGGAGTCGCATCGATCAGAATCAGTTTGGCGGGCTCCACTTTTATAGCCGGCTCATGATAAAATTGGGTGTCCGCCCGATTTTCTTTGGCCGCGGCAAACAAGCCGGCCGGGAAAAACACTCCCAGAATAAAAATCGCGATTGCCCCGCGGAATCCCGTCTTCATATATTATTCCAGCCCTGCCGATGCGATCAGTTCTTTTTGATTCAGGATCTTCCCGGCTTCGGCATCCGCGATTTTCCTGCCGTCCTTCAAGACGATGATTCTTTGGCAAAGTTCGCGGGCCAAGCGGAGATCATGCGTTGCGATCATCTGGGCCTGCGAATACCGTTTGAGAAGGTCCGTTAATTCCCGCTTTCCCCTCGGATCCAGACTGCTGGTGGGCTCATCCAGGGCCATGACCTCCACGTCCATGCAAAGGGCCGTCGCCAAGGCCACCCGTTTTTTCTCCCCCACGCTCAGATGAAAAGCGTTCCGCCGTTCGAAACCGTCGAGCCCCACCGCGTGAAGGCTTTCGGCAACCTTCCGCCGGATCACCTCTTCCCGTTCTCCGCGGTTGCGCAATCCGAACGCCACGTCATCGTAGACGGTCGGACAGAACAATTGGTCGTCCGCGTTTTGGAACAGCAACCCGACTTTCTGGCGCACCGGTTTGTAATTTTTTTTAACGACCGGCATCCCGCAGATCAGGATTTCTCCCGTACCCTGCAAAACACCGTTTAAACACATCAGAAGCGTGGATTTTCCGGCTCCGTTTCCGCCCATGATCGCAACTCGTTCGCCCGGGTTCAGTTCAAAAGAAATATCGTTCAGGGCCGTTTTCCCGTCCGGATAGCAAAAAGACAAATTCCGGATCTCGACCGCCTTTACGCTACTCATAGGCCCTCCAGTGCTCCGGTCCTTCGTATCCGCGGGAAAGCATGGCGGCAAAAACCCGCTCCCCCCGTTCGTAGCTCCGGACAAAAAACATCCCGATCAGGTGGCCGATAAAACGCGCCTGTCCCAACCACCGCCCTTCATACCCCCTTGAGGCCAACGCGTGCGTCATCCGCTCCGCTTCGTCCGCCATCAAAAAGAGGTAGCGGTAACAAAAACCGAGAAGCATCAGAAAAATTTTCGGGCATCTCATCCGGGCAAGGCTTTCCAGCATCACCGGGAACGGAGTGGTCGCCGTCAAAAGAAATAAAATCCACACGGAAATCAGCGCCTTGGCAATGACCAAACCGAACAGGCGCGCCTGGACCCCGTGATCGCCGCGCGGCACGGTAAGAACCGAAATTCCGATCATCGCGGCGATCGGAAAAACCAAAAGCATCCTTTTTAAAAAATCCCCCGGAGGAATTTTCCCTAATTTTGTAAGCCCGGCCAGGAACAAAACGGCCACCGCCAAAGACTTCGCCTGCCCGGGCCCCAAACCGACCACCCATAAAATACCCGCGAGCGAAAACAGAATCTTCAGCCCGCCGCTTGCGCGATGAAGCGCGGTCCCCCGATACGCGTGTTCGTCCAAAAACTGATGTCTCATCGAATGCCCTTATCGCGCGCGATTCCGTTTCGAAAGAAGTTTTCCCAGTATCCAGGCCGCCAAACCCGCAAGGAGCGTCCCGCTCCCTCCGGCAACCGCCGCATTGACAAAAGGATTCCGGGCCGATTTCCATTCATAATCGGGAAAAACCGGGAAACGCCAGGCGGCGGTCTCTCCTTTTTCCGAAAAGCCGTGAGTCTCGGCTACTTTTTCGAGACCGTCCGGACGGGATGAGGCAAACGGCGAAATAAAGACCGCAACGGCCAAGGAAAAAAATAACGCGCTCCAGAGAAAAATTTTAGGCCTGTTCATGAATCGCCCCGCTTTCTCCCCGGACCGGGAGATACGCGCTCAAAAGATCCGGGCGTAATTTTGAAATCGCCGAAAGGGCGCAGCATGTGATAACGGCCTCTCCGACGCCGATCACGGCATGAACCCCGATCATGGCGGGAAGAACTATTCGCAGGGGCGACGTCCCGGACCAGGCGAGCTCCAAAGCGCAGGCAACGGAAGCCGCCGTCACCGACAACCAGGCGGCCAGCCCGGAAGCCGCGTAAAAGCTTTTCGGACTCCGGGGTAAAAGACCGAGTAAAAAGCGGAAGGCCCAAAAACCGCCGAAGCCCCCCACAATCCCCATGTTCAACACATTGCTGCCGACGGCCGTCAGGCCGCCGTCCGAAAAAATCAGACACTGAATAGCAAGCACCGTCACCATCACCAAAATACCGGCCCAGGGGCCCAGAAGGATTGCCGCGAATAAAGCGCCCAGAAAATGCCCGCTGGTCCCGCCCGCGATCGGGAAATTCAGCATTTGCGCGGCGAAAATAAAAGCCGCGCACACTCCCATGAGAGGGACCTCTTTTTCGTTCGGATCCCCGTTTGTCTTTTTAACCGCCAACCCGACCGCCGCCGCCGAAACCGCAAATGCCGCCAGATTGACCGGTCCGCTTAAAAATCCGTCGGGAATATGCATCGTTTACATTTCTCTTATTACTTTTTTAATTTTCGTAATACCATTTTCAAAAAAATTATTGCAACTTCCTGCCGGTCGAACTCATCGAAAGAGAGGCGTGGAGAACGCCTTTCTGTTGCCGGATCAAATCGGACATTTCCCGGATCTCGGACGCCTTCCCTTTCACCAAAATGACTTCCGCGCACAAATCATGACTCAGATGAACGTGCGTTGCCGCCAAAATTTCGGAATGGTGATGATGCTGGAGTTCGATCAGCTTATCGCTCAGGCCCCGGTAATGGTGATCGTAAATGAACGTGATCGTCCCAAAGGCCACCTCGCCTTTTTTCCATTCCGTTTCAACCAGTTTAGAGCGGATCAGGTCACGGATAAATTCGGAGCGGTTTTTGTAGCGGCTCGCGCGGACCAGTTCTTCAAGCTTTCCGTTGAGGGCTTTTTCGATGGAAAAACTTAATCTGACAACTTCCGACATGCTACCTCCAGTATTATTTTTCGAAGAAGAATAATACCTCTTTCAGCTATCGTCAAGAAAAATAGGGACAGCTCTCCCATAATTCTATGTCGGCCAGCGCTTTAGCGAGACCTGTCCCTTCAGTTTATGCGGCGACGGCGATTCGCCGCTGAGCGGCATAAAGGGCTACGATTTTAGTGACAAATTCACTTCCCACAATCCACTGACCGGACTCCTTGCGAAATCCGATTTTCCCGAATTGATCCGGGTTGTCGCCGATCTGCCGCAGGAGGGCAAGAATTTTCAGCGGACTCATCCCGGCTTCTTTCAGTGTCTTCAAATCCAACGCAATTTTCTGCCCCGGCATTTCAGGATTCAGGAACCCCTCCTTCAAATGACCGAGCAGTATAGGCTCTCCGTCGAAAGACTCCTGCAAGCGAAGCACTTCCTCTTTGGTCAGAAGTTCTTTCCGCCTTGAAATTACGCGAAAGCCCCGCGCCTTGGCCAATCCCCTCAAACTGCCAAACAGCTCCGGCTTTTTGTCCCCGTGGGCCACAACCAGGAGATCTCCCGCCTGTAGAATATGATTCGCGATTTCGGCAACGGTCGTTTTGACTTCATCCCGCGGTACCTGCAAAACATTTTCCGATACAATCAACGGCATGCTCTCCCGCAGGGACCGGCCTTGCCTGATTCCCAATGCTTCAAAAATAGCTTGATCCAATTCTCCGCGGCTGAATGCTTGCCCGGCAGCCAGAGTTTCTTTGTCCGGAATCCCCCCCGTCGCTTTTTCTTCCGCGGAACGCCGCACCGCCCAATCAAGGACCGGCAAAGGAAGCCCCGGCATGAAAAGAATGCCGTCTCCGAAATAAAACGCCGCTTGCGCCACGACCGGGAATGCCGGACGGCCCTCGCGGGCGAGATACGTTTTTAATTCGCGCGGCATATCGCTCTCCGCCTCTTTCCCCGCCACTGTCCCGAGACTTGACCCTTCAGCCTCCGGCAAACTGATCGGAGCAAGGAACTCGTCCTGCGGAGCAACTTTCGAAAGCAATTCGGCTACTGTTAGAGGATTCTCCTCCTTCGGCGCAGCCAAAAGAATCCGCGTCAGCCATTGAGACAGCGTACAGGTCATAATCGTATTCCCATCCACAATGGGCTGATAAATCCTCCCTCTTCTTTCTTCTTCCGGGACCGCTCCCGCGACTTCTCTCCACCGGAAAATACGGTAGACGGAACGATTCCCCCCAAAAATAAAATCTGAAGGCGCCGCTTCAATAACAACACCTTCTCGCGCCAAAGTCCGGAGTTCTTCCTGCCACTCCTCGGGATTTGCGGTATTGTCCACTTCACTCCTCGCCCCATCGGCTGAATTGCGCTGTTCGACAATAGAATTAAAAATCATGCCGTGGCCGATTGCTTCCAAATGAATTCCTTTGTCTCGCAAACCCTTTAAAACCCCTATGCTGTTTTCAAGATGAGTTGCGGGATCTTCATTCTCCCCTCTGACATTGGTCGTATCTCCCAAGTGAAATTTAATCTTGAAGCCCGCATTCTGAGCCCTGATCAGAATGCCCTGCCAAGGTTCCGGATTTGCAAAATAGCCCTCCTCTGCTACTTCCTTTCCGGAAAAATCAATGGCGTGAAGTCGTTCCCGATAAGGTATGTTCATATCTTGCTTGAGTTGAATTAATGCATCAACTGTCTGACTCACTTCCGCCAAAGGTTTCTCAACCTGATTGAGGCTAAAGACAAACCGGACCTGATGAGGATGAAGGCCTGCCCCGTAAGATTTATTTGCCTCTGCTTCGAGATCACTCACTTTTTCGGATAACATCAGAAGCATCGCATTCAATCTTTCCATCATTGCCTGCGAATTTGCATCTTCCTGTTTTTTCCCTTTCGCTTGCAACTCGGCCGCTCGTGCTTCAACTTCTTCCTTCATATAAGATTTATACGGATTAAACCGCAGTTCAACCTGCCGCACGCCGTCTCTAAAATACTGCCCGACGGCATGTTCGACTGATGCCACAAAATCGTCGTCTGAAACCACGGTTATATCCCGTGCGTTACCGGTTCCGGTTGGTCTAGCGTCGCCGACAAAAGGCTTACCGTCAAATATATCGCGAACCTCCTTCCGGGCAATGCTTTCATCAGGCCATTTTCCCGTAGTTCTAAAATATTCCACAAAATATTTCGTGATTTGATAGCTGGCGGTTCTCTGTTGTCTTTGCCCTCTTTCTCTTGTTTCTCTATCCGGACTTTCCGCATCATTGTCAATTTGAGCTACTCTATCTTGAAAACGTTCTTTAAATTTCTCTTCCTGGCCCGCGATTTGTTCTCCGATCCATTCCGGCTGAGTGGAAAAACTGATATGCGCATGGACGTCCTGCTTGGGCAACGCACGGATAAGCCAGATCAAAGCCTGATAGGCAAGATTTTTCTGAATCAAACGTATGTTAAGCGCTTGATTTACCGGAGTTACCCTGAAGATTTCCAGCAAGTCACGGACGCTATTGGCCAATTTGGACTTTTCTTGTTCGAGTCTTTCCAGGGATCTCTCAAGCACGCTCAATAAAGCCTGATTTTCATTCCGTTCGATCTCTCGCGCAAAAACGTAAATTAAAGCCAGGATATTTTCTCTTCGGGAGTCGCTTAACGGCCTCGTTCTCAACACTTCGTTTTGAAATATAAGGGATTCGGAACTTCCGTCGAGCTGATGAAGAAGATAATTCCTCGCCCGCGCAACTACTTCTTCCGCGGAAAACGCCTCCCCCAGGCTAGCGCCCCGTGCCACGGCTTCTCTTCGCGCCGCGATCGCAGCCCGCGTTTCTTCAAGTTTCCGGATCGCGTTCACATACAAATCCGTAATGCTGCCCTCGGGACCTCCCGGAATCTCCGCATTGAAGCTCGGAACAATCCCTCCGGTAAATTCGCGGCGGATATCATAGACGAGCGCCGTGTAATACACCCAGCGGCGGACCCTTCTCAACCATTCTGTCTTGTCCGCCTGATAAAAAAGCTGCGCTTCTTCCGCCATCATTCTCAAATGATTCTCGGCCTCCGCGGCCAAATAGCGTTCCACCATCTCGGGATGCTGCTCTTTGATCTCCTTGGGCCAAAGATCGGGATGGTCCTGACTGTAAACGTCGGGAATAACGGGACCGACCCTCCCGTTCAAGTGGTCCAAAACTCCGCTCGCGCCCCAGCCGTCTCCCGTCGGAGGCGCGAATTCATCCTCTCCGCCCGAAACCTTCATGCCGCTCGTGCCGGAAGCTTCAAGCGGCCTTTTTGGAGTGTTCAACCAGTTGTCTGCGCCCCGGACCAAATACTGCGATTTGGTTTCATCGTACCCTTCAAGAAAAATGACCCGGTCCTGAATCTCTGGATGCCGTTTCGACAAATGTTCGATCACGCGATGGAGAAGCGCAACGCTTGAGCGCCCGTCATGCGAAAAGGTTTTTCCGGCAAATAGAATCTGAACCCCCTGCTCGACCACCAATTTAATAAAAGGCTCAAATGCGCCTTTCCCGTCCATGTCCCGGATAATATTCTCAAGCTCTTCCGGACTCAGGGTATAATCGCTTCGCAGCCGCGATTCTACTTCGGGAAGAAATTTCCCAAAAACCGTGAGCAGCATGCGTTTATAATTCACAATGCGCCTTGCCCAAACCGAAAGAAAGAGGTCCGGATCCAAAAGATGCGTCAGCTCCGAAGATTGCAATTGACGGATAAAAGGTTCCTGTTCGGAAAGGGGCAGATGTTCCCAGCTTGTTACCCACTCTTCGGAATTCGGAATCCCGATCCAGCGGGCCCAACGGGTTCGCCAAACGTGCAGCTGCCGCGCGATCCGTTCCAAATCCTCCGGAGACCTTTCTTTCCTGGCAAGGATTTTCTTCAGCTTCTCGGTTTCCCGGATGTACTGCGCCTTCACCGTTTGCCGGACCATTTCGACCGCTTTGACCTTATTCTCCCGTAAAATCCGCCATAAATTCCCGTCATCGATACGGAATTCCGCCCCGTGCTCCAGCGCCTGCGCGACATCTTTGTCCGGGCCCAATAATTTGATGACCTCGCCCGCGCGAGGGTCCTCAGAATCCAGAATCGCTTCCGGAGTCCTCTCCGTAAGGTCTGCTTTTTCCCAATTCATCGCCTCGCAAAGTTCGGGAATCATCCAGAAAAGATGATCCACCGCGTTTGTGATCCCAATCACGGGCCTTTGCGCGACTTCCTCCCGGCTTAAAATTCCTTCGTCCACGAAAAAGTTTCCGGCCTGAATTGCGTTGAGTTGGCTTACCGCCGCGACCGATCCGCCGAATGTATGCGCCAGCCTCACGATAAAATTGAGCGGCAAATAACTGTAAGGCTGATCGCGTTTCTGAAAACCCGGCAATTGAACCTGTCTCCCGTCAATCTCAGTACTCTTTCCGTGAATCATCCATCGAGCCACGTCGCCGGCCTGCCGCCGGACTTCTTCCTTCGAGGATTTTTCGAAATAAATCCGGATGTTGTCCCCCAAACGCAGGGCCTGATCGCCCCGCTCGTTGAAGCGGTCGATCCCCGCCGAAACGAGGGTGTGCGTGAAAAATACGACCTGGCTTCCGACCAGTTCCATCGCTTCGTCGTAGGTATAACCTTCCTCCATGTAATCCCGAACCAACCCGATCAGATAAGGAAAAGTCGCCGTCTCGTTGAGATGCGCGGGGCCTCCGTTCGGGATGCCGAGTTTCTTTTTGAATTCATAGGCGGCGAGTCCCGCGATCCATTCCTGCTCAAACCGCGCCCGGGAAGAGGTATAGCCCTTGTACAATTCTTCGAATATTTTCCGGACCCCGTAATCGCGATTCTCTTCGAAATCCGTCGACGGCATGATCAATTGAATCGCGCCGACCTTCACCAGACGGAATCTCACGTAAACGGGAGGAGCCCCCTCATAAAGCGGCACTTCAACCTGGAAAGGCTGATCGGGTTTCGCGGGATCCTTGAAATATTCGATCCCGTAATCCCCGGGCCGCAACGATTCTCTCGCGTCCAGGACCGGATACCCGAAATCATCCACCTGGGAAACGGTAACGCCTTTTTCGTAATCCGGAATGAAAATCAGGAATTCCGGCGCTTCCGACTGAGGGTTCAGACTCGTTACGCCTCCGAGATAAGCGATCGCACGGATCCATTCTCCGAAAAGGACCCCTAATCCTCCGTGAAAACTTGTCAGCCGGGGTCCGACGCCCTGTTCCACCGCGCTCACCACGCCTTCCATGCTCAATAACACGGGAGGATGCCCTTTCAGGCTTTCGTAGTCCGGGGAATTCCGAAACCATCCCAGCATCCAATCGTAAGCTTTCCGGGACTCTTCAACCAAAGCCCGATATTCCGCCCGGTCATCTTCGTTCCATTCCGTAACGGGTTTTTCCCTTAATTTCTGCGCGCGGTAATTAAAACGCGGATCAAAATTAATTTTCTGTTCTTCAAGAAACCGGATGACTTCCGCCTGCTCTCCGGAATCGCCGAGAGAGGCCCCGCTGGAAGCTTCCAATCGTAACGAAAAGGTCGTCCCCTGCCCCAAAGCGGTTCCGGCGATAAAAAGTTCCCCGCCCATCCCTTCGACGTCCCGCCGCCCGCCGCTCAGGCCGAGCCCGGTCCCCTGTGCCGCCTGCCGGGCGTTCGCCGCCCTGAAAAACCCGCCGAAAACCTTCTCGCGGTCTTCTTCTGAAATCCCGATCCCGCTATCTTTGAAATCAATCCGGACCCACTGCCGGCCGCCCTGCTCCTCGGGATAAATGTTTACTTCCACCCGGCTGCCGCCGTATTTCTTGCCGTTATAAAAAAGTTCCGACAGGACTCTTCGCAGTTTATAGCGGTCGGCGAGAACCGGCAGAAGCCCTTCCCGTATCGATATCGCAAAAACCGGATCACCCGTTTTTTCGTCTCCGTGAGTTTTAATGGCAAATTTCTGGACCAGTTCGGGGATAAAGGCTTCCAAATCTACGTTTTCAATAAAATAAGCCGGTTCCTGAAGCTCCCCCGAAACAAGTTCTCGAAGCGTTTCGACTTCACCCCGGAAAGAGGCATAGACGCCCCGCATATCAGCCATCCCTACCTGCTGTTCTTCCAGAAAATATTCGGTCCCGATCCGCATTGAATCTAACCTTTCAAAAATAACCGCGATTTCGTCAAATGACCGTTGCAAGCCGTCGAAAGTCTCCCGCAATTGCTCCGCCATTCCCCGGATTTTCTCCCGAAGCGTGATTTCTCCGGCCACAAAATCGCCTAAATACGCGATCATTTCAAAAAGGTCCTGATGGGACCCGGCAAAAACCGTCCGGGCGCTTTCAACAATTTCCGCGACTTTCTGAGACTGTTCCGCGTTGAGCGCGAGCAGCATTTCCTTGAAGAATTTCTCCACCAAAGTCACCGTCGTCTCATCCAAAAGCTGGGAAGGATTGATCCCCCGGTAACGGAAAGCGGGCCGGGCGTGCTGAAGCAGGGCCTGCCATTCCCCGGTCTCGCCCATGAATTCCCTCGACAAAGGTTCGGAATCCTGCAGCTTCTGTCTCAATTCTTCCAAATCCCCTCTTAATCCTTCGGACATCGGCCCGGGGACCGTGTGAATAAAATTGATGATGATATTTTTAATGTCATGAACGGACGTCTGAATATGCCCCGCACTCCGGTTCATGTTGAGCACGCTCTTCACTTCGGCATCCATCCGGAGGCGTTCCAGAACCAATACGAGAAGCTCGGCCGTCAGCATGAGGTAGCGCAATTTGATCTGGCGGTCGCGCTCGCCCGAAAACAACGGCTCCGGCCGGTCCGGTTCCGTATCGGACAGAGCTTTCTGCCATTTGTCCAGATGCAGCAGATAGGCCGGCCCCTGGTCCATCATGCTCGCCGGCATGTAAACCCCGACATGCATCAATTCTTCGACGCGGGACGGATGCCCGTCGCCGAATTCCGCGACATCTTTCGTGAATTGTTCCTCGCTGACTTCTCCCGAGCTCAAAAGGTCGCTCCGTTTCGGAGTCACCAGGATCGGGTCCTCCCCCTCCCGGAGCGCCCGTTCGAAATAATTCAACGCCCGCAATTTTTCATCCGTCGCGACGGATTCGGTCAAATGCCGGCTCGTCCGGAATTTCCCGGACGAAGCCACCAACTCCCGCTCGACCGTCCAAACGCCGTCCTTGTTTTTCTTCACTTTGTAAAGCATCGCCCGGCTGAACCCGAACACGGAAATCGCCGCGGCGGTAAAAACCGCTTCCGCTTCCTCGCGGCTTTGCACAGAAAACAGTTTCAGGAAAAGACTGTGGAGATGATAAATATTGAGCCGGTCCGAAGTATAAGACGTGATATCGCTGAGCGGCGTCTGATCCATGAGAACCAAAATCGCCGCGCGAAGCAGGGCAATCGAGGTTTCCCGGGAGATTCCCGCCGCCGGGACTTCGGCGGATTGGGCTTTCCGGAAAATCGACGCAAGCTCCGGAATTTCCAGCTGAGTCTGTTTTAACCGGTCGTTCTCCGCCGCAATTTTTTCGACCGCTTTCCGGTCCACGGAACGGTCGGCCATTTGCAGGACAGTCGTTGTCGCCGCCCGGCCCGCATCCAAAGCAGGCTCCAGGCGCTGGGCGATCGCATCCGGAATCCCCAAAACGCTCAGGACATCCAGGGGTTCCGTCCGGAAAGAATCTTCCAAGGCCGCCGTCTTCTGTTCCAAGTCATGGCATGAAAAACCGAAAGAAAAAAGATTGATATTCAACGGGCCAAGCAATACGTCCCGGTCAAGCCGGTCCAAGCTTCTAATCGCCTCGTTGGCATTGACCGCCTCCATAAGCGGGACCAATGTGTTTTCGATCGGCCCCCGCATCTCTCCGATTAATCCCTGGACGCGGGCAAGATATTCGTCAATCGCCCGAAAGTCCTCCGGTTCCAAAACACTCCGGCCCAACGTCATCACCAATTGCCCAGCAAGTTCCCGGTCCTTCTCCTGAAGCCTCCTTGACAGGGCGTGAAGATTCCTGAAATCAACCGGAGCGCCCCCCAGGGAAGCCCCGGTTGCAATCTCTCCTCCCAAAGCCGCCCATTCCAACTCTCCCCAGAAATCGATTTTCTCCTCTTCCCGTTCCGGAGGCAGATAACTTTGAACGATCCGGTACGCGAGATCCTGAATTTCGGCTTTTAGGATTTCCCGTATTTCCGGATCAACGGCAAAATAAAGAAAACCGTCGGAAAGTTCGCCGAGTTTTTCCATGTCCCGCGCGAAGGCTTCTTCGTGCAGGCCGTCACCCGCAATTCCCCGTATCCTCGCGGCAACTTCACGGAAGACGATCCGGGCCGCGAGAGAAGGTTCCGTCGCGCCGGTCAGATCAAGATTGGGATGCGAGAAAAGCTCGGGCGTATGCGCGATATCAAAATCCACCGCGTCTTCCGGAATGCGCCTGTACCGGATTTCTTCGCCAAGCTGCCCGATAAGTTCCGGGATGGTCATCCGTGCTTTCGCCCTCTGCAAGAGGACCCCCAACATAAAGCGCCTTGATTTCACCGCGTCCTTCACTTCGGCATCATCCATTTTGGGATGGGCGTAGAGCCTCGGTTCTTTGAGCGTTTCCAGGAACACCGACAAAGGAGTGATTTTTTCGTATTCCCGCACCCGATTCAATTTTTCCGTGAGGCCCCGCACATCCAACGGCGTTTCGGATTTCCATAAAATGTCCGCGAGCAGAAAACTTCTCTTTTCCACCTTTAGAAAAAGATTGGGATGCGAGAAAATACGCGGATCGTCCTTGATGTCCTTCCGGACCATCCCTTCGGTCACGCGTCCGCATTCCCCCGTCCGCGAGGCCGCAATCGCAAGATCAAGCGGCTTCATTTGGAAACCGGATTCATTCAGGATTCGAAGGAGGACTTCCCGTCTTTTTTGGATTTCTTCCTGCTTGCCGAGGCTCGCGCCTTCCCGCGGAAGTTCCGCGTCACGCCGCATCGCCCAGTCAAGGCGGCCGGCCTGCGCGGTTTCATGGATTCCCAGAATGCCGAGGAAAATTCCCGCGAAAGGCGAGGCGAGGACTTTAAAGTCACGCGTCTCTCCCGCCCGGCGGAAACTCCTCAGCACTAAGTTCGCGACCGTGAGAAACTGTCTGAACAAAGAGCGCGGGTCCCGCTGAGAAGGAAATCTTTTGATGATCGTAATCAGGTTCCGGGCAGTGTGCTCAATCACGAAAGGAGAATTCTCGCCCCCCCCGGACGTGCCGCCTCCCGTCCGGTGCCAGATTTTGGAATCCCGGGTGACCCGGCTCCGGATCCCCGCTTCCTCAAGCCGCGCCGCGACGTCCAATTCTTCCCCATAAGCAAAGAAACCGGGATCATATCCTCCTATCAGACGCAGGGTATTCGCGTCAAACGCCGCACAGGGGCCGAACACCACATCCACGGTCATTTCCCGCTCCAGACTATCCTCCGTCTGATTTTTCCCGATGCACATCGTCTTAAACAGCGCGTCACGGGGAAATTTCCCGCCGTAACTCCGCACCGTGCCGGTCAGGCGGTCTCCGTCGAGATTGAACACAACGGGCCCCGCGAGACCGACGGGCCGGTCCAAAATCCCCTCGTCAAACTGGGGCAAAAGCGCGGCGAGGAAATCTTTATCCGCGATCACATCATTGTTCAGCGCCACGACGCAGTCCGCGTTCCGCTCGTCCAGCGCGTAATCGAAAACGGCGTTGTGCCCCTCGTCAAATCCGAGGTTCTCGGGGCCGCGGATCAGCGTGAGCTGAAATGCCGAAGAACCGGCAAACTTCCGGAGAGATTCAAAGTGATTTTCCGACGAGCCGTTGTCCAAAACGACGACTTCGACATTCGGCGTGTCCATCCGGCTGAGAGACTCAAGCAGGCGCCCGGTGTCCTCCCAGCCGTTGTAAACCAGGATACTGATAATGACTTTCGGCGGAGGCCGGACCACCAAAGGCTCTTTTCCCAAGCTTTCCAGCGTGCGATTGCGTTCGATGACAAATTCCCGGCGAAGACAATCAAAACGAACTTCAAGGCCGTAAATCAAAACGGCTTTCCCGGCCATCAGTCGGGCCAGAACCGGCTTCTTCTGATCCTGCAAAACCTGAGATGCGCTTTCCGCCTGCTCGTCCGAAATTTCCCCTCCGTCAACCAATTGCCGAATCAACGCCTTAAAATTAATCTGTTCCGGGTCCACCCTGAGAGCAATCTGCCCCGCAAGCAAAGCCGTATCCTTAAACCAGCGCCTCAAACCGTGAAAATCCTCTTTCCCCAGGCGCCGCAAACGGTTCATCAGAACAATGCGGGTTGACCGGTAGAACATTTTCAAAATACGGTTTGTCAGCAAAACGTCGCCGGCCGTCGGAGCGGAAAGGTTCTCCGCGTACGCCAGAGACGTAAAATCCTCCACGTCTTCCCAAAGAGTCCGCTCCTCTTCTCTCTCCGGTACAAACTCTGTCGGTTCCCACGATTTTCTTTCTTCGGCTTTTACCGCACGCTTAAGAGCACGGAACCATTTTATGTTCAGCCCCGGCACGGCTCCCAGAGAAGAAGCGGTTTCGACCGGCCCCGCTCCTTCCGGCGGACGAAGTCTCAAAGGCCTCAGCTTCCTCGCATCGGGATGATGAGGAAGATAAGAACGACCGTCCTTGGCTTGCGCGGTCAGGCGGATCAATGAATTGAGTCCGGCTGGTTTTTCGCCGGGCCAATTCACAAGGCGCCGGAAAATCCTGGCATGCTCTTTCTGCGCGTCTTCATAGCTGATGTCTTCGAGAAGAAAAAGTTTGACGACCTCGTTGTAAAAATATTCAAACGCCTGTCCCCATTCCCCCGCGCGCAGGGCTTCTTCCGCTTTCGCGTCATAATCCCGCCAACTCCAGGAATCCTCGGCGTAAGCGTCCGGATTGACGTAATGAATCCCCCGGAGATGGCTCCGATCCCCAAGCAGGCGGGTCAAGTTCATAAAAGAATCCTCGACAATAACCGCCGGCTGGATTCCATTCTGTGCTTCATATTCATCCAGCGTCCTACCTTTATTAGAAGCTCCTCCCGCATAAAGAACTCGGTCGATCGGAACACCCAGCTTCTGCAAAATGACTTCCGTTCGGGGTTCGTCCTTTTTCAAATCTCTCGCGGTCAATCCGATGATTTCAAACCCGTCCTCTTTGAGAGCCCGGATCATACCCGGGAGATTTTCGTCAACCAACCGGAAAAAGCAGCCGTTCCGGATCTGACGCGCCTCATGCCCGTCATTCCCCCACCATTTTAAAGTCTGCTCGACGCCGAACTCCCCGGCTGTGTCCTCAAACCAGCGGCTTGACGACGCGTATCCCATCGAGCGAAAAACCGTCAAGTCGAGATCAAAATAAACCCGGTTCACGCCCGTACTCGCGCGCGCTTCGCGAAGGAAAGAAACCAAATCACGGCCGTCGATGTCTTCATAGGAAGAAATCCCCCGGATTTTTCCGTCCAGGACCAACGGATGGCCCGGATCAAATTTGCCGACCGCGAAAATATCCTGGAGAGATTTATCCGTCCCCAGTGATTCGGCGGATACCTCCTCTTTCGGCAGTAAAAATTTCCGATCCCGCGCCGCGTCCAGTTGATCCTTCAAAAATCTTCTAAACCGGTAAGCGCGCCAGAGCAGCTTGAGATTTTCCAGCCAAATTCCCCGGAAGGTGTATTCCATCTCTTCCGACAGGCCGAAATAATCCGCGGCATTCTCAAGGCTCAGCACAAAAGGCGGATACCCGGCCGCTACCAAAATAGCGCTCATCCATAACGCGCCGGTCCTCCGGTTGCCGTCATCCCAAAGCTTTGGATCGCTCAGGGCTTTCGCATAAATGCCGGCCGCCGCGGTAAAAGGAAAGCCGTTGGCATACCGCCTGAACCAGCGCATAACCGGCGGAATCCCTTCCCCGAAAATCCTTCTCGCGTACGCCACGCGGTTATGATGCTCTTCTCCCCTCGAGAGAAGGTTGAATTGCATCAAATCTTCTTCCGTCAGTTCGCGGCCGTCCGCGAGCAGTCCGTCGAGATGCCGGTAGGCGTTCATTAAATTCACGACTTCTTCGTCGGACAAAGGTTCGGGCGCATCAACCCCCCTCCGCAGGAATTCCCGCCGGAGCCGGGGAAAATGCCTCTGCGTCTCCCGGAGGGTCCGTTCAATCGCCGCAAGATCCAGGATTTTTCCCTGCCGCGCGACATCCCCCAAAGACGATGCGTTCACGTCTCCCGGTCCGGAAGACGGCGGTTCGGTGAGCTCGGGTCCGATGACATGATGCAAATCGGTAATTCTCTCCTGCGCTTCACCGGCCGCGGCCGGCGAAGTTTCGTCCGTCCGATGCAGAGCGCTCCTTAAAAGATCTCCGACGCTTTCCGTCTCAAAAGCCGCCCGCAGACGGCTTTCCTGCCGCACGATATCGGTCCGTTCCTGATCCAGGAATTGCGCGAATTCGCCGGCCGAGATCTGCCGCCGAACCGCCGCGCCGATCAGCGCGTTCAGGGAAGACGGGATAATGGGAATGGGAAGCGATGACGGCCCTCCCGAAACGCTTCGGAACCGGTAAATAGCCGGAAGCCATCGCCTCTGGCCTCCGAGAATATGGTAAAGCTCCTGCCCCAGCCACATCGTGTCAACCCTCGCCGTCGTCTCCTCGATGGGTTCCGACAGGCCGAAATCCATGGGAACGACGCGGCTTCCCGGGATAATGCTTTCCGTCGCGTCATAACGCAGATTATTGGAAAGCAAATCGCGGTGGATTAAATGCTGTTCGCGGTTGATCGTGTCCGCGGCATGCGCCGCTTCGGCGAAACGGCCCAGGACCTCGGAAAGGCTCCCGGGATTTTCCAGATAATTTTCGGGTAAAAATTCTTCGGGAATAAAACGCACCACCATCGTTCCCAGCAGCGAGTCGAAACCGGCCCCGGGATGAATCAGATTCGGAACGGCCGCGCGGGTGTACGTGTACTCCTGAACGTCGGCAACTTTCAGGATCCAGCTCTCGCCGGTCTCCCGGTCGACGGCCCGGTACACAATGGGGCTGAATTCTTCCTCGATGGAATAAGTCGCGTCCCCGATTTTCAGTTCAAAATGCCCCTCGCGGAGCCCTCTCAAAAGCGCCCGGGAAACGGCGGGCTCGAGAAAAATTCCGGCATCCCTCGCAAGTTCGAGAACGGCCTTCGATTGTTCCGGATGCAGTCCTAAATAATTTATCAGGATCCGCTCGGCAATCCGGATATGCGCCCACGGCGAAGGCCCCCTCTGTATTTCAAGCAGCCGGATCAACTGCGATCCGTCTAAAACGGTTTCGGGAGACTTAAACGAAACCGTAAACTGCCCGGCGTCCCAAGCGACCGAGACGGACGCCGGAAAATGCCCGTTGAAATAATCGACGGCGCCCTGCGCAAAACCGTCCCGTTTTTCAAAAGACTCAAGAAACCCCTGAAGATCCGAAACCAATTCGTCCATCGAAGCGTATCGCTCGCCGCTCGGCAGCCTTTCCAGCGCTTTGCGCAAAATCCAATCCAGCTCGTCCGGAATAAACGGAATCGGCGTGTACTGGCCCGTCATGTTCGCGTCTCTCTGCGTGAACGCGTAATAAAGGAGGGACCCCAGCCCGAAAATGTCCGTCTGCGGCGTCATTTCATTCTGCCATTCAAACGCGCCGCTGTTGGCCATCAGCACCCGGGGAGTTCCGTCCTCCTGATCCACCACAAGAGCATTGGGCCGCCTGAGATCTCCGTGAATCAATCCCTGCCGGTGCATCGTTTGTACGGCATGCCCGACTTCAATGACCAGCCGGAGAAATTCGGGGATCGTCAGATCCTCGCCCAACGGCACGTAAAAAGGCCGGCCGCCGACATCCTGAGAAAGCCGCAGCCCGATGTCCGCGTCGTAGCCCGCGGAACGCACAAAATGGCGGGGATCATTTTGATGAAGAACCGTCATGCGGCGGTGTTCTTCGGGAAGCGACAGGGTCAGAATGAAACTTTCCCCCGTTTTCTGATCCGCATCCGTAACGCGCCAAACCGCTTCGCCGAGACGCCTCTCAATGCGGAGATTTCTATCGCAAACATTGATCGTCGCACCAAGCTCCGCCGCCCGATTCAAAACAGCCCGGGTGACAATCGGAGACAACTTGACCGTCATCCCCTCCCCCAAAGACGTATGGGCTTTCCGGCTCACGTCGACGATCGATTGCAGCACGTCCGGCCGGTCCGTCTGACGGATAAAATCAAGCAGCCTCACCATCGCCGTGTAAGCCAGGACCCAGTCCTTATTTTGGTGAATCGCGTGATGCAGCAAAAACAAATTCCGGCGGAGAAAGAATTCCCCGAGAAAGGCCCATCCCGCGGGCTTGGGCGCCGAGATTCGAAGCGCCAGAGCGAAATCCAGAACCGACATGGGTTCATCTTCCCGTCTTCCCGCCTGAACCCAGATCTCACCGAGCACCTCCCTCAAATGCCGGCGGTCTTCCTCGCTTAAATTTTCCTCAGTCCCGATTTTTCTGGCAATTTCGCCGATGTGAAGCTGCTGGTCAAAGTTGGTATCGAGCCCCACCGCCGCGATCGTCTCCCAGAGAGCTTCCCGGTCCGTGTAAATAATCCGGTCCCGCGTCACGACCCCGTAATGATTGCCGTCCGGTTTGATCAGCTCCACATTCCCGAGATTGGTGCCCCGCACCATCGTCCGGACGTCCGTGTATTTTCGATTGAGGAAAAACCGGATAAAAACCGGAATGTACTTTAAAAGCGCCTGGGCGATTATGAATCGCCACTCCAGAAAATCTTTCATCAGCTCGTTGACTTTAAGAAAAAACCTCGCGGCCGAAAAAGGCCTGTTTCTCCTTAAGATTTCCTCGGTCAAACGCTGATGGCTCTGCTCGCGGGCCGCGCGGAACCTCATGAATTGCTGCAGCAGGTTCGGGTCGTATTTGAAATATTCATCCAGCTCCTCGCGGTGCCGGTAATCCCGGAGATAACGGTCGCGGAAAATCCTCCAGCCGTCGGGCTCGGCATGCTCGTGAAGCGCGTCCGGATTGGTCGAAACCCCCTGAGGGAAAAAGTAGGCCGAAAGGTAGCAATCGTCATACGTGAGGTCCGGCGGCAGGCTGGGAAAATCCTCCACATTAATCGTATAAGATTGCCCGTAAATCTGAACGAGGGGGATTCCGTAATCGGCCTTGCGAACGTTGGTGATCTTCTGAAAGAAATAATGCCAGAGTTTTCTGAAATAGTCCCCGATGCCGGCCGGATTTTTCCAGAAACGCCGGGGCGTCCATTTCGGATTGAACACGAGAGGCGGCGCGATCGGGGTGGTCCCGACGATTTTGAGAGCCCGTCCCGTTCTACTCGTCGCCAGTTCCGGATCCTCCAGCAGGGCAATATTCCTGCCGATCTGAGACCGTGCCAGGCCCGGCGGATAATCCCGGAGCCTCTCTTCCTGAGGCGAAGTATCCCGGACCGGATAAGCATCGTCGTCCGCGAAATGAAGATAGGCCTTAAAGTCGGGGTGCTGCGCCTTGATCTCCCGATAACGTTTTTTCGCCTCGGAAAACAGATAATTGACCGCGGTATTTTTCCCGACATTCTGCGGCTCATTGATAAAAGTGATGTGCACGCCTTCCCGGCGGTACTGCGCCTGAATCTGCCGCATCACGTCAAAAGTGTCGTCGGTCGAGCCGTTGGAACAAATGAAAAATTCGTAATGCCATTCGTCTGGATCGAGAGCGCTGAGATCCTGCAGATACCGCTGGAGCCAGGTGACGATCTTTTCCGCTCCGTCCTTGACCGGCAGGAGGACAAAAACCGCTTTCGGGGCATGAATACCGTTATCCCTGAAATTTTGGAGAATAACGCGGCTTTGAAACTGCCCGCCCAGGTTTGCTTCGGCCCCTTCGGCGCCCAAAGAAGAAGCTTCATCGCCTTCGGGAAGAATAATCCGGGGACCGTGAAATTCTTCCGGAATGATTGCTTCGGCCGGCGTTCCCGAAATTTCCTCCCGAGACCCCAGAGCCGCGCCGCCGGACAACCGCTCCAGCATCTCATCCGCCAGAAAACGCCTCTGGAGCCTCGAGAGCAGCGCAATCGCTTTCTCCATGCGACCATGCTGTTCCGCCCCCAGGGGCCCTTCGGCAAATTCCCGTTCATCCGGATTCATGGCCTCCCAAATCGCGGCCGATTCCTCCGTCGAAAGACCTTCCGCCTGAATATCCACCAGTTCTTCATATTCCCATTGATTGGCGGGAATCGTCCCCTCGTTGGCCAGCCGGACAAATTCGATCAAAGCCCTCTCGGCCGCCCGGACTTTCCATAAATCGCTTTCAAAATCCGCCGCCTGTCCGGAAAGATCCGCGAGCGCCTGCCGTCTTGCCGAGGGGGCCAAAAGGGTCCTCAGAATCCCGCGGGCCGTCTCCCGCGTCCCGGGAACCATTCTTCCCCTCGAACGGAATTGCGAAACCGCCCTCTCCAGCGCTTCGATCTGCCTGGGCGTCGCCCGGATTTTTTGCGAACGGATATCGGCAAGCGTCAGGGTAATTTTCTGGGAAAGCGTTTCGTCATCGGGCGTTTCGGCCGCAAGCCGTTCGCCGAGCCGGGATTCCGCGGCTTCTTCGATTAAAACAGTCTGGGCCGAATCAATCTGCCGGAAAGTCAGAAAACCCTTTTGCACCAAATGATCGACAAGGCTCCTCAAAAACGGCTGTGGTTTCCGGGTCAGAACCGCCTGCATCCGGTCTAAAAGCCGGATCTCAAAGTCGATGAATTCCTGCCGTTCCGCGCCCAAACTGCCGGCTTGAAGAGCGCCGGCTGCGTTTCTCAAAAGCGTCGCGGTTTTCTGCGGTGAGCCCAAAACATCGGGAATGCTTCCGGTCTGCAGCCGGGCGCTGATTCTTTCCGGGCGGATCGTGAACCCGGCAGGCCTGATAAACGCGACCGTGATCCTTACGGCTCCCGAAAGATCGCTTTCGCCAACGGCATCAATCGGGGTTTTTCGGGCAATCAGTCTCAGGCCGAGCGCTTTCCGCAAAATATTCATCGTGACATAGCGCAGCTTTTCGTCGGAAAGACGGAGATCTCCTTGCGCTCCCGTGACCGAAAACCCCCGGACCATTGCCGAATAGAAAATTCTCGAAAAATCTTCGTCAGCCAAGACCGCTTCGATGAAATCCGCTTTCAGAGAATCGTCGAAAGGATGAATATTGATCCGGTCCAGACCGCTTTCCAGCGCCGCCTTCAACTGCGCCGCCTGCTCCGCCGCCAATTCCGTCGTCTGTCCCAAAGAAGCGCCTTTTTCCCCGGCCGCCAAAGCCATCCGCCGCCTGATTATTTTAATCAAGCCCCAAGCGATTCCGATAGGCACTATCAACCCGATAGCAGTCGCGTCGACCAGCCCCGGTTCATTCTCGCGCGACGAGGCGGCCCAAAACAAAGTTCTTTCGCTGACAATTGAAGTCCCTTCCGAAGGCGATAAAATTTCCGTTTCAACGGCTTTGGGCCGGACCGCAATCATGATGGCATTGGGGACTAATCTTCCGGCATGACTCACCCGGTCTTCTCCCCCGCGGCGACGTAATTTAACGAGTTCCGCGCGCGAAGAACCGCCGTCCAGCGTGATTGCCTGATAAGCCCCCATCCCTTTTACGATCTCGGCGGCATTGTGGAACGAAATGTTCCCGCGATCCGAATGAAGCCATATCAATTTCGCTTTGCCTTCCGGCGTCGTGGCAAGCACCATGCGATCATCGCTCGGCACGGTAAATCGTTCTTCCTCGGCTGTTACATGCACCGCACCATCCATCAACAGCCGGGGCCCCGCCATCAGGCCATGAACCACCCCGCGCTTTTCCCACTCGGGCGGAAGCGTCCACCGACGGCCCACCTTAGCCCCGATGGGAAAATACTTCGCGTGCGCCGCTGATTTCCCGTGAAGCGAAATAACAAAACCGTCTTTGGGGATTTCGGAATTCCCCTGTCCTTCCCGGATTCCGGTCACTTCGTGCCAGACGGCGGTGGAACCATCCGCCCGGGTCCGGGTTGTTCTTTCCACAATGATTTCGGTTCCCCACCGATTTGTCCGAGTGCTTTTACCGTAAATCGGAGTGTAGACGACAAACCCGTTCTTCCCTCTTGAGACATTCACCCCGTGGACTTTAAACTGATCTTCTTGGGTCTCCCATGTTTGAACGCCGGTTTTCGCCCGGACATCAAGCCAGTAAATCGGCCGGTCTTCAGGCGAAGAGATGAGAATCTCGGACGGATGCCCCGCGGAAGCTTCGGTAAAGCCGATCATGCTCCGGTGCGGCTGAGGAACATTGAAAAATTGAA
>JAKQXH010000035.1 GCA_029561555.1 Candidatus Omnitrophota bacterium
CTTCCGTTGTTCCGGGCCAGTCACCTTCCTTGGCATAAAAAACAAGACGATCCAATTCGAATGCGGCAGAGCGCGTTCCGCCAGACTTGTCAATTGCCGCTCTCCGCCCTTCAATCATTCGCTGATACGCCCGGTCATTCACGGCAAGATGAAGCGTTTGGGTTTCCCGGTCATAATAGACATCTACAATATCGGCAAGAAAACAGGCACCCGTCCCATCCGACCAGGCTTCGATCCGGCCTCCCACCTCATATCCGGCATTTTGAGGAATTAAAAGTTTTTTCCCGATTTCGATACGGATCCCGCCGTCGAAGAAATCCGTTCGGGACGGATGCTGAAACAGAAATTCATCATTCCGCCGGAATGAAAATTTACTGAATGCGCTTACAAGCTCCGGATAAAACCGTTTAAGAAAATCGCGGACCAAATCCGAAAGCTGACCGCGCTCAGTCAAAGTCCTCTGCCACAGAATCCATTCCGGATCATCTTCGACATTCAGAGAACGATTTCCCGGCTCCCCATTCCCATCCCCTCCGCCGGAAAAGAAAGGGCCTTCCCCCGCATCTTCCGGTACATCCCTCTTTCCTCCGTCAAATACCAGCCGGATCTCGTCATTGTGCGATCCCGAAAAAATAATACTGCCCTCGGAAACTTCCATTGAACGGCGAACCGCTTTCCGCAAAGACACGTTCTCCGCCCCGTCCCGGATTCTTTCGAACGCATCCCGATACTCGGCGAATTTTTCCGGATCAAGGCGGACCGTGACCCTCTCGCTGCCGTCATCCTCAGTTTCAAGCGACAAGCCCCTGACATCGCCCGCACGCACAAAAACCGAAATCCCGTCTGCAAATCCGCCGGAGAAAATTCCACGGACATCCAAAACATCATACGACATCTGAAGCTCAACGGCAGGGAAGCGAACTCCCATAAAGCCGTTCTCAAAAAACGAAAAAGCATACCGGTCCTCGAAATCCCCTTTTTCATCCCGCGTTTTGAACCGCCTCACGGCAAGGGCGTCGCCCGATTCCGGCAATGTCACGGGAGAATCATCCGTCTTGTCCCACTCCCAAACACCTCCCGATGCCAGGGCCTTCGCAAGAGACTGCATCGTGCGCCTCAAGAACGGCAGCTCCGGGACTGCGGACTTTCCGGGCGAAACGCTCCGGTTTAGGTCATAAAGCGCGTCAGCCCCGTGCACAAGATAGCTCTCGTCAAACTCACCTTCAATTTCGAATTCAACCAGATTACTACCGTTGCTAATCATCATCCGATTGGTCCCCGTGCGGACAATGCAGTTTGCGTAATCCAACGCATTGATCTTTGTCTTCCCATTCTCCCGTTCCACTTCCATCTCTTCCCCTTCGAGCAGCTGAAGCGACGTCCAATCCCCTCCCGCCGGGCGCTCAAGCTCCAAAATCCCCGTCCCCCGGTTTGAACCGGTGCAAACAAGCATCCGATCCCCGGCGATTCTCATCACGCTCCTGGGAGAAGGCGAAAAATCCGCCCGGGGAACCGGAAATTTTAAAAGTTCATTCTGATTCACCGGATCCCCGGCTTTCCAGGTGCCTGCCACTTTCGCAAATTCCCCCATGATATCGCCGAGCGCCATCACACGGTTCTTATGCATGCGAATCAGCTGGGTAACCCCTAAAATCCCCGCTTTCCCTCCAAACTTGGCGGGAACAATTTCGACCGGCTCCCAACGGGCATTCGGATTATCGTACTCAGCAGGATCCCCTTTTTCATCCACCAGAACCAACTCACACAGAGTCGGTTTATCCTGATTGTCGTATTTCCTATTCCCGATTAAAATCCTCCCCTGGCCTACAAGCACAATCGCATGAGGCTCCCGCAAAGAATTCATGTCCTTAATTTCCTTGTTACCCGTCACCCGGTCCGCAACCCATAAGCCGTCTTTCAAGACAAATTCACGCAGGGTATTGTTGTTCTCATTCGCGACTATAAAACGGTCATCCGCCAAAGGAACAAGCGCCACAGGCCCCGCAATCGTTTTAATCCCATCCGCATCCGTTTCAGGCTTTATATGTTGCGCAATTTCCCAGTTTCCGTCCGCACCGGGTTTCATAATCACGATCCCGGCATCGGCCCGATTGCAAACAACAAGAGTATCGGGAGCAATCAGAAAAAGATCATCCGGCATGCGAAGCGCTTTTTCATCGCGAATGATTCGAAGAGGTTTAAGCCGGTCAATGCGTTTAATCGCGGGAAAACGGCAGCCGCGATAAGAATAATCCGTCAAAGCCGCGGGAGAGACTTCCGGAAAACCGGTTTCAGCTGGTTCCTCCGCATTAAATTCCATCGCCGAGGCCGCCGTCCCGCCATCTTCACCCCTCGGATTCACCCAAGTCGCCGCGCTTTCAATCTGGACAAACCTAGAATCACGGGGATCTCCGTCGGCGAATAAACTCTCGGGCATGCCGCTCGAGAAAAGCCTGATCGGATTTCGCATCGATTTTCCGGCATCGAGAAATTCCGCCTCTTTGTCCTCGTAATAATCTTCATTGAGAACAACATGAAAAGTCTGCGTCGGTTCGTCGTAATAGATATCCCGGATCGCATTTACCGGAAAAGTCCCGAGAGCGCCGAGAAATTGAACGCTATCATCCCCCACCCAGGAAAGATCAAAGAAAATCGTCTTGTTCTCCGAAAGCCCGCAAAGGTCCGGCTCAAAGCCGGGCAAGCGAAAAGCAACCCGTGTAGCTCCAAGATTCCCCCGGACATCCGGCAACCCCTTCTTCAACTGCGCATAATGTCTCGCAAAAAATGCCCTCAGTTCGGGATCCCGTAAAGTCTCCCGTATCCGCAGATAATCCGCATCGGCCATTCCGCTCCCATCCGCTTCTTTCCCGGAAACTTCATCTTCCCGCTCCGGCAGGCCTAACTGCTCCCGTACTTCCGCCTCATCATCAAACACCACGCGGTACTCGTCGCCGTTATTAAAAGTCCCTCCGGACAAAATAAGAGACTTTGCCAAAGGATCACCTCTTTTAAAATTCTCCACCACCGCATCATTGCCTTCCGCCAACCCGGCCCAATGAAATTCAAATATTTTCTTTCCGTCATCCTTCGTAATAACTCTCACGCCCCGGAATTCCCTGAAAAATAGCTGTCCCCTCCCGGTCAATATCACGCCGTCGCTTTCCTCCAGACTGACGAGCCCGTCTCCTTGCCCAAGCCCCGCATTCCCGGCGTAAATCGCCAAAGCAAACGTACGTCCCTCAAAATTGAAGCGGCTGTGCAAATCAAGCATCTTATTCTCAAGATTAAACTCATCCATTAATTTGATCGTTCCTAAATCCTGTTTTTCGAGCCTCCCCCACTCATTATCATCACGACGGCTTGCCGCAGGGACGAATCCTCCTTCGGCCTGAAAGAGTTTCATGATCTCCGGTAGATCTGACACCAATCCCTCCGTCACAACACCCGTCGCGGGCGTCTTGCCTTCTTCTCCTGCCGGTTTCATCTCCCGGACATACTGATCGATAAGGGTCATAATTGTATTCCGCGGGACCGGAAGCGTAAGGCACACGCTGGCGCCCCATCCCCTCATTTCCTCCTGCCCGATATTCGGATGGCTTGTATACGCGATAATCAAAGCGCGGGGATTTCGCGTCCGCAATTCCCGGACAAGCTGTTTGTCTTCTTCCGTCATCACGGCAAAAACAATCACACCATAGGGCCCCCCGTCCAACCATCGTTCCGAATCCTCACCGGCTCCCGTAATATTCTCCGTTTTGACACCCGACTCGCGCAGGCGGGGCCCCAGAATCATCTCCATCGGTAATTCGCGGTTCGTCAGGAGGACTTTTAAATCCGCGTACGGATTTGCGGGTTCCGGCGACGGAGTTTCCTCTTCCGGCTCGGGAGATTCAGGAGATTCACCGGATGCAATCCGGCCTCGCCTTTCAAACATATTGAATTTCTGCGGATCCTCATCGGCCTCGGAATGGCTGACGATCACAACGCGCTGGGGAACATTGCTCCAGAAGAGTTCAACCAAGTCGTTTTGGTCAATCCTGAAATCCAGTAAATCCTGAAGCCCCTTCTCCCTTATCTCCTCCACAATGCGGTCCGGCAAAAGCAGATAAAAAGTTTTGCATCCGTTTTCGTCAATCAAACGAAGATCGACTCCTTCCCGAACCGAAAACTGCGTAATATAGACGTCTTCCTCCGCCTGACGGGCGGGACGGCGCAAGTAAAGATGGACGGTATCTTTCTGTGTCGAGGGCAAATAATAAAGCAGGACATTGCCGATGGGAGTTCCCATCGCCAGAGTGGGTTCCTTCTCGCCCACGAGAAGAATTTCATAACGCCTTTTTCCCCTCTTGACTTGATCGTTCGCCAGACTCCCTTTCTTCCAGCGTTCACTCTCCTCAAAAAAGTCATCCGAGCCCGGAGGAATCAATAGAAATTGCCGAAGGTCCTCCGTTTGCTCGTATTCTTTAAATCTCCCCGTCCCTGTTAAATCATAGAAAAATTCCTCAAAAGACCTTCCTTCAACGCGATCTTGAATTAATGCCGCTTTAGGACCCTCGCCAGCATCGGGGGCCTGATCCTTAGGCGACGGCACGGGTTCGGATTCTTCGCGAACGGCAGAAGAAGCCCCCGGCTCCGCGAATTCGATCCGGTACGGAATGCCCGCCCGGTTTTTCTCGCGGTCAAAAAGAGTTCCTTCCAGCGCGATCCCTACTTTTTCGATCTCATCACGGTATGAAGGATTAATCCGGATCACAAAAGACGCGGGTCCTGTTTTAGTCCGATCCGGGATAAATTCAAACACCGCTCCGACAAACATCCTTCTTGAGATTTCAGCACCTCCCGCAAGATGCAGAGCCGCCATTCTCCCGTTTGGCAGATCGGCGAGGATCTCGAATTCATGGACGCTCCCGTCGGAAGCCTGGAAAGTCAGAATGTAATAATTGTAGCGGAAGGATTTTTCCGTTTTGGCGCGGAAGCGATAGAAACCGAAGCCTTCGACTTTTCGCTCATCACCGACCAGATCAGGATTACTCTGCCGGGGATCAAGCGCGCCAAGAGAAGCACCAAAAACCGTATCTCGTATCTCGGGACTCGTATCTCGCAAACTTAAAAAAGCAGAAAGAATTGAGAAAACAGGATTAGAAAACAACAAATTAGATTCTCGTCTTTGTCCTTTGGTCTGTAGTCTCTGGTCTGTTGCCTGTTGTCTTCGGTCTAGGTCTGTGGTCTTCGGTCTGCGAAGCGAAGCCCTTGCTGGCTGAGCGGAGTGTCGAAAGAAGGCTTTCGACGGGTCTTCGGTCTGTAATGGGTGTGACCCCATACTTGACGCTTCAGGATCCCCCCCCCGTCTCCGCCAAAGCTTCTTAAGAAAGCCTCCCGCCGCGCTCAAAATCCCGCCGCCGGTTTCAACCGGATCCGGAGGCGTCAAAACATCGCTAAAAACGAGATGGATTTCATCGCCGGCAGCGCCGGTAATCACAATTCGCCGGAATTCAGACCTCACCATTTTCCGCCACCGTTCGTAATCCTCCGGTGACATTGCCTCACGCGCGGCCCGTGTAAAAGCCCTTTCATATTCGCCGATTGTTTCGCTGCGAAGAAAAAGCTTGAAGATGTGCTTCTCTCCTGCGGTACCCTTCCCTTCAATTTCCGACCGGATGTCATACAAATCTCCGCGGCGGATTCTCACGTCAAATCTTCCATTTGTTGATGAAACCGTTACCCGCGGATCACTATCAGCAACCGAAGCCAAAACCGAAGAAACTCCGACCCTTGTCTCTCCGTCAGCGAAAAGTTCTACCAAATAGCCGGCTTTAAAGCTTGACCCCCGCGGTAATTTGTATCTCCTCGCGAAAACAGGCGCCTGCCCGCGCATCTCCGGCTCACTATCCTCACGGTCCCAAGCCCAGACTCCTTCTTCCCTCAAAAGAGCTTCCTCAAGCCTCTTTTGCACGGCATCCGTAAGTGTCATCATTTGAGCCATCAAATCCATAAAAGGCTTCCCGCTCAAAAGGTTATCCCGTTCATCGCCGTCGCCGTCAAAATCATCCCCATTATTTACGCCAGCAGGCGGGCTAACCTCCGGCGCCAACGCCCCTCCACGTAGTCTTGGGGCGTCGGTCTGCGAAGCGAGCCCCTCGTTGGGCGAGCGTTGGAGTGCCGAGAGAGCCCGAGGCCGATCGTTAAAATAAGCGTCACCCGTGTACGCATTATCACCGACATTTGAACGGGCAAAATGTACCCCGGCGATCGTATCGGTCTCCGTGTCAATCACAATTAGCTCCTCGCGGGCTAAATCCTCTCGGGCGTGAAAAACCCGTATCCGGTCCGCCAAATTTCCCATCGTCAATCCCGGCCAGTAGGGTTCTCCGGTAGTATTGGTATTATTCAACCTCAACAGTCCTTCTTTCATCTTCTCGGTCAGCTCGACCGGCTCCCATTTGCTTTGCAGATCTCCCGCAGTTAACCGCTCCAAAAGAACTTTTGCGCGGTTCTCCGGCGCCAACGATCTTCCCCCCTCCTCCCGCGCCAAGCCCCCTCCACTTGGTTTCTGGTCTTCAGCCTCTGGTTCTTGGTCTTCGGTCTTTGGTCTATCCGCTGACGCTTCAGTGGCGGATCTGTTGTCTGATGATCTCTCATCCCAGAGAACCTCAAGATTTTTCCTGTCAAATGCCTTGTAGTCATAATCGAAGCCGTGAAAATTCTTCGGAATAAAACCGCTGATTTCCAACCGAATCGTCGATTTCTCGACATGCAGATAAATACTACCGGTCTCAGGTTCCAGCCAAGCCGCGCAAATATTCTCCAGTGATTGGGGACGATCATTAAAATAAGCCCCTCCCGTATATTCATTTTCACCGACATTTGAGCGGTCGAAATGCACGCCGGCAATCGTATTGGACTCCGTGTCAATCACAACGAGCTCCACGCGGGCCAAATTGCCGCGGGCGTGAAGAACCCGTATCCGGCCCGCTAAATTCTCCGCCGTCAAACCCGGCCAATACGTTTTCCCAAACAGGCCGGAATCGTTCAATCTCAACAGCCCTTCTTTCATCTTCTCGGTCAGCTCAACCGGTTCCCATTTCCCTTGCATATCTCCCGCAGTCAACCGCTCTAAAAGAACTTTTGCACGGTTCTCCGGCGCCAACGATCCAACCTTAAATTTCGCGTCACTAGTCGCTAGTTTTTTATCTTCGGTCTGTGGTCTGTTGTCTGTGGTCTTGATTGAAGCCGTATCTCCCGTCGGTGCAAGATCACTGCCGTTCACCAGCGGAATATTCAAAAAGTCGATACCGTCCTCTTCGATTTCGGAGAAAAACTCCTGGGAAAGCTCGGTGAAATTGAATTGAAAATGCGGCGGACGATCTCGGGTTGCGGGAACTTTCAACGAAACAAAGTTAGCGGACAAATCAAAACTGCCGGGCGCATACGTCCGGGAATAATTCCCAAACAACTTAAGTTTTCCTTCCTCCTCCTGCAGCATGAGAATAATCGCTTTAACTCCCGTCTCAGCGCCATCGGGAACCGGCACCATAAAAATAAACTCCCCCCGCTTCTCGTCAGGCAAATACCGAAAACGAACCTTCCCCTCAATCGTCCACTCCAAAATTCCGGAGAGGGGTTCGCTGCGCTGATAAATATCCTCCCTCTCGCTGAGATATTCCGTAAGTTCATCGAGCGTCTTGATCTCGCGCATATCCTCCGCCAACACCGCCGGCGCTTTCGGACCTTCAGTATCCAGTTGCTCATCGCTAGTCGCTAGTTTTTTGTCTTCTGTCTGTTGTCTGTGGTCTTCGGTCTGTAGTCTTTGGTCTTCAGTCTTGATTGCCGCCGTATCCCCTGTCGGATTTCCATCGGAATCCACCACAATCAAATTGGCCAAATCAAATCCGCCGTCCTCAATCGCTTTGCGCATCTGCGGGCTCAGATGATCCAGAAACAAGTCGAACCTCATCGGGACGGACATATCCTCCGGGACTTCCAAGTCGATAGCACCATCCGCCGGATGAAGCGATTGACGAGTAATAACAACTTTCTTCCCCTCTGCCTCCGAAAGAAAAACCATCTGAGCCTCGCTTTCTTCCGCCGCAGGAAAAATGGCAAGCAAATAAAACCCTTTTTCGCTTTTCAAATAAAACCAGATTTCCATTCTCTGACTAACCGGAAAATATTTCACGATCGGATAGCGGGATTCGCCCTTGTACCAAGTTTCGACTTCATCGTCCATAGGATCGCCGCTCGGCGAAGGCCCCTCGAATCCGAGCATCTTCCGGTGATCCTCCCTGGAATTCATGTACGCGACAATCCCGGCCGCAGTAGAAAGTTTCAAAGTTTTTCGTTCCGTCAAAACGCCCGGAAGGGGCGGATTCTCCGGAGCAATCTCCCGGATCCCCGGCGATTCATCACGCCCTCCAAGATATTCAATCCGATACGGAATCCCTTCAAGCTCCATCGAAGGTTCAAACATCGTTCCCTCCGAAGGGATTTTTCTTCCTTCGATCTCCTCCCGGTAGACCGAATCAATTTCAATGCGGACTCCATCCGGCCCCCCCTCGAATCGTTCTCCTTTAATCTTAAACAGCCGGCCCACAAAACTCCTTCTCCGGGCCGAGGCCATAACCGCCTCGAGATCGCTGGCATTTCGCCCGGATCCCGAAATCGTTTTCACAATCCCCTCCGGAAGATTCACGAGAAACTCAAAGCGGTGGGAAAGCCCGTCGGGAGTCCTGAAGATCATGATGAAATAATTGTAAATCACGGTATTGTCCGAAGGCCGGCGGAAACGGTAAAAGCCGAAACCGGGCATATTGCGTTCTTCAGCAACCAAATCAGGCTCTCCATTGCGCGGATCGAGAAAGCCGAGGCTTGAAGCAAAAACAGTATCTCGCACGGGGGACGATTTAGCCAATCTCCGATAAAAGACCTGCAGGCCATGGGATTTCTTGCCGTGACCGTAATGGACGCCTTCAACTTGCAAAAGAAACTCAAGTTCCCCGTCCCCTTTTCGCGTCAGCTCCAAAATCATGTGCCTTTTTTTCACTTCCGGCTGTGAAAGAGTTCCGAAATCTCCCGGATAGCGGTAACGAGCCTTAAACTCGTCTGTTTCAATCGTCCACTCCTCCGCCTCATCCGTCATCCGGAATCCGGGATCCGTCCCGGCAATTCTCAAGAGCTCCGCCTTCAAAGCCAAAGGAGAAATCCCGCCATCTTCCCCTAGAATGAGACTGTTCTGAGGATAATCAAAAGTAATCCGCGCAACGCCCCCGATTTTCAAAATACGGTAGATTTCGCTCACAAACCCGAAAGGATCTCCGGAATGGGCAATCGAGAAAACACTAAAGACGCGATCGGCGGATTGTCGCTCGAATGTCCGTTGCAAAAAATCACCCTTCCGGATCTCCAACCCGTCCGAAGGATTATCAAAAGAAACCAGGCTCTGTCCTAAGGCAATCACGCCGGGAATACCGCAAACCCCTTTCATGAAATTCCCTTTCCCGGTTCCGACATCCACAACAACCGCTTTTTCATGCTCCCGAACGACCGTCTCGAGATCCCGGCGAACAAATCCTTCGGGAAGATTCAAAATGCGTTCATATTCGGCCGCTCCGTTCTCGAATTTGAAATAACCGTCTCCCAGGTCGCGGGCCGCTTCTTCGATCCGCGTCTCCCTCGCCAGGTATTCCTCCCGGCTCAACATCTCCCCGGCTCCGCTCCCGTCATAAATGAGCGGCATAACGGGCTCTTCATATTTGGGAGCATCCGGCTTGACCTGAACGGACTCTTGATCCAAAAGACGCTGTAGAGCGCTTCCTTCGATCTCCGCTCCAAGCGGGATTTCAAAACGGAGGTGATGAACCGATACCGTTTTGCCATCCGCGCCGGTTCGCTTTTCAGTGACAAAGTCCACCCGCTTCCCGCCCAACTGCCGGAAATAGAACAGAAAATCAACTAATCTTCGGTCATAAGTCTCCGGATCGCTGCTGTACCGGTCCCAGTCCTCGGGATTTTCGATCGGAAGGTTCAGCATTTCCTCCAGGGCAAGGCGCCCGGAAGGACTCAACTCCCCGTAAAAAGAAATTTCCCCGGACAATCTGAGAGATCCCTCCTCATTGATAAAACCGGCACTACGGGAAATATAAGCCGGATTTTCGGGATCCAGCCGGGCCTGACCTCTTTGGGAAAGATTTCCCTCAATCGCTTTTTTCTTCCCGTCATATTCCGGATCATCCGCGGCAGGCATGAGAATACTTTTAACCGTCGATCGCGCGAGATTGTAAAGACCGGCAAGCCCCGCTTCAAATGCCACATGAGTCCGGTCATCTACCGCGATTCCCCGCGCCCGCAGTCCTTCGTCTCTTTGGCTATCCGCGAGAACGGCATGCATTCTCAGCTTCAGATCGAGAAAATTCCGTTCTTTTGACTTCGGCGTTTTGAGCGGATCAAGAGAGCCGAGAGAAGAAGCAATGGCCGTCGTTCGTGAATCGTGAAACGTATCTCGCTGTTCCTCTTCACGTTTCACGCTTTCCGTTTCACGAGTTTCATCTTGCGCTTCACGAGATACGAGATACGCTTCACGTTCTTTCCCCAAAGATGATGCTTCAACTTTTTTGAATTCGAGATAGCGTTCGGACTTTCCGGGTTCGCCCGGGAATTTGAAACGGGCAGATTCAATATCAATCCCGTACGAACCAAGCCTATCGGCAAGACGATCGAAAAACGACTTTTCAAGCGCTACGCTCAATACCCCGTCATCCCCGTCAAACGCGAAATCAGCAACCTTGAGCACTTCAAAAGGCACTGTGATAAACGTAACTGCTTCGTCTTCCACTTTGAAACATATGTCGCCCGAAGCATTCAGGCGAATGTTGGGCATGTCCATATTGATGTCGCAGAGACTAAACATAGTTGTATCGAGAAATTGCATAAGGCCTTCATAATCCCCGGCCCCTTTGAGATATTTTTTTGCCGCCGCCAGATGGACAAAGGCCCTCAGCTGTTCGGTAACCCCCTTGCTATATGGCTTCATCGCCCATCCGTCTTCCCCAAGTCCATCAGGCAAATCCCCCCGAAAATAAACCGAATTCAGCGCCATGTAGGCATCAGGATTCATCGCGCGAAGCCGGCGAATCGCTTCAGCAACCTCTTCCGAAGACTGTTGAGGATCGACAAAAATCAAATCGAAATCATTCCGGCCCGAATCCAAAATCACCTGAATTTCGTCAAGGCTTGTCGCGGATTCGATATTTTCAAGCCCGTCCCGCCGAAGAAGCTCGGACATCGGCTCAATCGTATCGGGAGAATCGAGAATTAAAATTTTCAGGGCCGAATAATCCAACGGAGGAACCATTTTGTCTGTCCCGTCTGCCAGACGCCCGCTCCTGCCTACGCCCTCACCGCCGTCCCGTCCCGCAGCGGAAGTGTTTTCCGTCCCGGATTCCAATATCGCTTGAATTTCCGGAGCGACGGCCTCATCCGAATCGTCCCGTATTTCTTCGATATGCCAATGCGTCGCTTCGTTCCCAAGAATTTCTTTAATCACTCCGACTATCGTTTCAGCGGTTTTACCCTGCCTTCCTATAACAATCCCGGGCTTCCGCGTCCAGACCGTCACCAGAGGCCCTTTCTCATCTTCGGATAAATTAATCTGCGTAATCTGCGCGTCCGGGACCATTCCGAGAATCGCGCGCCGGATTTTCGTCAGCGGATCCTCCGTCATCACTCCCGCGCCAGTCGCTGGTTGCTCGTTGCTAGTTTCTAGTTTTTTGTCTTCAGTCTGTTGTCTTCGGTCTTCGGTCTCTATTGAGGCCGTCTCCCCTGTCGGATTTCCGTCTTTATCCACAAGTTCCATATTGGAAATATCGACCCCGGCTTTCTCGATCGCCGAGAGGATCTGCCACGGCAAATCCTGAAGTTTTACCCCATATCGCATGGGAACGTCCAAATCAACCGGCACATCCAAGGAGAGAAAATTCTTGTCCGCATCAAACACGATTTCATTCGCCAGAGTTTCCCCGCCTTTCTTCCGGACCACGACATAAACCGGAAGCCCGGTATACCCACTCAACTGATGCGCGCCGATTTCAACGATTCCATCGTCCGTCTTCACCCGGAACCAGAAATTCGCGTATCCGTTCCCCTTGTACGGAAACAGAGATAGCACAACATTTCCATCGGAAAGCCGTTGCCATCCGTCAAGGCCTTCCCCGCGCACGCTGTCGCCCTGAAATGTCACATATGAGCGCCCCCCCTCACGATCCGTCTCCCTTTCAAACATATAGTCTTCGATATCATGGATATTCCGTAAACGAAGAGTGCTCGGTCCGACCATTCTTCCGGTTCCCGGAGAAGCGGCCCGCACTTCTCCATGTTCCACATCAATAGATGCCGTATCGCCGTTTGAGAAAGAAAGACTGTCGATATCGGTCCCTGCCTCCCGCAAAGCCGTTTCGAAAATCTCCGGCAGGTATTTAAAGCGGAATGAAAAATGAAGCCGCCCGTTTTCATTCCGGGAAACCGAACAGGAATCGAAATACACCGTCACATCCAAATCCGCGATCACTTCGTCGGCATTTGCGCCTTCCGGCATGAAACTCAGCGTTACAGTCCGCCTTTCGTATTTTTCCTTCATCCCAATGACAAACAAGCCGGCATGATCATCGTCAAAATGGAATATTCCCTTTCCGTCCCGCAGATCGTATTCATAACGCATCCTTTGGGATCCCTTTTCAGTAAAATACGTCACGCCATTCGCCGCTTCATGTTTCTCATAGCCATTACTTTCGTCACTAAAAAATGCAAACGCATCTTTGAATGTCCCCAAAAGCACCGCATTTCCTGATATGCCGCCCGTCGCCACTTTAGAATTGCCGGGCAGCATTGAAGAGCCGCCTTGATCTTCAGGAGTAATTTCTTCCGGCATTCCCGGCAAGCCCTGCTCTTCTTCGTTCCCAATCACAACGCTTGCCATACTACCCGACGGAGAGGAATCCGATCTTTTCAGCAATTCCAAACGCGCAAGATCGATGCCATAACTTTTCAGGGCAGATTCCACCTCACTCGGTAGCGAAAAAAAGCGGAGGCAAAAACCGGCCGGCATTGAAGTCTGCGTTGGCACATCCAGCGAAAGAAAATGGCTCATAGGGATATAACCAAATTCCCGCACCGTAGAACCTCCGGCGGCGTGAATTTCACTCAAGCGCACGGTAATCTCCGAACTCCTGGTCAGAGGCTCCGGCCAGATATCAAAAAGAAAATCTAGCTGAAAATTCACCCCGGGCCCTTTTAGCCGAAACCCGATATTTGCTTTGTTCGGAGGGACAGGGAAAGATTCGCTACCAAATGTCATGCCGCTATCCGTAAACAGCTGCGGATGTGATTCCTTATACGCCTGGATTTCCTCGATACTCTCAAGCCGCTGTGTCCAGATATCGGTCAGAGAACCGGCAGACTCAGTACCGTCCGGTGATTCAAAACGCAGCTGAACACGGTACCCTTCCGGAGATTCGTACGGCAGAAACCATTGATCAAAAGGAGGCTTGTTAGGGATATCCAGGCTTCCGTAATATTCGAGGATATTCTCCATTTGTTCCCGGGAAACTTCCACACACACCTTGACATCAAAAATTCCCGCCTCGTCGATAGTTCTGACAGGTTTATATTCAATGCGGAGTTTAAAATCGGGAATCATCATTTTCCTAGACTGAATAAGCACCCGCTCCCCCCGTGACATTCCCCAATAAACCAAGCCTAACTGCAGACCCTCCTCAGTCTGTTTTACTCCCCACCCCCGCACTTGGTCCCCTTCAAACTGGATGCTGTTATTTTCGGAAGTCAACTTCGCCTCTTCGCCGTTCAATTGAATGGGAATATGCGCAAAACCCAGATCGCTCAAAGCAGGATCCGTCGGGCGAACCACTTCATGTGTTTCACCCAGAAAATTAAAAAACTCATCGAAGCCGCTGAACGTTCTTCCCTCCTCACTCAAACCCTGCTTTTCCTGCTTCCCACCTTCCTCCGCCGAACCCTCTTGAATCTCCCTCGCCCCCCCTTTTCTTTCAAACATGTCATACTGTGCGGGCTCGGCATTCGCCATGGATTCGGAAACGACGCAAAATTGAACGGGCGAGAAACTTCCGTCCGGAAGTTTGAGCGGCACTTCGATTTCCCGGTTTCGGTCTTCAGCCGGCACCGCTTCGTAAATCGAATCAGGAACCAGAACATAAATGACACGTTTCCCTTCTTCCGCGCGAACCCTCACGTCAAAAACCGCATCCGGAGATTCAACTTTGGCAAGCACCGGCGTTTCTCCGCTCGCTTGCACCAGTTTTACCAATTCAATCGATTCCCCCGGAATCCACTTAAATATATGGAAAATTTCTTCGTCCTCATCCGGAATCAGTACTTGTATTCGATTCCTCCGGCAATAATCGATCATCAAACTCGCAACTCTCAGAGCGTAAGGGCCTTTCGCGCGTTTGAATCCGATTCCGTGCGCAATTCCGCCCGGAGTGACGCCTTCATCTCCCTTCATCGCGCTGTACGCGATGGATTCCGCCCAATCCGCGTCCAAGCACCGCAACTCTTCAAAATCCGAAAATTCGCCTCGAATTCTGTCCAAATCCTCCATCGCGGAACCTTTCACCTCGCCTACCGTTTGTGCATACCGCCTGTCAGCCTCCGCCCTTTTCGTTTTCGCGAGAAGAAACCACGCCATTGCCAAAACGCTATGATGCGTCCACCCTGCTCGCCGCTGAGCCTCTCCCAGCAAAAACTCCGCCTCCGGCGCTATTGCGTTAAAAGTATCCCGGTCCCCGGCCATGGCCGCGGCAAACAAAACACCTGCGTGTGACCGCGCAACGGCATCCACTGAAGGTTTCGGAAAAGAAGCTTTTCTTTGCACATCGATCCATTCCACAACTGTGTCAAAACTTTCGTTCTTCCCTTCCGCAACGGCAATAGCTAGGAGCAAATCACCCAAAGCCAGCAAAAGAGAATTCTGATCGGCATCGGAAGTAGCTCCCATAAAATCAGGCACATATTCAAACGCCTTGGCCTTCAACGCTTCGTAATTTCCGCCCGTCCCCTCCCGCAAGGCAACGCCCAGCAAAGATCGGCTGATTCCCCGAATCAAGTGAAGGATATAACCACCAGATGAACTGCCCAACACGCTCGAAATATAGCCCTGCCCTTTTTCATAGGACTCCTCATCTTCCGCCAGAACCGCCGCAAGCAAAACCGTGCCCGCAACCGAGTCTTGGAAGGTACTCAATGTCCTCTCAAGGAACTCATCCTCCGCCGATGCCTTCTCTAAAATTTTTCCGTATTCCGGACCTTTCCCCTCGGCCAAAGTGGTCGCCAGAAGGAATTCGCTCAGCCAAAGCCTCGGAATAATTTCGCGAGGCAAGGACCTTTTCATGTCTTTTGAAAGTTGTCCGGTTAGAATGTCCCGGAAATGCCGGTAAAGCTTGTAATCGCCCGAAACCGCCGCTGCTAAAACATAATCCGCCATCTCAAACCATTTCCCGCTCTCCTTTTCCTCCGGCACCTCCGCGGCGGCATCGCGGTTTCCGGCTTCACGGATGGCGGCAATCAGTTCATCCTTCCCGTCGATCGCAACGCCCTTCAAAGTCCAGTTCACAAGCGCACCGGGACCGATCCTGCTTCCGGACGCCGCAGGGTGACCTCCTCCCGGAGTATCTTTCGGTTCAGTTATATCCGGAGTCTGAACATCCGGAAATTCAATTTCATAGGGGATTCCTTTGTTTCCTTCCGTTGTCTTGTCATACAAATTCCCTCTAAGAGGGATTCCGGCCCGCTCAATCGCCTCACGGTATGCCGGAGCGATTTTGAGAAGAATGCCGCGCGCACCGCCGATTTCTTTTCCGGTAAAATCAAACAAAGGGCCCATGAAAGACCTTGTTTCAACGGGAGGCGGGAAGATAGATTCGTCATCCGGAATTTCTCCGGTAATATGCGCAACCCGGCAGATCCCCTCAGGAAGATTCGCGAGAAATTCGAATCGATGCACAGTCCCGTCGGGATCTTTAAAGGTCAGGATGAAATAGTTGTAAAGCGCGGCGTTATCGGAAGGACGTTTGAAACGGTAAAAACTAAAACCGGGCATGTTACGTTCGTCAGCGATCAGTGCCGGCTCTTCGCTGCGCGGATCGAGAGCGCCGAGGGAAGCGGCCGAAACGCCTCTCGTTTCGGCACTCCGCTCGAGCCCGATGCTCTTCGTTTCGCCAACTACCGTATCTCGCAAGCCAAGCCCGTCTTGCTCTTCACGATTCACGCTTAACGCTTCACGTTCTTTTATTTGCGTTTCACGAGATACGAGATACGCTTCACGATCTTTCCCCAACGACGCGCCTTCTTCTTCGACCTCAATATGAACCGTGACATTCTTGAATTTCAAGTCGCCGCCAGCCGACTCAATCAATTCCAGATTGCCAAAGTCGACTCCCCGCTCGCGAAACGCCGCCAGTAATTCTTCAGGCAAGGATTTGAACCGGAAGGTCACATCCAAAGGCGCTTCCGGATTGCTGGGAATATCCCATGACAGAAATTCTTCCGGTTCCACTTCGACCCGGGCCAGCCATTTGGAGACATCGCGAAAATCAAGAAAACTCATCAACACTTTTCCGGAAGACTTATCCATGACGATCTCAAGCTGATACCACTCTCTCCCGACCTCGAAATTCAGATCAAAATGAGGCCCCCCTTCCAGATCATCGCTAAAATCGAGCTCATCCCTCAAAGTCCCGCGCCGGGCTTTGATCACTCGCGCGATTTCCTTAACTTGCGTAAACCGGACCTTCCCGTCCGGCACGGCTTCCTCTTTCCGCGCAAGATGTTCGCGGATCTCATCCAAATTAAATATACCCCGATACCTCTCCGGATCCTCAAGCGCCTCCCGCTCCCCGATCATCACGACCCGCTGCGGGATTGCCGTCCATCTTTCGCCGAAAGTAAAATCACAATATTCATCCACCGCTTCCCATTTCATTTTCGTTTTAACATCATCGGGGACTAGAATGTAATACGTCTTGACGCCGTTTTCCTCGGCGGGAACCAAATCGACGCCATCCGGGGGAAATTCATAAGACGTTTCCGCCTGCCCCGCACCCGGTCTCCGGAATGTAAAGCTGGCGATTCCTTTGCTTTCGTCATACTGCAGAGAATAATTTCCCAAAGGATATGCGCGCGTTAAAGGAAAGACATCTTCCCTTTCACCCATAATAAAAACCGTATAAGTCGTCTGCCCGTTCTGATCAAAGCTTGACGTATAACTTCCCTTCGGGAAATTCCAATTCGCAGAATACACTCCCGGCAATAACTCATATTGACGCCCGCCTTCAAAGGACAGCTTTTTCTCGGTAAAGCCGGCGTCCTCATTCAGGCGGGTAAGTATCCTCTCAAAACGCTCCTTCGGCGTTCTCACTAGCCCCATAGTCCCGCGCTGAATTTCCGCCGTATTCGCTCCTCCGTCCCCGGCCCCGGCATCTTCTGGAGTCTCGGACTCCGCCGCCGGTTCGATCCCGTCCCGCCCTTGAACGATTTCTCCCGTGTCCACATGTTCATAATTGAACATATCGTATTTTGGGGTATCCGCAGTAGCCTGACTGGCGCTGACCAGAATAATTCTCTGAGGGATATCGCTTTCAAGACGGAAATCGTGACAGGATTCCAAAGTTTTTTCAATCGTCCCATCGGGAACTAAAACGTAATAAGTCACCACGCCGTCTTCATTCCTGACCCGAATATCCAAAACCTCCCCATCCCCGAACTTTCTGCTGAACGTGGAGAGGAAATGATAATTGGGAGGTCTCATATTGGGCCCGCGGACACAAATCGATCCGTCTTCTTTTCTGGAATCGTACACCAAATGAAAATTGCCGAAAGGCCGGTCAACCCCATCCAGATTCTCTTTTTCCCCGGTCAGAAAAAACTCAACTTCATAACCGGAGTCTAAGGGCTCCATCAAAGTCGCGTAACTTCCCCGCTTGTGCCCCGCTTCCCCCTTGAGAGCGGGATTAAGGTAAATGGCTTCGCCCCAATCGCCTTCATCCGGTTTTCGGAATATCCCACCCGTCGCCAACCCTTCAAAAATATCCTTAAAACTTCTCGCCTTTACTTTCCATCCGTCCGGCGAAATCGTCACAGATTTTATCTTCCTGCCGCCCATACCGTATTCTTCGCCTCTCACTCCGATCCTCAGTTCGATACGATGTCCTTCGGAGGACTCATAAGGCTGAAGCCATTCTTCAAAAGACGGTTTATCCGAGATGTCGAGCTTGTTGTAATTCAAGCGAAGTCGATCAAGAACATCATTCGTCACTTCGACATTGATACGGAGATGAAAAACTTTTTTTCCGTCGGGACCGGTCATCGGAACATATTCGAGACCGATTTGCGCAAATCCCTTGATCAATTCCGGCATCAACGCTTTGCCCTCTTCATCCGCACAGACCAAACGCACCGTGAAATCACTTCCGTCCTGGTTGAGCGCCCAGCCGAATCCTCCCTTACTCTCAAGACAAAGATTCTGAGCGTCCAACGCAAGATTCGCATGATCTTTATCAAGCGGGATAACGGTATACTCCTGAAGAAATCCGTCCAGCGTACTGCCTCGATCTTGTGTGATCGCGCGAGATTGGCTAATGAATTCGAAAAAGCTGTCAATGCCGCCGAAAGCTTTCAGCTTCCGGCTCAGCGACTCAACAGCCGGAACCCTTTCAAACATTCCGTACTTTGACAAACTCGAATTGGCCATCGTTTCGGATACAACACGCACTTGAACCGGCGCGAAAGAACCATCCGGCAGGCGAAGGGCAGACTCCAGCACGCGGTCACGGTCTGACCCGGGCAGAGCGGCGTAAATTTCGTCGGAAACCAGAACATAAACAATCCTTTTCCCGTCTTCGGCACGGACTCTAACGTCAAACAGCTCATCAGCCCCTTCCTTCTTCGCAACCGAGCGAATCCCCCCCGACTCATGTTCGTATTGCACCAATTCAACCGATTCGCCGGGAATCCAGCGAAGAACATGAAACAGCCCCTCATTCTCATCCGCAATCGAAAGCTGAAAAGCCTGTTTCTCGACATAATAAATCGCAAGCGAACTTAAGCGCGTCGAGTAATCGTCCCGCGCACGTTTAAATCCCATCCCGTAAACCACTCCCTGCGGAGGAATCACCTCATCCCCCTGCATGCCGCCGGTCGCAATCGCTTCATCCCAATTCGCGGACATAGCGTTCATTTTTTCGAATTCCGCGAATTCGCCCTGAATCCTCTCCAAATCACCGCGTTCCGCTCCTTTCACATTCCCGGCCGAAGACCGCTCCGGCGATTTTGCCCCGCTTCTTCGCGCAAGAGCTTTTGCAAGCAAACCATACGCCTCAGCCAAAACTCCTTCATGGTTAATCCCCGCATCGCTCGCACTGCGAATGGCTTCTTCCGCGACCGGAATACGCCCTTTGAATGCCTTTCGATTGCCGGTCATCTCCATCGCCAAAAGCGCCTTGGCTTGCGCCAACGCATTTTTTTGGCGATCCTGAATCGTAATCGCATCCAGCCATTCCAAAACCTGCTGAAAATTCTCCGAATATCCTTCAGCGATTCCGATCGCAAGCAAAAAATCTCCGAAAGCCAAAGCCAACCCGTCAAAAATTTCACTTTCTCCCCGTCCGCGATTCTCCCCATAAAATGCCTTCACCAAATCGATGTCAGCCAAGACAAGTTGCCGATAATCCCGGCTGTCCCCTTCCCGTACCGCAACTCCCAAAAGCGCCCTGCCCCGGTCCGCGATATCGCGTACCGTCCACTCCGGTCTGGCACTCACGGAGCCGTGCACTCGCTCCATCACATGAGCCATCCCCCGCTGAAACCCTTCGGTGTCATCCGCTATTGCGGCTCCGAGCACAAGTCCGCTGAAACTCGTATCCACCGAACTGAGCATCACCGCGCCAAATCCTTCCGCCTCTTCAATCGCGCCGGCAAGCACCTCCGGGAAAGTCCCCTCCCGACCTTCCGCAATCGCCACTGCGACAATCAAGCGATAAATCCATCCCTCCCGGTCATCGGGGAATTTCTCAAGATCTTCTTTCATGAGGGGCTCAAGCTTGGCAAGAAAATAACGGTAGAGATTGTCATCCCCCAGAATAGCGGCCGCCAAAGCACAATCGGTCAGATTTTCCCAATTCTTCTGCTCTATCTCGGAATCCCCGATCCCGCGCAGAGATTCAAGCAATGGGTTTTTCCCTTCGGCTTCGACATCTTTCAGATTCCAGCGGACTTCACCCAATCCCAGCCGCGTCCCCGCCGGAATGCCTGCCGTGCCATCGGATGGTCTCTCGGGAGATTCTTCATCCGGCAATCCTGCCGCGTCATTTTCCTGAAAAACAATTTTGTAAGGAATCCCTGCCTTCCCGGACTCAGCATCAAACAATCTTCCCTGAAGAGGGATCCCCCCTCGCTCGATTTCTTCTTTGTAGACCGAAGCGATTTCGGCAAGAATTCCGTCACCGTCAGAAAATTTCTTCCCCCTTAAATTCAGAAGAGCTCCCACGAAAGCTCTGACGGCGGCAGATTCCATGTCCGCAGCAAGTGCTTCCGGATTCTTCCCGGACGCATGCGCCGCTTTCATAATCCCATCCGGCAGATTCGCGAGAAATTCGAATTGATGCAGAGTCCCGTCAGGAGATTTAAGCGTCAGAATGAAATAGTTGTAAATGACCGCGTTATCGGAAGGACGTTTGAAGCGGTAGAAACTAAAACCGGGCATGTTGCGCTCTTCCGCAATCAAGTCGGGCATCTCTTTGCGAGGATCGAGAGAACCGAGAGAAGCCGCAAGAACCGTATCTCGTGAAGCGTGAATCGTATCTCGCAAGCCAAAAAAAGCGGAAAGAACTGAAAAAGCAGGATTGGAAAGCAATAAATCAGGCGTTATTTTCTGTTTTCCGGTTTGAGGCTTTTCAGTCTTCTCTTTCTGTCTGCCTTTCCCGT
>JAKQXH010000036.1 GCA_029561555.1 Candidatus Omnitrophota bacterium
CCGAAAGCATTAATGGCGGCTGCTACGCAACCGCTAAAAGCTAAAGATATCGGGCCGGTAGTTCAGTTGGGAGAACGCCACAATGGCATTGTGGAGGTCGCGAGTTCAACTCTCGCCCGGTCCAAATTTTAAGCAATAAAATTAAGATTCTTAGTCTCGGCACTTCGAAGGTCAAAACAATCCGGTTTTGACCGAAGTGTCAGAGTCAAGAGACTCTGACCGCGCGAAACTTGTCGTTTCGCGCTACGGAACTGTAGGACTTAGCTCTTTAATGCCATTCATATCTATGCCGGAGTGGCGGAACTGGCAGACGCGCTGGACTCAAAATCCAGTGGGGCTTAACCCCCGTGCGGGTTCGACTCCCTCCTCCGGCATTTTTCTTTTCCCATACCCTCCTTGCCCCAAAAAATTTCAAAGCCCTTTCCTTCGAAACGCGGAACTGGCAGCACTTAGCTACCATTCAGGATTCAATCGAAGCTAAGTACAGCCCTCAGCAACTTATTGAATTTAAAAAATCGGAGGCTGAGGGCAGACGCGCTGGACTCAAAATCCAGTGGGGCTTAACCCCCGTGCGGGTTCGACTCCCTCCTCCGGCATTTTTCTTTTCCCCTTAGAGACAACTTCCCCCATTCTCTTATCTCGCGTAGAATAGGAAGCCACGATGAAGAAACGCGTGTCCGAGATCCTATCTCTTCTTGGGGGGGTAATCATCTGCATAGGCATTCATCTGCCGTACCCCTTCCTGCCCCAAAAACCGAATGTCATTTTAATCGTATTGGATTCCGCTCGCGCGGATCACTTCTCCTGTTACGGTTACGCTAAAAACACCACGCCGAACATGGACGCGATCGGCCGGGACGGCATTATTTTCCAAAATCATTTCTCGCAAGGCGTCGACACGGTTCGCTCGACCAAATGTTATCTTTCATCCCGCTATGTTTCAAAAAACATCATCCAGTACGACGCCTATCGCTGGGATACCAAAGCCGAAAATTCCGAAACCGTTTTCCGGGCCCGGGACCCGGGGCAGCTGCTCCTGCCGGATTTGTTCCGGTCGAACGGATACCGTACCGCTTCTTTTTCCGATCATGTCTTCTTTTCCCCCAAAACGCCTCTCGTGAGCCGGTTCGAAGAAAATTACATGTTCCCCGTGGAGAACATTTCGTCTCCCGGGACCGCTAATGACAACAATCAAAAAACCGAAAAGACTTTTTCGGAAATGCTGAACTGGATCAAAAAGCACCGGAAGGAAAAGTTTTTCGTCTATGCCCATATTATCCTGCCCCACGCCCCTTATCGCTACGGGATATCCCTTCCCGAGTATCTCGAAAGCACGGACAAGGATCTCGAGAGCAAGGTCCGGAAGAAATTCGATCAAAAAAGCAATGATTCCACCGCCGATTGGGACAGCCAAGAACTCCGATGTCTGGAAAAACTTTACGACGGCAATCTGAATTACGCGGACCGTCTCGTCGGAAATCTATACGGCGCTTTGAAACAGCTTAACTTTCTCGACAACACGGTGTTTATCATCACTTCCGATCACGGCGAAGATCTCGGGATGCACGGTAAGCTGGAGCACGGCCATGCGCCATGGGATTCCCTTATTCATATTCCGTTAATTCTCCATTATCCCCCGCTCGAAAAAGCCGGGACAAACGTGACCGGCATGACGGAGTCCGTGGATCTCATGCCGACCCTCGCGGATATCTGCGGGCTCACCCTGCCTTCCGGTATATCGATGGACGGAGTCAGCCTTCAAAAATATATCGATGAGCCATCCGAGGGGAAGGAAATTATTTTGGCGCAGAGATCAATCCGGACTCCGGCGTACAAATATTTATACGGTGCCGATCAGCTTTTTGATCTGAGCCGGGATCCCGGCGAAACGCGTAACATCGCCGCGGAAAAACCGCTGATCAGAGACGCCCTGAGGACCGCATCCGAAAAACTCAGGGGTCCTTATCAGGCCCGGTACCTGCAATGCGTCAATCGCTTCCCTCCCAAAACCCCCTTTCACTTTCTGATCGGCGATTTTCAAATCGAACCGAAATCTCTCGTCTACCGCTATTACGGCAAAAGCGGCGAAGAGAATCTCCCGCCGGACGGAGAAACCGGAGGCAGGCCGTTTCTCCTGAATTTAAACACCAACACCTCCGAACTGACCGTCCTCCCCAAGCCCGGATCGGCCAAACCATTGACTCTTACCACGAAAATTCCGGACGGGACTTACCAAATACGGCTTTTAATCGAAACGGAACGAAAAATCGAAACGATTCCGCCGGCGACGATCGGGATTCAATACCGGTTCGATCCCAAAAAACCGTTTTCAATCCCCTCTTCCGCCGTATTAAAAAAACAAATTAACGCGCAGAGGCTCTACTATTATCTTGCGCTCGGGGAAATTGCCGTGAAAGACCAGAATTTTTTCTTACAACTTCTGTTCCGTTCCGGGCAGAATGTCCGGAATCACCGTGTTGTTCACGTGAAATTCATCCCCGTTTCGCCGTCGGCCAAGCCGGCCGAAGAATCTCCCGCCCCGGAAGGCTCCGCGGGAAACAATGCCTTCCGGGAAAAAACAAACGCCTTGAAGGCCCTCGGATACCTCTAAGAATCCCGGTCCAAAACTCTTCGCCGGAAATTCCGGAATTTATTTTCTTTCTAAAGCTATTTCAAACTACTGCCGATAGTTTATCGCGTAGGGAAAAGGGGTGAGTATGCAGCCAACATATGTGTGCTCGGTGTGTCAGTGGTCGGGGGAAGAAAACAGTTTCATCACGAAAATCCTGAGCATCATGTACCGTTCCAAGTCCGACAATATTCAGGCCTTCAAGCAGATCAAGTGCCCGAAATGCAATAATCTCATCACGATTATTTTCGAAACTTTCGACGGCCCCGTCACAAAGTAATCCTTCTCTTCACCGCCCGCACCCAAAAGAAGAATGCCCCCGGGAAAACACCGTCCCGGCGCGGATCGTCCGGATAAAAAGAGGGGAGACTTCAGCCGGGATTCAGCGAACGTTTCCGGCTCAGGCGTTTCGCGAGCTTTCGCGTGATCCCGAGATAAGGATAATGCGTCAGGTCCAGCCGGAGAGGCGTGATCGACACATACCCTTCGTCGAGGACTTTCTGGTCCAGGTCGCGGCCGTTTTTCAGGAGGACCAAATCCCCTTTGAGGTAATAATGATGCCTGCCGTTTTTCGTTTTCTTCTCGAAAAATTCCAGGAATTGAGAAGGCGCCTGGCGGGTCACCCGGACCCCCCGGACTTTCCCTCTCTTCACGCACGGGACGTTTACGTTCAGAAAAAGGTCCTGAGGGTAACGCCTCTCGAGATACGCGGCGGCAATCTCCACGGCAAGATCGACCGCGTACGTCAGATCGCCGCAGCGAAACGAGGAGATGGAAACGGCAAACGCCGGGATCCCGGACATAAACGCTTCGCGCGCCGCGGCCACGGTCCCCGAATAATAAACGCTGACGCCGGTGTTGGGGCCAAGATTGATTCCCGAAACGGCAAGGTCGAAATGTTCGCGGCTGAAAAGCTCGGATAGCGCCAGTTTCACCGTGTCCGCGGGCGTCCCGTCCACCCCGTAGCCGGTCACCGTCCCGTTTTTCCGGACGGGATGCAGGCGAATGTTCCGGGTCAGCGAAACGCCGTGCCCGACTCCGGACATCACCTTCTGAGGCGCCACGACTTCGCAATGGGCGATTTTCGACAATCCGTCCCGCAAAGCCCATATCGCGGGGGATTTGATTCCGTCGTCGTTTGTAATCAGAATTTTCTTAGCCTTCATCGCTTCACCCTTTCAGGCTCTTATATGACATCAGTTGAATATTCCGTTTTTCGATCCGTTTCAAAACTTCGCGGGAGCACAGCGCCCTCAATTCGGATTCGCGCGGCAGATTAAAACTCGAAATTCTCTTCAACCGCGCGTCGCACCGCGCGGGATGGCACATCAGCTCGTAAATCCCTCCCGTCATTTTCCCGAGCGCCCGTTCAAGCGGCCGTTCCGTCCAAGCCCGCGCCGGATCAAGGTCCGGCACGAGAAAATCGGCGAACGGAATTTTCTGCGCACCGAACCGTTCTTTTTCCGCCTTTCCGAAACATCGCGAAAGCCGGACCGGAAGGCGATGACGGAACGCAAGGAACCGCATCACCTCAAAAACCGCCGGGTCATCATGAATCTGGTGATGCGTATCCAAATGAGAAGGCGCTTGCCCGAAAATTTCCGAAAACCGTTCGATCTGCCGCTCGAATTCCAGGAGCAATTCAACCCGCGATACTCCCGAAAAATCCTTTCGCTTCCCGAAAGCGCCTTTCCCGTCCGTCAGGCTCGGGACTTCTTCGGGCGGCAGAAGCGGTTTCCCCAATGTGACGTTCAAATGCAGCCCGACGCCTAGCCGTTTTCGCTTCCGCGCTTCGCGTATCGCCTCGCTCCGGAAAGGGACATTCACCAGCGCGGTCGTGCTGGTCACCATCCCCCGGTCATGCGCCTCCAGAATCCCTTCCGAGACCCCGGGCGTCAGGTTGAAATCATCCGCATTGACGATCAGCTGTATTTTCCGTTTCTCAGGCATGATTCGGCTCCGGCCGCGCTCGCGAACGTCAGGTGATCAAAACAACCGCGATCGCGTAATCCGTGTCGTGGGAGAGACTTACGGTAATCCGGGAATCGGGAGAAAGCCCGAGCCGCTTCCGCTCTTCCTCCTCGATGAAAAATTCCGGGGCGCCGTTCGGCAGATTTTTCACTTCGAGATTTCTAAACCGGATACGGGCCTCCCGGGGCTGGACCGCTTTATAAAAAGCCTCTTTCGCCGCAAAGCGGCCGGCATAATGTTCGAACTTCCGCCGCGGATGCGCTTCGCAATACGCAACTTCGCCTTCGGTGAAAACGCGGGAGAGAAACCCCTCGCCGTGCTTTTCGATCGCGTCCGTCATGCGCTTGATTTTGACCAGATCCACTCCGATCCGAGGCGTTCCCATCCGGTTACCTTTCGATCTTCAGGACCTGATACCGCAATTTCCCGGCGGGAATGACGATTTCCGCGACCTCCCCGGCTTTCTTCCCGAGGAGCCCCCGCCCGACGGGAGAATCAATCGAAATTTTCCCCGCCGAAAAATCGGCCTCTTCCTTTGAAACCAGCATGTACCGGACTTCGGCGTTTTTGTTCAGATCCGTCAGAGAGACCGTCGCGCCGAGATAAACGGTGTCCTTGTCGATATCGGCGCCGTCGATGATTTCCACTTCCGCGAGTTTCGAATCGAGTTCGGCGATCCGGGCCTCCAATTGCTGCTGGGCCTCTTTGGCCGCGTCGTATTCGGCGTTCTCGCTCAAATCCCCGTGCGCCCGGGCTTCCGCCAGGGCCTTGATCACTTCTTTCCTCTTGGTCGACTTGAGGAACGTCAGTTCCTGCTTTAATTTTTCGAATCCCTCGCGGGTTAACCGTACCGTCATGGATAAAAACCTCCCTTTTGAAATGAAGCCGTCCTTCCGGATTGACAACGCGGATCCCGGCCGACGTCCCCGCCGGAATTTCCAAAAGTTTCAGCGGACCAGAAAATAAATCACCAGACCGAATAACAGTATCGAAAAAAGATACACGCGGTTAAAAACCCAGAAATCCCGGATCCGGGAAAACAGGGTCGGAGAAAAACCGGCCTTGGTCCCCAGTTGTTTCCGAAGCGTTACGACCTGCGTCTTCTTGAAGCGGAGATACGCGCCGCCGATTTTATACGCATCGAGTCTGCCTTTTTTCACCAGCCGTTCCACTTCGGACTGGTCCAACTCGAGGTGTTTCATTACTTCTTTTAAAGTCAGCATGCCTTCCATAGAGAAAAATCACCCGTTTTCTTTTTCCCGGATGAAAAACCCCGGCCGTCAAATCACCGGAATGGTTCGAAAGCCCCTCCGCGCCGCGAAACCGCGCCGGACGTTCAAACCTTGAGCCGCTCCTCCTGGATCCACCGGTCGATTTCGGACTTCTTGAACTTCCAGCTGTTGTCTTCCTGAAAAGCCGGAATCTTCCGTTTTGCGGCCCACTCTTCGAGCGTCCCGATTTCCACTTCCAGGTACTGCGCCAATTCCCTCAGGGTCAGGATTTCCTCTCCCGTGCCTTCGCTCAAATTCAGCATGGAAAGGGCCCCTTCCAATACGGAGCCTTCCTGAATGCTGATGACCGGAGTCCTCACGTTGCCTTTCACCAAAGCCGGCGCCACAAGCGACAGGCTCCGCCGGGCCGCGATATCGCCCGTGACCTTGCCCGCGATAATAATGCTGTCGCCGGTGATGTTCGCTTTGACTTTGGCATTCTCCCCGATCGTCAGATTTCCCTGCGTGTCTAATTTCCCTTCAAAGCTTCCGTTGATCCTCAGATTGACGGGATCCTTGAAAGAAATCGTCCCCTGCATGCTGGCATCCACATCAAGGATTTTTTCCCGGAGTTCCTCGTTTTTTTTGGGCATAGGCGACCCCCTTTTTGTGTATAATGCGACAATTATTATATACTTCTTGCTCCGCTTCGTGCCAAAAAAATTTCACCGGCGAAAAGAAAAGGAGAACGGAAAGGCCCATGCGCAAAAAACAGGTTTCATCCCCGGGGCTTTCGGCCCCGCAGAAGAAAAAGATAAAAGATTTCGAGAGAAAGACCCGGCTGGTTTTCGGAAAGAAAACCGTCCTGCTCGGCGCCCTGACGCATCCTTCATACCGGAACGAATACCCCCAAAAAGGCCTTCCCGATTTCGAACGGTTCGAGTTTTTCGGAGACGCCGTCCTGAACTTCGCGGTCAGCGAACGCCTGTTCCGCGTCTTCCCCGCCTCGAACGAAGGAGAACTGTCCCAGATCCGCTCGGTCCTGGTCTCCCGAAAAACTTTGGCGAAGGCCGCGAAAAAAATCCCCTTACGGAAATTCCTTTTCCTCAGCGGAGACCGCCAAAATCTCCGGCAGGGGATGGAAAAAATTCTGGCCGATTCGTTCGAAGCGCTGATCGCCGCCGTGTTCTTCGACCTCGGGATCGGCCGCGCAAAAGCCCTGATTTTAAAATACCTCGAACCGTACATGCGTCTCAGGCTGCTGAAACGGACCGAGACCAACCCCAAGGGGCTTCTCCAGGAATGGGTTCAGAAAAAATATAAAATTCTCCCCGAATACCGGATGGCGTTCAAGAAAAACGGCGTGACGGCCGTCGTCAGAGCGGGACGGGCCGGGAAAGCGGCGGGAAAAGGCTCCAGCAAAAAAGAGGCGCAGGAGAAAGCGGCTTCCGCGCTGCTGAAATTACTGAAATCGAAGGAAAAAACAAAAGGCGCTTAAGCCGCGGGGGCCGAAGCGGGTTGTTCCCTGGGGGCGGCATTGCCCGGCGTTCCGGGGCCGGAAGGCGGGGCCCCTTCCTCCAGAGCCGCCTTGATCTTCTCGGAATCGAAGCCGATTTTGGGCGTAAAAAAATCTCCGTAAAGCTGCACATCCAGCGAGACGGGCCGGGTCTGTGCCCTGCCGAAGATCTTCTCGAAGATATTATCCGAAAGCGAAAGGGTCCAGTGATAATTCAAGGCCCCGTCCACGCTGAAAAAACCGTTCGCGGACGCTTTGAAATACGGGTTGGTGAGCGCCAGATTGTCGGTCACGATTTTCCGGTTCCGGACCAGGAAGGCGGCCCGGAAGTCGTTGAATTCGGTCCCGCCTTTCGAATAAGTTTCGATGTCCTTGAAATCGCGCAACGCGGCGACCGATCCCAATAAATCGAAGGTGTGAAACGCGCCGCCGGTCACGTTAAATTCGCCCTTCCCCTGAAACCGGTCCCAAAAATCGCTCCCTCCCAGATTATCGCTTTCGAAGTCCCCGAGCAGGCTGATCTGCCCCGTCAGGATCGTCTGCCCCGTCATCTGGTTGACGAGCGGCGCCAGGCTCAGATGTTCGATCTCCAGGGAGAAATTGTAATAGGGTTCGTAGGGATTGAACTCAACCTCTCCTTTCCCCTTGACCAGCCCGTCATAAAGCAAAAAGGAAACGTCCCGGAACGAAACGAGCGAACCGAGCCAGTCCCCGCGAAAGGACACGTCCTTGAGCGGAAGGGTCTCGGGAACGATTTTTTGAATCACCGAGGAAAAAAAGTCCGCCGCCGAAAGGGCGTCCCGGTTCTGGTTATAGGCGAAAAACGCTTTCACCGGAATCAACAATTCCTGAGGATACAGTTCGGGAGAAGACCAGCGAAGCGACACGGACTGCTGAGGAGCGAGATTCCAGACATAGGCGATATGGATGGGAGAGTCCTTCCCGACAAAATCAATTTCCCCCGAAGACGTCCGGATATTCGAAAATTCGAAGGTCGCGTTTAAATCCTTGACCGGGAACAACTCGTTCGCGATCGTCCCCTCTTCGATCGTCACGGTCCCGGTGTAGCTCAATTTGGCGAAATCCCGGAAAGAACCTTTCGCGTTCAGGAGGATCTTCCCCTTCCCGTCCAGCGAAGAGTTCCGGAGCGGATCGAAAATGGCCTCCCAGCCTTTCAGCGAAAATTTATTGGTCAGGAAGGTCACTTCCCCGTCCCCCAGCTCCGTGTTCAAATCCACGAGGGTCCCCTTCAGGCTCATTTCATTGAGCCACAGGCTGAAATCCCCTTCCAGATGTTTCGATTCTTTCCGGAGCAGATTAAACTGGAGTTTCAGCGGGACCTCTTTCGGTTTCGTCAGAAATCCGGCGTAGGAGAGATTACTTGCGGTAAGATCCAGCGTCCCCGCAATCCCCATGGCATCCTCGTCTCCCCGGAAAAAGCAATTGACCCCCATCCGTCCCGAAAAACCGAGTTTGGTGGGGATCGCTTTATCCAGGGGGACCAGAATCTCGGGCAGCGAATCCAGATTCAGATTCCCGCTGTTCAATTCGAAATCAACGGGCGAACGCCCCTGCTCCTTGCTGCCCCAGACGCCTTTGACCGAAAAATCCCCGTATTTCGAGGAAAGATTGAGCTTGCTGATATTGAGCTCGCCCGGGACCCCTTTCCATGCGCCTTCCGCCTCAACGGAAAAATCCGCCGGTTCCGAAACTTTCCCGGAAGACGAGGACACCGCGTAGACAAGCCCCTTCAGCCCGCCCGAGCCTTTCACTTCAAACGTCCGGTCCCCATAGCGGATTTCCCCCTCCCAGGACAAACCGCCCTGCCGGAACGTCAGCGGAAGTTTTGCGGGAAAAAGCTCCGCGAGTTTCCCGATATCCAGATTCGACAGGCGGACTTTCGCTTCGAACGTTTTGGCGATCAGGGCATCGGGCGTAAGATGCAAAACCGTCTGGCCTTCCATGTGAATATTTTTGGACGCCTCCCCGAAATTCCCGGAAAGCACAAAATCCATTTTCTGATCCCAGGCGACGTTTTTGAGCCGGATGTCCGATCCCGAAAAAATAAGGATTTTCGGCGCCTCACCGGCCGAGGACTCGCAATTGACGAGGCACAAGGAATCCAGAGCCCGGATCGAATCCAGTTCGATTTTTTTGAATAAAAGGAAAGACCACAGTTTCAGGGAGATATGAACGGTGGGAGACGTCAGGGATACGCGCGGCCCGGATCCGATCCCTTTGATGGCGACATCCTTGAGCACGATCGAAACGGGAGGCATCCACGACAGCTCGAAAGAACCCAGCTCCACCTGATTCTGAAACTGCCGCTCGATATGCGCGACGATATTTTTCTGGACTTCCCGGTTCCGGAGCAGGAAGTAAACCGCCCCGAAGAAGCAAACGATCAAAAGGACCGAGGCGAACAGCACCGTCAAAAACGTCTTTTTCATTTCCGTCAACGCTCCGAACCGTTTTGCATTCTGGAAGAAAATATCCGCGCTCCGGAAGTGCCCTCAAGCGATGATCAATAGGTGTCGGCCTGAGACGCTCCTAAAGGCTGGTAGGCGTAATCTTCAAAAAAAGCCGCGCATCCCGCGAGGCTCAAAACGAGGAAGAGAATCCCCGCAGCAAGAAAAAGATTTATCGTGAAATATCTTCGAAAAACTTCCCGCATGTCCCTGTCCGGAAAAAACCGTCGGTTTAACGTTTCGTATACTGAAAACTGCGGCGGGCACCCTTGCGGCCGAATTTTTTGCGTTCCTTTTCGCGGGGATCCCGCGTCAGGAAACCCTCCTTGCGCAAAACGGACCGGTAGCTTTGATCGTATATCGCCAAAGCCCTGGAAATGCCGTGACGAATGGCACCGGCCTGTCCCATGATGCCCCCGCCCACGACGGAAGCTTTCACGTGGAAACGGTCCGGCAGATGAAGCGCCTGAAACGGCTGCCGGACAATCATCCTCAAATCCTGACGCCCGAAATAGCTGTCGACGTCCATTCCGTTCACCATAAAACCTTTTTCGCCCTCTTTCAGCCAAACCCGGGCAACAGACCTTTTCCTTCTTCCGGTCGCGTACAACGGCTTCGTATTCTCAACCACGTTTATTTTCTCCTCGCTGATTTCTGAAATAATTAGACGTTAGGAAACCACAACAGGCTTCTGGGCCGATTCCTGATACTCGCTTCCGGCATAAATCTTCAAGTGCCGGAGCATCCGGTCTGCCATTCGGTTCTTGGGCAGCATCCCTTTCACGGCCCGGAATAAAACCTCTTCCGGCTTCTTCGCCATCAAATCCTCAAACACATATTCGTCACGTCCTCCGGGATATCCGGTATAGTGATCGTAGGTCTTCTCTTTGGCTTTCTTTCCCGTGACCCGGATTTCCTTCACATTGATCACGATCACATAATCCCCCATTTCCACATAGGGAGTATAATTCGTTTTACCTTTGCCCGTCAGAATCCCCGCAATCTTAACGGCAAGACGCCCGAGAATTTTCCCTTTGGCGTCGATCAAAAACCATTTTTTCTCAATTTGATTTTGTTTTGCGATATGGGTTTTCATTATTTTCCTTTTCCTTCCCTAACTCATTCCCCTTCAAGCCTTTTCGGTCATTTTAGGCCATAAGAGCGTTGTAATCTAGCAAAAAAAGCTTTTCTTGTCAAAGGGAACCTATTATTCAAAAAAGACTTTCTCAAGCACGAGTCCCTGTGGAGGCGCCGTCGGGCCCGCAAGCCGCCGGTCTTTGGATTTCAGAACTTCCCGGAGCCGGCGCAAGGTCATTTTCCCGTTTCCGACCCAAAGCAGGGTCCCGACGATATTCCGGACCATGTTATACAAAAAACCGTCTCCTTCGAAGGAAAACTCGAGAAACGGAGGCTTTTCCCTGATTGCCAGCCGGTACAAAGTCCGGACGGAATTTTTCTCTCCGTCCGCGTGCGCTTGGAACGCGCGAAAATCATGCCTTCCCTCCAGAATCCCCGCGGCTTTCTTCATCCGCGGGATATCCAGCGGATAAGGATAGTGGCAGGAATAAAATCTCTCCAAAGGCCCGGGGGTTTTCCCCAGAAGAAGCCGGTACCGGTAAAGCTTCCCTTTCGCAGAATATCTCGCGTGAAAATCGGGAGCGGCAAGAGCAATTTCCCGTACCGCGATTTCTTCGGGCAAATAGGTGTTCAGGGCCCGGCGGATATTCTCAAGGGGGATATCCGTATCGACTCTGAAATTCACGACCTGCCCGCGGGCATGGACCCCGCTGTCGGTACGTCCGGCGGGAATGACGGAAATTCTCTTCCGGAAAATTCTCCTCAGGGCCTTCTCGAGCTCGGATTGAATCGTTCGGCCCTTCTTCTGCTTTTGAAACCCGAAGAAACGGGTGCCGTCGTATTCCAAAACGAGCTTGATATTTTTCATCTTCGCATCAACCGGAGGCGTCACGGGCTTCCTTAAGAGCTTCTAAATCTTTCGCGCGGCCTCACAAATCGCTTCCGGGCCGGACGCCCGAAGAATCGCCCAGAGGCTCTTAATGCGCGATCAGTTTTTCGGCAATCTGAATGGCGTTCAGCGCGGCCCCTTTGCGGAGCTGATCTCCGCTCACAAACAGCGCAAGCCCGTTCGGACAGGTTAAATCTTCCCGGATCCGCCCGACCAGGATATCGTCCTGCCCGCTCGCTTCGATCGGCATCGGGAAATAATTTTTCTCCCGGTCGTCCTGCAGACGGACTCCCGGCGCTTGCCGGAGAATCTCGCGGGCCTCTTCCACGGACAGGCGTTTTTCAAGCTCCAGCACGATCGATTCCGAATGGGCCCGGTAAACCGGGACACGGACGCAGGTCGGCGTCACCGAAATCTTCGGGTCGTGGAAAATCTTCTTGGTTTCGTTGACCATCTTGACTTCTTCTTCGTTGTAACCGTTTTCCTTGACCGCGCTGTTGTGGGAAAAAAGATTGAAGGCGATTTGATGGGGGAAAATCTCCCGGGTCACCGGTTTCCCTTCCAGCACCTCCTGGGTCTGATGCCTCAGTTCGGCGATCGCGCGGGCCCCGGCACCGCTCACGGACTGATAGGTCGAGACAATGATCCGGCGGATCCCGGCCTTTTTGTGGATCGGGAAAATGGGAACCGCCATAATAATGGTCGAACAATTGGGATTCGCGATAATCCCCTTGTGCAGGGCGATATCCTCCGGGTTGATTTCGGGAATCACGAGCGGGACTTCGGGATCCATGCGGAACGCGCTGGTATTGTCGACCACGACGGCGCCTTCGCTGATCGCCGCCGGCGAAAACTGCCGGCTCACGCTGCCGCCCGCGCTGGAAAGCACGATGTCGACCCCTTTGAACGAATGGCCGGTCAATTCCTCGATTATATGCGACTCGCCGCGGAACGAATGGCGTTTCCCCGCGGAACGCTTGGAAGCCAGCAGTTTCAATTCCTTGACCGGGAACTTCCGCTCCTCGAGGATTTTAATCATCTCCTCGCCGACCGCTCCCGTCGCGCCGGCCACGGCCACCACATACGATTTTTTCCCTTTCAGAGTATGACTCCCCTGCGCTTTCATCACAATCCCCTTTTCTTTCGTTACGCTTTCTTATTCCGGATAAATTCGACCAGCAAATCCCCCACTTCCTGCGTCGAATACCCCATTTTCCCGGCCGCCTGGCTCTTCATTTTCTGGGACGTCGCGAACATCACGGCCTCTTCCACGAGTTTCGCCGCGGCGCACTCCCCGAGCTCTTCCAGCAGCATTCCCATCGCGCAAACCGCCGCCAGGGGATTGATCACGTTCTTTCCCGTGTATTTCGGCGCCGACCCCCCGATGGGTTCGAACATGGAAACCCCGTCGGGGTTGATATTCCCGCCCGCCGCGATCCCCATCCCGCCCTGAATCATGGCCCCCAGGTCCGTGATGATGTCGCCGAACATGTTGTCCGTCACAATCACGTCAAACCACTCGGGATTCTTCACCATCCACATACAGGTCGCGTCCACGTGCGCGTAGTCCGGCGTCACGTCCGGGTATTCTTTCGCGAGCTCCTGAAACACGCGCTCCCAAAGATCCCACGCGTACGTCAAAACATTCGTCTTCCCGCACAGCGTGAGCTTCTTCCGCTTGTTCCGCTTGCGCGTGAATTCAAAAGCGTAGCGAAGGCAGCGTTCCACCCCTCCGCGCGTGTTCCGGCTGACCTGGATCGCCACTTCGTCGGGCTGTCCCTTTTTTTCAAACGACCCCTCGCCGACATAAAGCCCTTCGTTATTTTCGCGGACAACCACAAAATCGATATCTTCCGGTTTCTTGTTCTTCAGGGGGCAATCCACGCCGGGATAAAGTTTAACGGGACGCAGATTGATGTATTGCTTCAACCCAAAACGGGTTTTCAGCAAAAGTCCTTTCTCGATAATTCCCGGCTTCACGCGGGGGTCCCCCACGGCGCCGAGAAGAATCGCATCGAACCGCTTGAGCCCTTCCAATTCCTCATCCGACAGAACGACACCGGTTTTCAGATAACGCTCGGCCCCGTAATCCAGATCCGTCAACTGATATTGGAACGGGATCTTTTCAGACACCGCTTTCATCACTTTCAACGCTTCCCGAACGACCTCCGGTCCCGTTCCGTCCCCGGGCATTACTCCGATCTTATGCATTTCAATTCCTTTCTTTTAAATAATTTCCATATCGATGGGGGCACACCCGAAAATCAAGCGTGACCCTATATCCTTACTTTTTCCCCGCATACCGAAAAATATCCCCCGCTTCCAAAATCGGAAGGATGTCCCCCAAAGGCTTCAGGGGAAACTCGGTATTTTGAGTCTTATTTTTCAAAATCCCGCTTCGCACGTCAAGTTCGACGTCTTCTCCCGTTTTGAATTTTTCGACCAGCCGCGCCGGCGTTTCAAAGGGGATCAGATAGCCTCCGTTCACGGAATTCCTGAAAAAAATCCTCGCGTAAAATTCCGCCACCACCGCCTCGATCCCCGACTGTTGGAGCGCGAGAGGCGCGTGCTCGCGGGATGAGCCGCACCCGAAATTTTTACCGGCGACAATCAGCTTATAACCGGAACGGTCCGCGTCTTTTTCGACAAAAGGGATTTTCCCGAACGGCAAGCCCTGTGAGGCTTCCGGAAGCCCGCACAGCGCGTACTTCCCGAACATTTTCCGCTCCTCGGGGATCGCGGGGTTATAAGTCAGATAATGAGCGGGGATAATCTGATCGGTATCGATATCATTTCCCAGCACATAAACTTTTCCCGAAATTTTATTTTCCATTTTCGTTTTTCCTCACGCCATCACTTCTCTGGGATCCGTGATCTTTCCCGTAACCGCCGACGCCGCCACCGTCATGGGTGAGGCCAGGTAAACCTGTGATTCCATTGACCCCATGCGGGCCGGAAAATTCCGGTTGGTCGTCGAGATGCAGACCTCAGCCCCGTTTAACCGCCCGAAAGTGTCTTTCGGCCCGCCCAGACACGCCGCGCAAGAGGCCTCGCCGACTTTCGCGCCCGATTCCGTGAATATTTCAAAAAGGCTCTTTCCGTCGATTTTCTCCGTTCGAAGTTTCGCGGCGACTTCCGTCGTGGCCGGAACGATAAACGTCTCCGCCTTGACGCTCCGGCCTTTCAAAATTTTCGCGCCGGCGATAAAATCCGTGATCTTCCCCCCCGTGCACGAGCCGATATAAGCCCGCGTGATCGCGGTCCCTTTGAGTTCCCGGGCCAGGGCACGGCGGTCCGGAGAATGGGGCTTGGCAACGACAGGCTCCAATTTTTTCGCGTCGTAGGTCCTCGTCGAATAATACCGGCACCCGGGATCGTTCTCCACCACTTCAAAAGGTTTGGATGTCCTCGCCCGGACATAATCCAGGGTCGTTTGATCGACCGAAATCACGCCGTTTTTCCCGCCGGCCTCGATGGCCATATTGCACAAAGTCATCCGCTCCTCGATATTGAGGGAATGCACGCCCTCGCCGGCGAATTCCATCGTCCGGTACACGGCCCCGTCGACGCCGATATCCCCGATAACCTGGAGGATGAGGTCTTTGGCCATCAGATACGGCGGCAGCGTCCCTTCGAAAACAAAACGCATGGTCTGAGGAACCTTGACCCAGAGTTTCCCCGTCCCCAGAATAAACCCCGCGTCCGTATTTCCGATGCCGGTGGCAAATTCCCCGAATGCCCCGGCCGTGCAGGTATGAGAATCCGTCCCGAAAAGCACTTCGCCGGGCCGCGTATGGCCTTCTTCGGCCAATGCGACGTGACAGACCCCTTTGTACGTCTCCGTCCCCGGATTATAGAAATGGCGAATCCCCTGTTCCTTCACAAACTCGCGGAGGATATCCACATTGCGGTGAGCTTTCGCGTCGGCGGTATAAATATAGTGATCCGGAATAATCACGACTTTCTCCGGATCCCACACGCGCGCGTTCTTGCCGAAATGCTCCTTGAATATACCGATCGTGCCGGGCCCGCAGATATCGTGCGTCATGAGAACATCCACGCTGATCCACACGTTTTCGCCGGCCTCGACCCGCGTTTTTCCCGCGTGCTTGGCCAAAATCTTTTCCGTAATCGTCATTTGCATATATTTTTTATCGAAGTCCTGTTTGCGGACTTGAGGCCTGGGCGTATTCCAACTTCGCGATCCGGCCCGCCAAAAAAGCGCGACGCCCGGCGGAAACGGCCTCTCTCATCGCCTGCGCCATCAAAACCGGATTTTGCGCGCAGGCAATCGCCGTATTCATCAGCACGCCGTCCACCCCGAGTTCCATGCAAACCGCGGCATCGGAAGCCGTCCCGACCCCCGCGTCCACAATCACGGGACAGGAAACGCTTTCCTTGATAAAACGGATGTTCAGAGGGTTCTGAATCCCCCGACCCGAGCCGATCGGAGCCGCGAGCGGCATCACGCAGGCCGCGCCGGCCTCTTCCAGTTTTTTCGCCGTAATCAAATCGTCGTTGGTGTACGGCATCACCACAAACCCTTCCTTCACCAAAATACGCGTCGCCTGAAGAAGCGCTTCCGTATCGGGCAAAAGAGTCTTCTTATCGCCGATGACCTCGAGTTTCACCAAATCCCCGAGCCCGGCCGCCCGGCCTAAACGCGCGATCCGGCAGGCGTCTTCGACCGTATACGCACCCGCCGTATTGGGCAGGATGACGTATTTCGATCGGTCGATGTAATCGAGAAGCGTTTTTTCTTTCGGCTGATTCAGATTCACGCGCCCCACGGCCACCGTAATCATCTGCGCCCCGGACGCCTCAAGCGCGCGGGCCATCGTTTCGAAATCGGGATATTTTCCCGTCCCGATGATCAGGCGTGAAGTAAACTCACTCGTTCCGATTTTCAGTTTCCGGTCTTCCATCGCGATACCTTTTCCCCTCAAGCGAGCGGGACTTTCTTCACCTGTTTGTACAGCGCGACGTATTTTTTCGCGGAAGCATTCCACGAAAAATCGCATTGCATGGCATTCTCCACGATCTGGCGCCACACCTTCGGCTTCCTGAAAAGCTCTACCGCGCGCTCCATCGTCTTAAAAAGTTTCTCGGACGTGTATTCCCTGAAAACAAAACCGTTTCCCTTGCCCGTCTTCGGATTAAAATCGGACACCGTGTCCGCGAGCCCGCCCGTCTCCCGCACCAAAGGAATCGTCCCGTAGCGCATGGAAATCAGCTGCCCCAGTCCGCAGGGTTCATAACAGGAGGGCATCAGAAAAATATCCGACCCGGCGTAAATCCGCTTCGCCATTTTCGCGTCAAACATAATGTGAAACGCGAATTTTTTTGGATATTTCGCCATCTCCTCCCTGAGGATCTTGTGATATTTCTCCTCGCCGGTCCCCAACAGCACGAAATGCGCGTTCAGCTTCCGCGCGAAATCCTCCAGGACCGGCGCGAGGATATCCAGCCCCTTCTGATCGGCCAGCCGCGTGATAATCCCGAAAACCGGGATCTCCGCGTTGACCTCGAGACGGTTTTCCTTCTGAAGGGCCTTTTTGTTCTCCTGCTTCTTTTCCGCGTCCTGCACGGAATAACGGACGGCGAGGTCCGGATCCTTCTCCGGATTCCATTCTTCCAGGTCGATGCCGTTCACGATTCCGTATAAATCACTTTTCCGTTTTGTGAGCACACCCTCGAGCCCGGCCCCGTATTCCTTGGTCTGAATTTCTTCCGCGTAACGCTCGCTGACCGTCGTCACCGCGTCCGAATAAATCAATCCCCCTTTGAGGAAACTCATCTTGCCGTAGAATTCCAGACGGTCCATCTGGAATTCTTCCCAGCCCAGGCCCGCCGTGGGAAGCGTGTCGGGAGGGAAATTCCCCTGATACGCGAGATTGTGAATGGTGAAAAACGACTTGGTTTTTCTGAAGAACGGATCGTCCTTGTAAACCGTCTTCAGATAAACCGGAATCAGCCCGGACTGCCAGTCATGGCAGTGAATCACGTCCGGCTTGAAATCCACCGCTTTCATCAATTCCAGCGCGGCGCGCTGAAAGAAAATGAAACGGCAATCGTTATCGGGATAATCCCCCATCGGCGTCCCGTACAATTCGTCGCGCCCGAAATATTCCCCGTTGTCCACAAAGTAAACCGTCACCTTGTCCTGATAGCGGGCGCTGAAAATCTTCGCGATTTTCTTCTCGCCCCCCAGCGGGACCTCGATCCCTTCGATGATTTTCTTCAGGCCGAATTTGGCGGCGTCGATTTTCTTGTACTTCGGCATCACCACGCAGACCTCATGCCCCAAATCCGTCAATTCACCGGGCAAAGACCCGCATACGTCCGCCAACCCGCCCGTTTTGGCGTACGGAACCATCTCGGAAGTCGCGAAGAAAATTTTCATGGTTTACCTCGTCTCCGGATTATGTTTTTGCCGTTTATTTTCGAAAACCGCGAAGGCCCCGCGAAAACCGCGTCCGCCTTTTATTTCCCGCGAACAGACAGTCCTTCCGCGCAGGCGCTTTTCCGCGAAAACCGGACAAATTTAACCGACAGGATTTACTTTACGTCAACCACGCAGTTGGTGGAACCAAAAGGGTTGGTCACGTACCCGCAGGCCTTCGGATCATTTTCCCAGCGCCCGTCCACCCAAAACTTGTATTCGTATCTTCCGGGATTGAGGGCGATCTTAACCGACCAGTTGTTTCCGGCGGCCTTTTTAAGGGGCGTCGCCTGAGGATTCCAATTATTAAATGATCCGACAAGAGTTACTTTAGATGCCTTGGGTGTGCTCAATGAGAAAGTAACTTCTTTTTCCTGCGTCTTAACCGTCTTTGCTGTCGAAACAGCTTTCTTCGTTGCCATTCCAATCTCCTACTCTTTTCAATTTATTGACGTGCTTGTTTTGTTACAAAAAACAACTGCCATGCATTGTATAGCATTTTTATACAAAACTCAAGCGAAAGCCGCCTTTTCTATTTCCCGTGACAATCCTCCAAACCCTTCTCCCGGCGGTTTATTCCCGGCCTTTTAATTACGGAAAAGATCTTCCCGGAAAGAAGGATTGTTTTCGTAAACGGCCCGAAGCGTTTCGAGATCTTTTTCGGAAAAATCGTCCGTTTCGGTAACTTTTGTATTTTCAAGCACTTGAGACACGTTCTTGGCCCCGGGAATGACCGTCGATACCGCAGGATTTCCCAGGACAAATTGAAGCGAAAACAAAGGCAGGGAAGGCGGCCTCGCCGGCAATGCCGATAAAATTTTCTCCAGATTCTCAAGGTCCCGGATGATTTTCTCGCGCCGCCAGCGCCTCCGGTGATCGGGCCCCTCAAACCGGACCTCCCGCGTATATTTCCCGGTCAACAGACCGCAGGCGAAAGGTTCCCTCGCGATCACCCCGATATGATTCTGCCGGGCAAACGGGAAAAGTTCGAATGCGGCGCGCTGATCGATCGCGTTATAAACCACCTGGAGGACATCCATTTTGCCGGACGCAATCGCTTGGATCCCTTCCTCAGCCGTATGAACGGAAATACCGGCAAAACGGATTTTGCCTTTCCGCTTTAATTTCTCAAGCGCATCAAAAACTTCTCCGCTCGAGAGATCTTCCGGCCGGGGGTTATGCAATTGATACACGTCAATCACATCCGTCCCCAGCCGTTTGAGGCTTTGCTCGCAGGCAAACTCGAGATATTCGGGCTGAAAATTCCGCCGGACACCGCCGTGATAAAAATCCCATCCCGCCTTGCCCGCGAGAACCGCCGATTCGCGCCGGCCAAGCAGAACCTTTCCCAGGAGTTCTTCGCTGTGCCCGTTCCCGTAAATATCCGCCGTATCGAAGAAATTCACGCCGCGATCCAGCGCCGTTTCAATGACGCGCAGGGATTCCGCGTCGTCGGTACGCCCGTACCCCGCTCCGCTGATGGGCCAGGTCCCGAGGCCGACTTCGGAAACTCGGAGTCCCGTTCTCCCCAAAACACGGTATTTCATTTTCCGGCTTTTTTCTTTCCCGCCCCGTAATCGGCCGTGATAACGGTATGAATCCCGCCGCGGACATAAAAATCACCGGTGACCGTCATGGCGCGCGGCCGGCAGGCTTTGACCAAATCGTCCAGGATTTCATTTACCACTTTTTCGTGAAACGCGCCTTCGTCCCGGTAAGCCCAGAAATAAAGCTTCAGCGACTTGAGTTCGATGCACAGGCGGTCGGGGATGTATCGGATCCGGATCGTCGCGAAATCCGGCTGACCGGTACGGGGACACAGGCAGGTAAATTCCGGGCATTCGAGGCTGATCTCATAATCCCGCTTCGGCCCGGGGTTGGGAATCACTTCCAGATTTTTCGATGGTTTCGTCGGCATTCTATAATTCCTCCCGTTAATCCTGAGCGAAACGATTCGCTGCGCTCAAAGTAAACTTTGTGAAGGGTACCCGCTTCTTCGCTGCGCTCCAGAATGACAGCGCCCCCTCTTACTTGCAATTCTGATCTTCTCCGCCCCGGAAAAGCGTTCGGGCGGAGCGTATTAATTTTGCCGAGGCGTTTTCAGGTCACGCCGAAGCAAAATTACAAACGAGCACGAAGAAGGCGCGTTTGGGCCGTCGGCCCCGCATTCTTCGCGCGCAGTGTAGCGAAGCCGAAAGCTTCGCCCACCTTTTCCTTAATTTTAGTTCTTACCTCTTCCGCCCAGAAGAAGCTTTCGGGCGGAGCGTATTAATTTTGCCGAGGCGTTTTCAGGTCACGCCGAAGCAAAATTACAAACGAGCACGAAGAAGGCGCGCTTGGGCCGTCGGACCCGCATTCTTCGCGCGCAGTGTAGCGAAGCCGAAAGCTTCGCCCATTCTTAGACTCCGATGTACTTCGCGTAGAGCGTCCGCGCCACGTTCATATCCCGCGTTCCCTGGACGATCGCACGGCCGTCTTCAAAGACCGTTATTTCGTACCGGTCCGCGTTGAATTTTAGCAAATATTCATTTCCTGTCACTTCGCCGGCCGCGGAAAGTTTCCGGGCCATCGCCGGCAAATCAATTTTCAGGCTTTCGCCCCCCCGGAAAATCTGCACGGCATTTTTTCCGCACATCAACGCCGTGCGGGACTCCTTGCCTCCCGCCAGGCATTCGAAAATTCCCTGCCGGCAAACCGGGCAGTTGATTTTCCCCTGAAGCACGTCCACCTTGACCGCGTGCGCCTCCCGGCTCCAGACATCCCACCGGTAAAGCGACGGGTCCAAAGCCCAGCGGTTTCCCGATAAAAACTTGATGGCCTCCATCGACTGAAGCGCCGCGACGACACTGACGGCAGGGCCCAAAATACCGGCCGTCTCGCAGGTCTGGGAAATATTCGGAGGCGGCGCGGATTCAAACACACAGCGGAGGCACGGGGTCTCTCCGGGAACGATCACCATCGTAAGGCCCTGCTTTCCGATACACCCCCCGTAAATCCACGGTTTCCGGTGTTTCACGCAGGCTTCGTTGATCAGAAAACGCGTCTCAAAATTATCGGTCCCGTCCAGGACCAAATCCACGCCGTCGATCAGGGCCTCGATATTTCCGCTGTGAATATGCGCGATCCGGGCCTCCAAAGTGATTTCCGAATTGACGGCGGCCAGCTTCCGCTTGGCGGCAATCACTTTCGGGAGATTTCCCCGGGCATCGGCCTCGTCGAAAAGGACCTGCCTTTGCAGATTCCCGATCTCGACAAAGTCCCGGTCCACCAACCGGACAAACCCAACCCCCGCCCTGACCAAATGGCCGGCAATCGCCGATCCCAAGGCCCCGCATCCCAGAACCGCGACACGCCCCCGCAGAAGCCCCCGTTGACCTTCCTCACCGATTTGCGGAATCAACATCTGCCGCTGATAACGGCTCAAATCTCTATTTAAAAAACTCTCTTCGCTCATTTCAATTTTCCAGTTCGGCAAATCTACCGTCGGCAGCTCTTGTATCCTAAAAAATCATTCCCAAATCCCGGCCTTGTCGATCTGAGCCTCGCTTTCCGCAAGCTGAAGGTCTCTCATGTACCGGAGCGGTTTACTCGCATCCACGCGGCCATACCCCTTCTGCAAAAGCTCGGCATTCAGCATTATCTTGATATGAGGCGTCATCTTGACCTGCACCTGCCCCTGAGCGTTCTGCTGAAACCCTTCCGCCACCAAAACCTGGGTGGCGGCGGCGCCGCGCATCCGGGAAAAATCGATCCCCCCGCTCGGGGTCAGATAAAAAACATAGGCGAGCAATTCCCCCCGCTCCGTATTTCCCGACGAAGCGTAGGCCGGATCAAATTCCAGGTAGGCCGTCTTCCCGTTGAGCGTCCTTAAAAACTGATTGATCTCATTCGAGAAAATACTGGCCGATTTTTTCGCGCTGTGCAGGCTTCCCATGTCAATGCCGATCAGCCGGACCCACTGGCCGCTGTCCAAAAGCACCCGGTTCCGGTCCGCGGCGGTGATTTTATAACTTTTCTCCTCGGCAAAAGCCGACGAAACGCTCGCTAACAAGAAGAACAAAACCGCCGTCGAAGTCAGTTTTTTGATCATATCCGCTCCCGTATTTTTATCCGGTTGGAAATCATTCCCTTTCGGTTTCCGTTCATCCCGTCACAATATTCCAGGCTCCGCTCCGTTTTCCATTTCGAGGGAAAATCACGGCACTGATCCGGTCTTGCGTCATAAATCAAACACCCCTCGTCGCCCAGGAAAAAGCATTTTTCGTCTTCTTTCTTCTTTAAAACCAGAGCCCTTCTCTCCCATAAATCGCAATACTGATTCACAAATACCGGGACCTCGATCCCGAGAAATCCGGCGATCCGCTCCGCTTCTTCTTCCCGGATATAAACAAACCCCGGTTGCTCGCAGCAGCGAAGACAACGCCGGCATTTGAACGTCCGTCCCTCTGTTAAATAGCAATGCATTAGTTCTCCGTATCTGACGCGGAAATTTTTGGGTTCGGCAAATCTGACTGGAACGAGCTCTCGCAACCGTTTGGAGCTTGGTCCGGGACGAAGTCCCGGTCCAAACGGTGAGAGTGCAGGCGGTCGGACGCCGCCGGAGCGGACGAACCGACAATCGTGGAAGTAGATTTGCCGAACTTTACGTCCGAAATTTTATAAAATTTTCGCCGGTTGCTTGGGCTTTTTTCCGTCCCGGTTTCGGGAAAATTCGGGGGAATTTTCATCGATACTGATCCCGCAATTCTTTCAGAATCACTTTCTTTGTATGGCGGGTAATTTCCCTCTCCTCCATAATCTCGCCGGCGCGCTTTGAAGTCAGATAAACCAAAATCCCGTACCCGATCGCAATCGCAACCGCCGCCGCTAAAAGCGCCGTGACAATCTGTTTCATAGGAGAAGCCTTCCCTTTCTTCCTTTCCGAAGCTTAACTGCATCTCATTGAATACTCTGCTATTCGGTGTAGTTTACCTCAAAGCCCGGCGAGAATAAATCCCTTTTATCCAGCCGTCATTCCGCCTGAAATCCCTTGATTTATAAGGGAAATCCCTATATCAGATCAGTGCAGAATTTAACGTTTTTTTGCAAATTTAAATTCAATCGGGTACATTTTAAGTAGAGTAAGCAAGTAAATAAAAACTTTTAAAATTGGCTCGGTCATGAAGAGAAGCGATAGAAGAGAAAAAAGAAATTCGGTAATCATCTCCCTTTTACTTTTATCCTTTGTTTTTGTTTCATCTTATCTCTACGCTTTGCCGGAAAACCCGGAAACCGTCTCGGGCGAAGTCAAATTCGAAAAAATCAACGATACCACGCTCAACATTACCGCTTCGGACCAATCGATTATTAATTACCAATCGTTCAACATCGGCGCGAACGAAACGGTGAATTTTCTCATGCCGGGAGTCAACGCATTTTCTCTGAACCGGGTAATCGGCGGGACCCCTTCCCAAATTTTGGGCCGCCTCACCGCGAACGGAAATATTATTCTCGTCAATGTCGAAGGGATTCATTTCGGATCCGCCGCCCAAATCGAAGTCGGAGGGTTGATCGCTTCGACACGGGACATCAGCAATCAAAATTTTCTGCAGGGGCGCTATATTTTCGGGTCCGTTGAAAAAGACGCCCAAAAACTATTCACCCAACTGGTCAACGACGGAAAAATTTCGACCCGGGAAGGCGGCTTTGCCGTCCTCATCGGAAGCGCGGTTCAAAATAACGGGACCGTTTGCGCCCCGCTCGGAACCGCTTCCCTTGCCTCGGGCGATGTCGTGACCGTTGGGATTTCCGGAGACGGTTTGGTGTCCATTGCGATTGACCAGCCGGTCTCCGGAGAGGTGATTGACCTCGCCGGAAACAAAGTCAGCGATCAGATCAGTAATACGGGAGCGATTCAGGCAAACGGAGGACATGTCATTATCAAAGCGGATGCGGCAAGAGAGGTTTTCCATCAGGCGGTCAACCTGGAAGGCCATGTTCAGGCCGACCGGGCAGTCATGAAGGATGGGGCAATCGAAATCGTGGCCTCAGGCCCCATTCAGACTGACGCCACCGTATCCGCTGAAGGAGGCGAAATCATCATTTCTTCGGATGAAGGGCTTGAGGTCCAAGGAACCTATCAGGCGCCCGGTGGGACGGTCGCGTTCGAGGCTGGGGAGGATATAGCCATAACGGGTGAGATGAACACCTCGGGAGATACCACCCTTACAGCCCAAGGCGATATCGCCGTAAATGGCGACATAACCACCGATTCGGGCGACCTGAGGTTCCGGGCCGATTCCGATATGGACGGCGAGGGGGCCTTTCTGCAGGCGCCGGATACCACCGTCAAGACGACCACTTACGGGGATATCACGATTTCAAGCTCCGGCGAAAGCACCCTGGCCAATATCGAGTCGGCCGGTGACCTGACCCTTGAACAGGCCGGGGCACCCGTCACCTATACCCAGCATGCCGGGTCGGCCATTTCCACCCAGGGTTCACTGACTATCAACCCCGGCGCTACCCTGAAAGCGGCGGACACCACTTACGAGATTGCGAGAAACTGGATTAATTTAGGCAACTTTATTCCCGATGTTTCAACCGTCAAACTGGTCGGCCCCGGCGATGCGGAAATCCGGGGACAAAACACCTTCTACAACCTCATTATTATAGAACCCGGCAAGACTGTTTCGCTTGAAGCCGGGGTCACACAGAAGGTGGTCGGGACATTGACCTTCCAGGGCGGTTTCGGAAAGCTTCTTACTCTTCGTTCAACTGAGCCGACTGTTAACTGGAAAATTGACGCGCAGGGGCTAGCCGATATTTCTTTTGTCCGCGTCATGAACTCAACCAATGTCAATATCCACGGACCTCCGCTTGCCCCAACTTATTCTCAAAATTCCTCCCCAGATTCCAATTCCGGTTGGGATTTCACACTCGCAGGCCCTGTCTGGACAGGGTTTTCCTCTTTAGATTGGTCCGATCCGCTTAACTGGGACGGCGGTTTTGTTCCTTCTTCCGGAGATATCGTGCGTTTTAATTCCCTTTCTTCTCCCGGCTCTTTTGTCGATGCCGGCTTCTCCGGGTCCGTCCAATCCCTGATTTTGGAGTCCGGTTATGCGGGAACCTTGACCCTCGGCCGAGACCTGACGGTGAGTCAGGATGTCACCCTCGCCGGCGGGACATTTTCGGCCGGTTCTCAAACTATTACCGTCGGCGGAAACTGGTCCAATCTCGGAGGCAACTTTGACGCCGGGACTTCGACCGTAATTTTTAACGATTCTTCGAGAATTACGACCATTTCAGGCAACAATACATTCTATAACTTCATCTGCGAGACCCCTGAAAAAATCATTCAGTTTGAGGCCGGAAAAACGCAGACTATTCTGAGCCTTTTGAAAATCCAAGGTGCCTATGCCCAGCATATCCGCCTGATCTCCACAGAAGCCGGAAATCAATGGAAAATCGACCCTCAAGACCTCAGAGACATCACCTATGCGTGGGTAGAAGATTCCTATAATCTCAGCCCTGTTGAGATCATTATGACTAAATCCACCAATAGAGGAAACAGTCATAATTGGGACCCCGTATTCACATGGATAGGCCCTGCCAATGGAAACTGGTCAAACGCAGCTAATTGGGATGGTGGCGGCTCTACCCCTGGCGCAGGAGATGATGTCGTTTTTGATGGCACCTTCAATACCAACTCAACCGTAGATTCCGGTTTCACCAATTCAATCGGCAGCTTAACGCTCGATTCCGGCTATACAAGCACCATCACATTACAAGCCCCCCTAACCATCACAACCTCATCCGGCAGAACGGGCAATCTCACTATCAATAGCGGAAAACTCGATACCCAAGCCCAGGCTCTCACAGTTCAGGGTAATCTAGATATTTCCGGCGGGGAACTTTTTATCGGCGCGATTGCCGGAATCGACGGAGCAACTAATCTCACAGGCGGATCCTTTTCAATCACTAACAGTTCTATCGTTTTTACAGGAGCATTCACCCAAAGCGGAGGAAATTTCGATGCTTCATACGAAGATATGACCTTTGCCAGTACTTTCACTCAGACAAACGGTACATTTACCATTGGCGGCAGTGGGACCGGCGCCGTTATGGATTTCAGCGGAACCCTTTTGCTTGAAGGCGGTACCTTCACCGCCGGCGACGGCCAAGGAACTC
>JAKQXH010000044.1 GCA_029561555.1 Candidatus Omnitrophota bacterium
GTATCAAATCACTATCGATCCGAACAAACTGCTTGCTTACAACATTCCGATCACGAAAGTCATGGAGGCGGTTCGAAACGGGAACCAGGAAACAGGCGGCCGGCTTCTTGAATTCAGCGGCGCGGAATATATGGTCCGCGGCCGTGGTTATGCGAAATCCGTTCAAGATTTCGAAAACATCGTTGTGGCAACGGACTCGCAGGGGACACCGGTTTTAATTAAAAACTTGGGCGTTGTCGTGATCGGTCCGGATATTCGCCGGGGCCTTGCGGACCTTAACGGGGAAGGAGATGTCGTATCCGGAACAGTGGTGATGCGTTCAGGAGAAAACGCGCTGAACGTCATCAAACGCGTTAAAACCAGAATAGAAGAGCTTAAACCCTCTTTTCCGCCCGGCGTAGAACTTGAAGTTGTCTACGACCGTTCGGAACTGATCCTTCACGCAATCGATACGCTCAAACACCAGCTTGCCGAAGAAATGTTGATCGTGAGCTTTGTGATCCTGCTTTTCCTCTGGCATTTCCCATCCGCGGTCATTCCGATCGTTACCATCCCGATTTCGGTTTTGCTTTCTTTCATTTTTCTTCATGGGATGCGTTTGACTTCGAACATCATGTCTCTTTCCGGCATTGCGATCTCGATCGGCGTACTGGTCGATGGCGCGATTGTGGAAGTGGAGAATGCGTATAAACGACTTGAACAATGGATCGAAGGCGGAAGAAAGGGTGACTTCCATGCGATTCGGCTTCAAGCGCTGAAAGAAGTAGGCCCTGCCGTATTTTTCTCTCTTCTGGTAATTGCGGTCTCGTTTTTGCCGGTTTTTACGCTTATGGATCAGGAAGGCCGTTTATTCAAACCGCTTGCTTGGGCAAAGACTCTTGCCATGGCAATGGCCGCGATTCTTGCCGTCACATTGGATCCGGCAATGCGGATGCTTTTTACGCGAATGGAACCCTTCAAATTCAAATGGCCATGGGCTTCCAAAATCGGCACTGCGCTTGCCGTCGGGACTTATTATCCGGAAGAGAAGCACCCGGTCAGTAAAGTGCTTTTCAAAGTTTATGAGCCTGTCTGCCGCTTTGTCTTGAGACATCGGAAATCGACAATAATCACGGCGATCATTCTTATCCTCAGTGCCGTTCCTATTTACTTCAAGTTGGGTTCCGAATTCATGCCGCCGCTTTGGGAACAAAGCCTCCTTTATATGCCAACGACTTTGCCCGGGATTTCGGTCACTGAGGCGCAGAGTCTTTTGCAGAAACAGGACCGGATCTTGAAGTCGTTCCCGGAAGTTGAGCGTGTTTTCGGAAAGTCCGGCCGTATGGAAAGTTCCACGGATCCCGCGCCTTTTTCCATGATGGAAACCGTCGTTCTTTTAAAACCTGAAAGGGAATGGACACGGAAGGAGCGGTGGTATTCCCGATGGGTCCCAAGTTGGTTTAAGGGGCCGCTTGAGCGGATTTGGCCAGAGCGTATTTCCCGGGAAGAACTGGTTCAGAAGCTGGATGAGGCTTTGAAGATCCCCGGTACGACGAATGCCTGGACGATGCCGATCAAGAACCGTATTGATATGCTTTCGACAGGTGTTCGCACACCGATCGGGATCAAGGTGCTTGGTTCGGATATTAAAAAGATCGAAGAAATCGGAACGCATCTCGAAACGATCCTCAAAGATATTAAAGGGACGAGAAGTGTTTACGCGGAAAGAGTAGCGGGGGGCTATTTTCTTGATTTTGACCTTAAACGGGACGCTTTAGCGCGCTATGGGCTTTCGGTCGCGGACGTGCAAGCGGTTATAACTTCTGCCATAGGCGGAGAAAATATCACGACTACGATCGAAGGGTGCGAACGTTATCCGGTCAATGTCCGTTATTCCCGGGAGTTTCGCAATGACACTGACAAATTGCAGCGGGTCTTGGTCCCTACGCCTTCGGGACAGCAGATCCCGATTGCGGAACTGGCCGCGATAAAAATGGTATCCGGCCCTGCGATGATTCGGAATGAAAACGGCCTTTTGGCAGGTTATGTCTATGTGGATATGGCCGGCCGGGATATCGGCAGCTATGTTCATGACGCCAAACAGATCGTGGCCCGGGAGCTCAAACTCCCTCAGGGCTATTCGCTGATTTGGAGCGGGCAATATGAGAACATGATTCGTGTGCAAGAGCGCCTTAAGGTGGTTGTGCCTCTCACGCTTTTTTTGATTTTTCTTCTGCTTTATATGAATACGAAATCCGCGGTTAAAACCGGCATCGTGCTTTTGGCGGTACCTTTTTCTCTCGTGGGGGCCGTTTGGTTTTTGTGGGCATTGGGTTATCACATATCGATCGCGGTTTGGGTCGGAATGATTGCCTTGATGGGGCTTGACGCGGAAACGGGTGTGTTCATGCTCCTTTTTCTCGATCTGTCTTACCATGAGGCTGTTGAAAAGAAAAAAATGAAGACCGAACAAGACCTTGAGGAGGCGATTATCCATGGTGCGGTCAAACGTGTGCGCCCCAAGATGATGACTGTCATGGCAGCGTTCATGGGACTTTTGCCGATCATGTGGGCTGCCGGAGCGGGTTCGGACGCCATGAAGCGAATTGCGGCTCCTATGATCGGGGGACTTGTGACCTCTTTTATCCTGGAGTTATTGGTATATCCCGTTATTTATTCCATCTGGAAATGGAAATTTGAAATGAAACAAGGAAAAGCAAATTGGATTTTATCCGCGTAGAGGAAAGGAAAATTGCCATGAAGAAGATCTCTGCTTTGCTCGTCATTGCAGTGGTTGCGGTATCGGTCATAACCCCGCCGCTTTTGCATGCTGCAGAAGCAGTGAATACCGCGACTACGGACGTTGGAAATAAATTATGTCCTGTTTCGGGCAACCCGGTGTCCGGGCAGGATTTTGTGGAGTACCAAGGAGAGCGTTACGGTCTCTGTTGTGCCGGGTGCAAACAGATTTTTCTCTCGGATCCCGTGAAATATATTGCCAAGATGAAAGCCCAAGAAGCTCAAGCAAATCCTGCCGCAGGGATGTAAAAATAAAGGGGCCACACCTGGGTGTGACCCCTTGCTGTATAAATGGTCGGGGCGGCACTTAATCTTGGATTAAAAGAAAATTAAGGTAATTAAGTACAGCCCTGATTCTCGATTAATGAAGGAAAAATGAGGAAAATCGGGGCGGGCAGATTTGAACTGCCGACCACACGCACCCCAAGCGTGTGCGCTACCAGGCTACGCTACGCCCCGATGAACTTTGGAATTTTTTGTCAATCGAACAGCGGGGCATGTGTTTAATTTTGCTGAATAGGCAAAATTAAGTGCGCCGCCGAAAAACAATTTAAAATTCAAAATGCAAAGCCCAAGAATACAGAATAAGTTTTTTTTAATTACGCATTGTCCTTGTGACGGGGAAGAGCGAGCCTTTTTCGCTAATACTGCGTGGCGAAGGGCTATCCCGTTGAAATAGACTGCTTATTTTGCCATATTTCCGGCCCGCGTCAAGCTTCTATCACTGATAAATCCGCCAAAGGCTCCAGAATTCCGAGGATGAAACGATAAGTTAAAAGAGTTCTTTCCCCGGTATTTATGCCGGCGATTTCGACCGGATACGCCCTTTTTTTGACCGCTTACAGGCAATTTGTTGTGGATTGGGGATTTATAGGGTAAAAATTAGTTAGAGGTGAGTAAAGATAGGCGGAGGGATTGAGGTTGGGAGTGTCTTGACAGTTAGACCGGAGAGGGCTAGGCTTCTGATACATGGGCATGAGAAGGAGTTACGAATGAAGAAAAGATGGGACGAAAAAGAAATGATCCTGATTTTATTGGGCAGTTTTCTGCTTTGTGGTTTTATTGCGGGTTCCGGATATGCGGAAAATGCTCCGATTGGGGAATTGGGGGTGTCCCCGCAGGCGGTGATGGCGCCGAGCGAATACGAACCTCCCGTTAACGTGCAAAATGAAAACGAACCCAATACGGTCGAGGATCATCAGAGAATTCTTGACGGGGTGGAGAAACTGGATTTGATGGAGCGGGAGGGAGCCGATCTTTCCGAAGCGAGGGATATTCGGGATGAAATTTTAAACGGGGGCGGCAGTTGGAATCAACAGACGACTAATTCCGGCGATATTTCAACAGTCATACATGACATTTCTACTACAACGGCCGAAGAGAACCAGGGTCGGAAACAAAGTGAAACGGATTTGACCGTTGATTCTCAAGCCTCATTGGGAGGGGGAACCGTTGTGGATGAAAACGCGAGGAAAAACGATGAATTGCTGAAAAAGGCTTTCAGCCCCGGGTTTCTTGCGAAGGGCATTTTTGTCATGCCCGGGAATTTGACCAGTGCGCTCCCAAAGCCGGGAGATATCCCCTTGTCGCTGGTTGAGGAGGGGGCTCGGAAGATTCGGGATTATTTTAAAGACAATTACTTGAGCGTGAAGCGGAAAATTGGGAAGAAAAGCTTCGACAAGGAGCTTGCGGAAAGGATTAAATTGCTTCAGCACCTTCAGAATCAGGAAGCTCCGGCGGTTGCGGATGCGAAACTCCGCGATGGGTATATTACCGTGGATTCGGTGGAGGTGGGAAAGGAGCTTGCGACTGTTTATTATCTGCTGCATCCTCCTTCGCAACTTCACCCGTATTTAAGGTATCTTTTGTATACGCGCCATGTGAGTCCTGAAGTCATGAGATGGTATTTGCTGACCATGGAAAAGATCAACGCGATTTACCGCCAGGCTAAAGCCGGGAAGGGGAAAATCCGATACAAAGGAAGAATTGTCGATGCGTATCTTCCCCTGCCGTCTGAAATGGGCGGAGAGTATGAACTGGTTTTTGAGCAAGAACCGAACCGAAAGGGTTCCGTTGAGACAAAACCGTTGTTTCATAAATAAAGTCTTCGCGTTTTCTTTTTTGGGAGGCCTTCTCTTTTTCGGAATCACTGCTCCGCTCTTATTTGCACGGACCGTTACCAAGGAAGAAATCCTTTCGAATTACGAAAAAGCCATTAGCCAGGCCGAGGAATTGCGGGTGTATTGGGACGACACCTACAAAATTATGCCGAGGATACGGCTTGCCGCTAATGCGCTTCTCCGCAATGATTACAAACTGGCCAACCGGACACTGGATGAGGTCCTTTTTGATCTAAAATTGCTTCAGTCGAAAAAACCCGTCGAGTTAAAGCGCGAATTCCGCCTGGAATGGCTTGAGATTTACAGTGAGGTTTTCCAGAAATATGCTCTCCTGGCTTTGCTGGCTTTCCTTTTCGTGCGATGGCCCTTTTATAACAGAATGCTCAAGGAGAATTGGATCAGTCCCGGCGGGAAATTGGTTTTGCCGTTTTTGGGGGGAGGGATCGCCATAGTCCTTTCATTTTTTGACCTGACTCGTTACGGAGAATCCGCGTGGAGTTTCTTTGATGTTCAAATCGTTTTAACCGCCATTGGGGGCATGCTGGGCGGCTTCTGGGTCGGGCTTTTCTCGGGGTTGATTGCCGGGACGTTTCGCTGGTTGCTGAAACCGGAAGTGCTTTCGTATTTCTGGATGGTGCTCGGAGTTGGGATTCTGGCGGGTTTTCTTTCCTCTTGGATACGGGATTATCGGTCTGCGGGGAAGAGGGCTTTTGCCGGGGGGCTTTTGATCGGGGCGTTGCACGGTCTGTTGATTTATGCCCCTACCGTAAATTATCTTCCATGGCCTTATTTGGTGATGACGATCGGCTTCATTGCTTTTCTTGAGGCAACCGCTGTTTTTATCTTTTTTGAGGTAATTTCCGCAATTCTTCGCGGCGAAAAACGGCGTGAGATAGAGCAGGAACTGCTGAAATCAAAGCTCCTATTCCTGCAAGCGCAAATCCGCCCCCATTTTCTTTTTAACGCGCTCAATACCATCTCCGCGATTTGCGGAAGGGAGAATGCGATCGAAGCCAAAGGGCTTGTGCTGAATCTCTCGCGTTTTCTGAGGAGAATTCTGAAGCGCGCGGATGAGACGGTCACATTGCGGGAGGAGATGGAATATATCGACGCATACCTCGAGATTGAAAAGGCCCGCTTCCGGGATAAACTCACAATCAATAAACAATTTGAGATCGGAGAAAATTGTTGGAATATGAAAATCCCGATTCTGGTTTTGCAACCGCTAGTGGAAAATGCCGTTAAACATGGAATCAGCCGAAAAGAGTCGGAAGGGTCCGTGACGATACGTCTGTCTGAAGACGGTGACGCATTGCGGGTAGAAATCAGCGACGACGGGACAGGGATGACGGAGGATACGCTTAAAAAACTGCTTGAGCAAGGGGCTTCTTTCGGGGAAGGGGCCGGGATCGGGCTCAAGAACATACAGGAGCGATTGATTGGTTTGTATGGGCGGGACAATGGGCTTCATTTCGATACGGGATTCGGTAAAGGGACTAAAGTGACGTTAGAGATTCCGTTTGGAAAGAGGAATGCAAAATGATCCGAGTTTTGATTGCCGACGATGAGCCTTTGGCGCGTGAGGAGCTCGAGAAGCTTATTTCCGCGAACGGTGATTTTCAGGTGGTTGCGCAGGCTTCCGGCGGAAAGGATGCTTTGGGAAAGCTCGAAAAGGAAGACGTGGAAGTGGCGTTTTTGGATATCGAGATGCCGGGGCTGAACGGCCTTGAAGTCGCGAGCCGGCTTGCCGAATGGGAAGATCCTCCTTTGGTTGTTTTTGCGACTGCTTATGAGCAATACGCGGTGCAGGCGTTCGAAGCGAATGCCATCGATTATATTTTGAAACCTTACGATCCGGCGAGGATTCAGAAGACCCTGGCAAAAATCCGCGAGAGGGCATCACGGACGTCAGAGGCAACCGCGGGATCGAAGGAAAAACTTGTCGCGTTGGAAGACTATTTAATCCGGCGGGGGACGATCAAGAAATTGGTAGGGCATCGCAGGAATTCGAAGGACCGGATCGTAATCGATTCTGCCCAGGTTTTTTTCTTTTATGCGGAATTGGCGGAGGTCCTGGCCCGCGTGCTTGAAGAGGATCTGATTGTGAGATCGACTTTGAAGGATTTGGCGGAAATGTTGGATCCTGCCCGATTTGCCCAGACGCACAAAGCCTATATCGTGAATATCGATAAAATTGCCAAAGTGGCTCCAATGTTCAGCGGAAATTTTCAGATTATTTTAAAAGATCCCAAGCAGACTAAAATTCCCCTTTCCCGCCGATATGCTCGTGACCTCAAGAAATTGCTCGGAAACTGGTAATTTCCATAACCCGCTCAAAATAAATAACTTAAAAGCTTAGACATGGAGTCACGCCTAGGTGTGACTCCATGTATTTCCCCATTTATTTCGTTTTTTTAACCGCTTATTGCCTGAAACCTACCGCTTGTCTCTATTCTTTCGAGAACCCCAAAATTCGGTGTTAGCCTTCTAATGGATTTGATAAAGGTTGTGAAAAGGATGGAGACGGAAATGAAAAACGAAACGAAGAAAGTCAAAAGGACGAAAAGAGAAAATGAAAATTTTCCGGTAGGCAGAAAAGTCATCGTCTCCGGTATTTTTTTAAATCTTGTGCTGTTGGTAATTAGCTGTGTTTTGAATGCGCAAACTCAAATCGGATTGATGCAAATTCTTAGACCTTTCGGGGAATGAAATCATGAAAAAGGAGGATACTCAAATGATTACGGAATGGGTGAAACGGGCGGTGGTGAGTGCGGTGGTTGTGGCGGTTATTGTGACGCAGGTGATTCCCTGCGGATGGAGCGCGGATCAAGTCGCGGTCAATCCGGTAACGGGTGCGGTGACTCCGGTGGTGCCGGTTAATAATGAAGACGCCGCGAAGGAGGAAAACAACACCGAAATGAAATCGGAAGAGGAAAAAGACGCGGGGCAGGACGATTCTTTGAGCGGATTTCTTAACGACAACCCTTTGAGTCCGGCTGATCAAAATGCAGATCAAGAGAACGGGGAAGAGGACGTTGCCGAAGGCGGAGTCGGAGAGCGGGAAGAGCAGAACGCTCAGGACAAACGCCGGGAGAGGGTTTTCGGGCTTTTTGACAAGGCGTTTGAATTGATTCAGAGGCTGAACGGATTGGAATTTATCACGCTGGATGATGCGAATACATTAAATGAAACCCAGAAAGAGTTAAAAGAGGCCATTGAGACGCTTCCTGAGAATGAATGGGACAATTGGGTTGATAAATTTAACCGCTATTTGGAAGGAAGCGACAAAATTATGACCAAGGGGCTGAAGATTATTTTGAGTAACGGCAAGGAGATCATTGTGCGGAGCACGCAGGATTTGCTGACTTTGATCACAAAGGAGTACAAGAAAATGGATCAAACGGGAGAAATCGATTGGACTCGTTTGGCCGGGATCTCCGAAAAGGACATCGCGGGGCTTCCGACACTGGAGGATTATTTGAACAGCCGCCGGATTGGGAAGCCTGTCGGCATTCCTGTTTTCGACGTGCAGTCGCCGCTTGCGACGCTGACTTTGATCGATCGACTGGTGAGGAAATACCACCCCAATATTAAGGAAGGCGAACTCCGGGTTTTGGATGTTCCTGACTTTCTTCGATGTGTGAATGGGACAAAGCAGACATTTGATAAGGCTATGAATGTTGCCAAAGAAATATTCGCGCAATATCAGGTTCATCTTCCGTCCGGGCCTTTGACGATTGAGTCGATCCGAGCGGTCCTTTCCGAGTTTAGCGCACTGAATGGGAATTTGACGAGGGCTGTTCTTGAGGTGCTCGAAGGTTTTACCGGAGAACAAGTTTTTAAGGATTCTCTGATCAGTGATATCACGAGTGCGCTGATGTGGAGCGGGGATGAAGTCTCCTCGTACGGGAAGATGTGGAATGATTTGCTGAACGTGTTTTGGAAATCCGATGTTGTGTATCAAATTAACGGGCGGGAGGTCCAGGTTTCTTGGCAGGAATTGAATGATTTTACAAACGGATTGCCGTGGGATTCAAAGAATCTTTACCGCTATCCGGGAATTAAAGCGGAAGTGGACCCATCCTTCCTCAACGGCCTGATCCCCGCGGAGTATTACAATTCGCTTAGTTGGATTTGTTTGGTTCCGGGTCCTCAAAAAGATCCGATGCCGCCTCTCGGAGACTTTCCGGTTAATTTTTCCTATCCGGCTCACCGGTTCGAGCTTCTCGAAGCTTTCCTGAAAACGTGGGGTGATGAAGTGATAACGGACGAAGGGGAAGTGGATTTTGATACCCTGAGGTCCCGACTGCTGTTCAGTTATGAAATCGAACTGGCTTTGGAACGGGCGGAGAAATATATCGCGGGAAAAGTGAAAGAGATGAGGTCATTCGCGGCAAAGAGTGTTTTTACGCCGGCCGATTACGAAGCCATGAAGGATTTGCTGCGTTCGGTCGAGGCGGAGCTTCAAAGGAAGTTCGCGCCTCTGCTCGAAGACGTGATCTACGATACCTACAATGAAGTAACGGCGCGGGTGAATGAGAGGTTTCAAGATTTGGTTAAGGCGTTTTCCGGCGTGTTGGGTGAGGTTCGAGTGACTGTGGTGACGGCATCCGGGGAGACGATTGCGTTTGATCCGCGTACATTAAATGCCGAAGCGCTTCAGCCGGTGCTGAATGCAACAGCGATTCCTCAGCCTTATTGGGGGTTTCTGAGGGAGATGTACGAGCGGCTCGGCGGGATTGAACCTGAGGACTTGCAGGATCTCCTTTCTCCGGACGCGCTGAGCGATCTTGAGACGTTTTCGTTTAATCAATATCCCGTTTCGTGGAGTTCGATGAACATCGCATATGAAGAAGTGGTGTTTGGGTTAATTCCGCGATTGGTTGGAAAACTGGGAACGGCCAGAACAGATGAGGTAATCGCAGGGCTCAGCGAAGGGTTGACATTTCCGGTGGTGATCGGAGAGAGCCTTGAGATGAGGGTAAAGGGGATTGTAAAGGTTCTCTGCGCAAAAGCCCTGGATGAGATGAAAGACGTCCGGATCAAAACTCTCGAAGATCTTCTTGCCTTCAAAGATATCTTTGCGTGTTTGACGGCGGATTTAAAGGGAAATCTTACCGATTATGTCGCGCATCTTTCCGCTCAGGAGAAATCGACGCTGGAGAGCTGGATCAACAGCTGGAGTTTGGAGGCATGGAATGCCGGCGGAAATTTATACCCGGTTCGCGACTATTTTTACCAGCAGTTGAACCAGATTGATTTTCTTACGGTGGATGGGGTAAAGGTGCCGGTTTGGCAGATTTTGGCGATTGAAAACTTTCCCTGGTCGAAAGAATACGATGAAGAGCTTTTCGCAGGGCTTAAACGCCGTGACGTGAAGGAAGCTGAAACCTGGACGGAGGCAGACGATTACCTGAATTTTCGCTTTGACGACGTCACGTATTACGATGCAAATGGGCTCAGTCAAGTCGGACGGATTGAAGTGATCGCAAACGTGATTCGTCGCCTGCTTTCCGCGGATCCGCTCCCGGAAGCCGCGAAAGAGGTGTTTTTTGTGAATCAGAACGGCATGAAGGAAGTCGATCCCGAAGCCTTGCGAAAATATTTGAAGGGCGTTGAGGCGATGCAGAAGGCGGTGACCGCTCAAGCGCGGGAACTGTGCGAAGAAATTGCGGCGAAGCTTGAGGGGATGCGGAAAGGCAAATACACGATCGAGGAAATTCAGGCGCTTTATGATGAGGTCCTGAAATTACGGGCTGATTTAATCGAGCTTCTCACGCAAAAAGCCAACAAACATGAACGGCAGGATGTGATTGCGGTCGAAGACAAGATTCAGCTGATTTTCCAGAAGAAGGTCTTTGATCTTTTTGTGGCCATGGTCGGCGACGCGGATCTGATTATTAAAGTGGGCGGGCGCAATGTGACGATCCCCGCCAAGGAGATCACAGACGCCATGCTGGCTTATCTCAAGGACAAGTTTGGGGATTCTATCGCGGCGCATCATTTTGCCGCTTTTTACGGGGTCAGCATGGAAGATATCCGGGGTCTCGACAAACTCGAGCAGTTTTTAAGCAACCAGGTGGTGGCGCTTCCCAGGAATTCGGAATACGTTCAGATTATTTCTCAGATTTCCGAACTGGGATATCTCGAGCTTGCCGCTCAATTGGTGGAACGGTTTCAGGACGAAGTGGTCAAGGGGCGGCGCGTGGATATTGATCGTTTGATGGAACTTCTCACGGACCGTGATTTGGCGCTGGAGCGTGCCGCCGGTATGGCTGAGAAAAGCTATGACGAAGCCGTCGCGGCGCTGGATGAAATTCTGGCGGAAGACGGGACTATCCCGGCAGGGGATGTCGCGGGGGTTTTTGAAGCCGTTCAGGATTTCAGGAATAAGGTGATTTCTGAATTGAACGATGCGCTGAGCGGTAAGGATGATGCGATGAAAGCGGAACTCGAAGCAATCGCTAACCGGCTCAATGAAAAGATGAAAACGTATGTCGAAAAATTTTTCTCTGAACATGCGGTGCGGTTCGGGAAGAATACTTTTCTTTTGGACGGAGAAACGGTTGCCCAGTTTGAAGCCTTGTTGGAATTGCTGGCGGCCAAATATCCGGGCCTTTTGATCGAAGACCCGGTGGTTTTAGATCCCGATATCCGGATTCAGCCCGTATCGGATATTTTCGTGGCAAAAATCGACGGGATGAGCCTTAGCGTGGCCGGTTTGGATTCAGGGGTGGTGAAAGGAAACATGGAAATCGAGACGGGGATCTGGCTTCCTGTCCTGCCGATAAACGATTACAACCCGAAAGATCGTCCTACGAGAGAGCTTGGATTGCGAATGCTTCTTGCGGAAACGATTGAACGCATGCTGGATCTCGGGGTTTCTCTTTTCAATAAGAAGGGCGCGTTCAACTGGAAGCGCTTTGCCGCAGCTTTGGAGAAATCGGATTATGAACTGGCCGTGGCGGGGATAGAAAATTTCTATGAAGAGGATCTTCCGGCTTTCAACGAGTTTGTCGATTCCCTCCGGGATTCCCGCGGCGCTGTTTCCGTCGGAGATCTTTCCCAAGTTAGCGAACGTTATGAGGAATTGAGCCGGAAGTTGGAGTATCTGACGGAAATTACCGGTGATGAGGGAGCGGAAGCCTTGAACAGGTTGAAAGAAGTTTATGAGGAGGCAGTCAGTGTGCTGAATATCGGAGGGGTACTGGTGGATGTAAAAGCCTTGACGGCCGTGCTGGTTGAACTTGAAAAGAACGGAGAGCTTTCAGCGGAGTTTTCGGTATTGCTGAAAGAATTAGTCAAGGGGGATCGGAGCGTTTCGGAAGTTTCCGTCAAGACCGGTGTCGTCAGCGGTCTGATATCCGGCGGTGTGTCAAAAGAAAGCACGAGACTTCAAGCGGCGGACGATGCGGATATGGAATTGGGACTGGAGGATGTTTCGTTTACCTTGGGCCAACTCGCAAATATTCCGTTTTGGGCAAGCCGGAGGAACAGAGACCTCCTTTCGGGACTTGATGTTACCCGGAAAGCAAAATATCTCTATCTGACGCTGATCCCTCCCGAGAAACTTCTGGGATTGCTGGATATGCGCGCGCTGGCGGCGGGAAGCGGAGTGACGGCCGGCGGAATGATGAAGTCCTCGATGCTGGCCATGGACAGCGCGATGGTGGTCGCGCCCGTGTTGAATGCGGAGGTGATCGGCTCTGAAATTCGCGGATCCGTCTTGGCGCCGGAAGCGAAGGATACTCTGAATCTCGAGTCAAAGTCAGTCGGATTTCTCGCGACAGAACTCTTGCCTGCCTTGATCGGGAAAATGACCGCTATGGGACTTCCGATTTCCGGGCCTGCCGGTGAAGTGGACGGGAAACGGTTTGAACTGGCCCTTCAAGGCAAACTTCCTCCGGTGAGGATCAGCAGGTTTCCGATCGAGAAAAGAGCTTATCTGGTGACCAATATTTTCGAGCGAAAGGACCTTTGGGGGGATCTAGTCAGAGAATCCGCCCGTGAATTCGGAGCCGGGAAGTTCTGGAAGCGGGAGTTTGGCGTGAGCGAAAAATCGGCGAGAAGATCCCGTGATTTCAGATCGGACGAAAAAAAGAAAAGCGCTTCGGAGTTGGACTTGGCCAGGCTCCTGAAATCCGATTTGATCCGAGAGTATTTAGGCGGGGGCGGGGAAGGGATAAAGTCCGGCGAGGCGGATCTGGACCCTTGGGAGGCTCAGGTTTTTATTTTGGCGCTGTCGTTCGGGAATTCCGGGAGCCGCCAATTTGACAAGAAGGACGACGGAGAGGAGAACACCCTTCTTGCATGGTATGAAGATCAGCTCGAGTTGGAAGAGGCGTTGGGATGAAATAGAGGCTTTTTCGCGATAACCTTCACAAAGGGGCCGCCCAAAACCGGGCGGTCTTTTTGTTTTTAGGACTGCGGATTCAGGATTCTATCCGCGACGTGTTCGGCAAAGGCGAGGCTTGACGTCAGGCCGGGGGATACGGCGTTCAGGATATGGGTCGAATCTTTGAAGTATTCCGCGACAAGGTCATTAACCATTTTCCCGCTTGAGTCCACCATTTGAGCCCGGATCCCGGCGCGCGCGGGAATGATATCGTCTGATTTAACTCCTGAGACCAATGATTGGATCTGCCTGAGAAAAGCTGATTTGGACAATGAGACCATGGCGTTGTCGAAAGCAATACCGACGAATTCGGGGTTCATGAAAAGCCGGATGAACTGCCTCGAAAGAAATATTCCCGGCATTTCCCGCCATACCCATTCTTTATTATAAGCTTCCCGTCCGAAAGCAGGAACTGCGCTTGGGCCGGCAAGGACCCGCCCGTCGGTTTCCCGCGTGAGGTGAATGCTCAAAAAGGGAAAACGCAAATCCGGTGCCTGATAAATCATCGAGCGGACGCCGCAGTTTCTGACTTCCATGTATTCGCCGCGGAAGGGGATAATCCGGTATTGTTTGCCGACGTCCATCATGTGCGCGATCGTGTCCGAGTGAAGCCCCGCACAATTGATGACGTGATCGGCCTCGATTTTCCCCTGGTTGGTGGAAACGGTTTTCCCGTCGATGCCGGTAACTTTTGTGCCGAAGCGGTAACGGATCCCCAGACCTTTCGCTTCTTGCGTGAGCGCTTCCATCAGTGCGGGGGCATCTACGGTTGCGCCCTGAGGCGAGAAGAGCGCGGCGATTCCCAGTGAAGCGGGCTCCCGCTCTTTCAATTCTTTTTGTGTGATTATTTTGAGTCCCGGGACTTCGCACTGCATTCCCATATCAAGAAGTTTTTCAAGTACGCAGCATTCTTTTTCCGTCCGGGCACTGACCAGGGTCCCGCATTCCTCCATCGGGACTTTCTTTTTTCGGCAGTACTCGCGGAGAAGCCGGTTCCCTTCGACGCACATACGGGCTTTCATGGAACCCGGTTTCTGATTGATGCCGGAGTGGATGACCCCGCTGTTGCGGCCGCTTTGATGCTGCCCGGCGGAGGGCTCTTTCTCGAGAATGGTGATTGGTCCCGCTTTCTTAAACGCTAATGCGCGCCCGATCGTGGTCCCAATGACTCCCGCACCGATAATCACAATATGCGCCATAACAAACCTTTCCAGTTGATGGAACCGCATTCCAATCAAATCCGGTTTGAATCCCGGACTTCTTGCCCGTTCGCGAAAACAATTGTATATTAAATTTAGATTTCCGCAAAAGATTCCGTAATTATATAGGAAGGTTTCGTCGAAGGAATCGAAGATGCATTTTTTGATTTTTTATCGAATGGTTTGACGTGTAAATTGTTTTTCACGGACACTCTCTCTTAATATGAGCAAAGTCTTCTTATTGAATCCGCCGATTAGCGCCAGGGAACGGTCCGGGGCGCTGGCTTCAGCCATCGGGCGAAGCATGCCTTACGGCTTAATCAGCCTTGCCGCCGTTTTGAGAAAATCGGGTTACGAGATCGATTTTTTTGATGCCGCGGCGCAGGGGGTCGGGATTGAAGAAACCGTGGAGAGGATTCTTTCCGGTTCTCCGGATTATCTCGGCATCAGTACGGTAACGATTTCCGTCGACCGGAGCGGAAAAATCGCGCAAAAAATCAGAGCCCGCAACCCGAAGGTAAAAATTCTGGTCGGGGGGGCCCATATGAGTTCGGCGCCGGAAGAGACGATGAAACGTTTCCCGGATTTCGATATCGGCGTGATCGGAGAAGGGGAGTATTCGATTCTTGAATTGCTGAAAGCCCTTGAGGGAGGTTTGCCGATTAGAGAAATCCCCGGCATCATTTACCGGGAGGGCGGGAAAACCGTTTTAACCGCCAAAAGGCCCCCGATTATGAATTTGGACGCCCTTCCGATGCCGGCGTGGGATTTGATCCCCGATTTTGCCCAGGTCTATCGAGCTTCCGCGTCGTCGTATCTTCGTCTGCCGTCGACGACTTTGGTGACGTCCCGGGGATGTTCGGCGCGGTGTATTTTTTGCAACAGCCGGATGCTTTTCGGCGATTTCCGGAGTTTTAGCGCCGACTACGTGCTTGAGCAGATCCGCCATTTGAAAAGCAAATACCACATCAATGATATCAGCATTTATGACGATAATTTCCTGATCAGCCGCGACCGGGTGGCGAAAATTTGCGAAGGGATTCTCCGGGAGAAGATCAATATTACCTGGTCCTGCTATTCGCGGGTGGATCAGGGGGATTTGGAATTGTTCCGGCTGATGAAAAAAGCGGGCTGCTGGCTGATCAGTTACGGAATCGAAAGCGGCTGCCAGCGGATCCTGAACCTGTTGAACAAGCGGGTGACTTTGGAACAGATCGAAAAGACGGTGACCCTCACGAAAAAGGCGGGGCTAAGGGTCCGTGGTTTTTTCATGATCGGGCATTTCGGGGAAACTCGCGAATCGATTCTGCAGACGATTGATTTTATGAGAAAAATCCCTCTCGATGATTTTAATTACACCGTCTTCACGCCGATGCCGGGGACTCCCGCTTATAATATCGCGGACCGGTACGGAAAATTCGACCGGACCTGGAGCAAGATGAATTTTCAGTATATGGTGTTCGTTCCGAACGGCTTGACTGCCGATGAGATCGAACGGTATTCCAGACTGGGCTACCGGAAGTTTTATTTCAGAGCCAGGATTTTAATTCCCTATCTTCTGCTTTTGCTGACGCATCCGACGGGGATTCGAAGACTTTTTCACGGCCTGCAGGCCGTTTTATTGAGAGTTTTCGCGAAGAAGCATTGCACTCCCGTTGAGGAAGCGTTGGTTGCTTCGGGAAGCGGAGACTTCTGTCCTCCGGCGTAATGTGAATTCGGATTCGTTTCCCGGAAGACGGCAAACTGTTTTTATTCCCGGGGAATTGTGATGCCGGAAGGAAATACGGGCTTCCAATGAAAAACTTTGGATTCGGGGTTTTTGGGTTCGATTAGTTTTATATTTGAGAAAATCAGTTTTTCATTGTGTCTGGCAATCGCGTGAAGCCCGATCCTTCCGTTAAACTGACAAATTTTCGATATAACTTCCAAGCGGGCGATAATATTTTCATTGTAAAACAAAAAATAATCCGAATCGATTTTTCGGAACGAAAAGCGAAAATTTCGTTGAAAGGCCCCGACGGCAAAGCAAATCGCCGGCGAGGTCTCTCCGTTCAAAACAATGCGGGTGTAAAGATAGTAAAGACTGGCGATGAATGCGGTATAATTTTGAGGGTCGCGGAGCCCTACGATGAGACCTCCGATAAATTCTCCGGTCATCTCGGCTTCGAATAAAGCAGGGGCGTGATTCTCCTGGCTTATGAAAATAGGGAACCCTTTGATTTCAACCGGGGATTGTGTTTTAGGGTTTTCGGAAAATACAATGGTGTTTGCGGGCCCCGGGTGACCGAAACTTTCCACCGCGTTTTCCTTCTCGGAAATTATTCTGGAGTACCAGAGGCTTTTGTCCGCTTTTTCCGTGAGATAAAGCGGGGTTTTTTCGGAACTTTGGCAGGATTGCCGGTCCAGCAATCCGTCCGGAATGGCTTTCGCGATTTTTTGAACCGCAGTCCCGCCGTAACAATAATCCGGATTTTTCCGGAAAAAACCCGAGACCTTTTGTGCGATTTGCGCCGTATTGTTTTGGGGTTTAAAAGCGGGAATGAGAACTTCTTGGATCTGCCGATATCCGTAACCGATTTGAAAGAGGCAGAAAAGGCCGCAGCAGGAAATGACCAAGGCGAATTTTGAAAATGTCTTTTTGGGGAAAGGTCCGGACAAGACATGAAGGGATCTGAAGACCGTTCCCAGAAGAATAAAAAACATGAAATTACCCGCATAGTAGTAATAAGTCGCCGAAGTTAAGTATTCGACGCCCCGGTAGGAGGCCAGCCCCAGAAATAGCATCAAAAGGTATGACGAAGCGAAAATTGCCAATGTGACGGATGCAAAATCTTTCCGCTTCGCATAATTGAAAAATGCGTAAGCGAAATTCACGATGATGCTTAACAGTGAAATGACCGTCGAAAACCAGATTTCCCATTTGGGCATCTGAGAAAAATCCCAGACGATTCTTCCTCCGATATCCCAATCCAAGCGGAGATGAACCAGATTGGGCAGGCCGAATGCCGTTAGAAAAACTCCCGGAAGAGCGTAGATTTCTTTTATTCTCAGAAGATTGCTTTTCAGGAAACCGGGATTTGGATACAGGGTGCTTTCCGTCGGGGGGGCCGTCAATTGCAGCAGCAGTTCCCGATGGTTTAAAAGCAGGCTCAGGAGAACCGGCGCGAAAAATACCAGGCAGAGTTTCCAATCTGTTCCGTGGGACGGGGCGCTGTTTTTTTTGCGGTAAAAGCCGAAAAGACTTGTGCAAAGGAAGAAAAACCCGCAAGCGAACATTGTGGCAAAAATGATTTCATGAAATTGGCAGGCGATTAGGAAAAGGCCGCTTGCGCCGATAGAAGTTTTTGAGGAAAGGTCTTTCTCTCCGTTCCGGCAAAGCAGTCGAAGTCCCAGGCTTGCAAATAAAATGCTGAACATATAGGGACTGATGTGCCGATAGACAATCATTTCCATTCCCGTGTATTGAAAGAGAAAGGTTCCGGCCAGAAGAAATGAAAACCATATCGGAGCGATGCAGCGGATGAGCAGAAATAGGCAGAAGCAGATAAGGGCGTGCAGGATAATGCTCAGCGCGCCGACGGCGTACAGATTGGTCCTGGAAAAGATGTCCAACAGGGCAAGCGTTCCCAGCGTTCCCGGCTTCATCCAAAGTCCCTTTTCCTGGTAAATATGCCGTGTCCTGGCGTAGTGGAACGAATGAATAAAGTAGTCCCAATCGGAGTTAAAGTATTGGCGTTCGATCATGAAGAAATTCTGGTCCGAACGCGGGTAGGCGACAATGCCGTACCGGTAGATCCAAAAAGAAGCGATCAGGAAGAACAGCAGTATTACCCAATTTTTAGTGAGAATTTTCATGAAAGGATGGACCGGTTTCCGGCTTGAGGGGCAGAAGGCTATGTCGGGGGTTTCCGGCGGCAAGTTCATGATGCGGTCGGGGAAGACGGACGGGTGTTTTTCTCGGGAAATGCTTTTCGATTGAAGGGGAGGGAGATCCTGATTTGGAATAGCAACGCCAGGAATATTATTAGAAGCGTAGAAACGTAAATGACGGAAAATATTGCGATCACGTAACTGAAAATCGACATTAAACCGTTCCAGTATTTGAATTCCACAAGATGGCGCCCTTTTCCTAGCCGGACCGCTTTGAAAGCAAAATACGCTTTTTCGACCGGGACTTCTTTCCCGTCCACAAAGGCGTGCCAGCCGGGGTGCCATGCGTCGGCGTACACAAGCCAAGAACCTTTTTCCGCCGCAACAGTCACATCCAGGGACAGTTTATTCGCATTGAAATCGAGAACGCGTATCGTTCCGTTTGCGGCCGGCGAAGGATCGGCGTTTGTGACGGTAGGCGGCAATCCGTCCCGTTTTGGCAGGAGAACGACTTGATCGATATTTGGAATGTTGAGCAGCATCGGCCATGCCGAATTTTCATTGTCAAGATAAACGGCGTTGGGAATCAGCCGAAGTTTTGGGGATTCGATGCCGAGAATTTGCTTTAACGCATTGTCACGCCGGAAGTTATAGATTTGTGATAGTTTGAGCGCTCCCGGCGACCACCAATCAGACCGATAGAAGGACCGGGCCGGATCCAGTTGAATGAAATTATACATAATGGTGTGAAGGTTTTCGGGAAAGCAAGCTTGTTCCATCAGTTTGGTTGCGCGTATTTGATGATCGGAAACGGGGAGCTGGTATCTTTCGCTTTGGAAGCGCAGTGCGTTGACTTTGAAGCAACTGAGAGCCGAGTCGAACTCGGGTGCTACTTTCGGTGACTGCGCGTAAATCATCGCCTGAAACGAGAAAAGATCAAAAACAAAGGCGATCAAAAAAGCGATCGGGAACCACTGTCTTTCGGAGGTTCCGGCGGATCGGCCGGAACCGGATCGAAGCGGGAAACGCGCGAGTAAAAATGGGAGAACCAATGCTCCTGCGTAAACAAAAAGTCTGCCGATGAAAACAAAATGCCAAATTTTGATCAGTTCCGGGGTGAGAACAAAGTCGGAACGGGCCATGAGATTTTTCATGGGGAATTGTGTTGAGAGGGTTCCGAGTAATATCCAGATTGCAATAACCAAACCTGCCGAAAGAATTTTGTTGCGGGAAGACCAGAATTTTTCCCAGCCGAAACCGGCCGCGATAATGATCAAAACCTTTACAAGACCGTAAATCAGGCCAATATGACGGTAGTAGGACATGCCGGGAAGATGATAAACCATTTTGGCAAACAGTCCTCCCTGAGACAGGGCGATCAGAGCCGCAATGCAGGCGGTGATGCCCCAGAAGAGGAGATCCCTTTCTTTTAGAAGCGCCCAGGCGAAAAATAACAGCGGCAGAATTCCGATGTAAATAACGTTATCTAAAGGGCTGGCAATCAACAGGCAGGTGGGCCATCCGAAAAGGAATGAACGGATTACGTTAGTTAAACTCGGATTGCCTCCGTAGGTCAGAAAAGTATTCAAATCGGCCGTCTTTTTCAGCGAATCCCGCCCGGCTACGTTAAAGGAAACGTTCGCGAGAGAGTGCGTTTGATAATAGATCACAATGCCGGCCATCAATAAAAAGACGAAAAACGCGAGGTAATTGCCGGGGGATTTCCGGAAAAGAGATTTCCAAGCCGTCCGTTTTTGGGCGGAGAGGAAGGCGCTTAAGATCAAGAACAGATATGCCCAAAGGATCACGGCATAAACGCCGTCCAGGAACCATGCAATGAAGGTGATGCCGCAGAGCCAGAGAAACTTCGGGTTACTTTCCTCGAAGAACCGGAGAAGGAGATAAATGGCGAGAGGGAGGAGGTAGAAAATTCTCAGGTCGAGAAAATATTGCGAATACCAAACCGTGCTTCCGATCGAGGCGAGGCACGTAAAAAGGACGGAGCTTTTTCTCCTGAAAAGCCGTGTTGAAAGGAGATACACCCCGGTTAGGAATAAGATCTGGTCAATGACAATGCTCCATTTGTAAAGCGATAAGACATCGGAAATGCGGCATAATTTTCCCAATAAAACCGCGAAATGGCTTGTTGCCGCTTGCATGAGGAAAAGAAATTCACTTGAGCCTCCAAAATTACCGTACGGAAGCCAGCCGGCAATCTGGCCGTTATGGAAGAATTCGTTATAGAAATGGAAGAAAATATGGAAGCCCACCAGGGTGTCGACCATCGGAATGAAGTTTTTTGCCAAGTAAAGGAGATTGACTCCTATCAGGACAATAAGCGAAACCAACAGGACGGGATTGATTCTTATTTTTAACAAGAGATTGCTTTGCTTTCGGAAGTGTTTCAAGTTTTTAAATATTTGAGAAGCCGGGAAGCCTCTCCCCTCCCTTATTCCTCAAGAATACGCGTAATCTTATATTTCATTCAATAGGTTGAATCGGAAAAATCGAGGGTTCCTCAGGGGCAACCCTCGATTGACATAGGGGAAACTCCCCGAGGGCTCAAATATTCGGCCACGTAGGCGTCAAATTCAGCCGGGTCGAATTTCTTGCTTTTCAGCCCCTCATCCACTGTAATTTTGAAATAATTGCGGAGAACGGAAGGCGTCAGGCTGAACATTAAATTGAGATCGTTTACGCACATCAGATAACAGGCCTTGCAGCCGTGATCCAGGGAATGCCGGACGGCTTTCCGCATCCCGGTTTCTCTGAAATCCCACCCGTCAAATTTCCCGATGAATTGGATGCACGGATAAACTTTCCCGTCGCAATCGATGAATATCATGTGTCTCCCGCCGAAGCATTTGATGTATTCAAATTCCGGCGGATTCTTGGAGAGGATGACTTTCCGGGTGTAATCGGGCCAATCCAGAATTTTTCGCATGACCGTCTCCGAAAAAAGGATGGGGTAGCCGCGTTTTTTATAGGCAATCAGTTTTTTGACCGCTTCCCGGTACTCGTCTACGGAGATGTCCAGGTTCTGATAATCCGCGTCGCTTTTTAAGCTCCTTTGAACGAAAAAGCCGAATTCGGTGTAAATATGAAAGCGTTTCGCGAATTCCAGGATTCCGTCTAAGGCGGCCAGATTGTTCCGGTTGACGGTGGTGTAAGTGTGAACATTCACCCCCGCTTTTTTTGCGGCTTTGATGGCTTTCATAATGGTCTCAAATGTGCCGCTTCCGCGGTTTGAATCATTGCTGGGTTTGTTCCCGTCCCAACTGATGCAAATCGTTTTGATTTTCTTCACGGTTTCGATTTTTTTCTCAACCAAACTTCCGTTGGTGCTGATCCCCAAAGTGATCCCCAAAGCATTGGCTTTGTCTACGATCCGGTCAATGTCTTCCCTCAGCAAGGGTTCCCCTCCGCTGAGCTGCAGAAAAGACATCCCCATCCGGGCCAATTCCTCTATGGCCGCGAGAGCTTGTTCCGTGGTGATCGGATTTTTCTCCCTTTTTCTGTTTTTGTAATCACCGTAACAATAGGCGCAATCGAAATTGCACTGAGGGGTCAGGGAGAAAGTGACGACAAGCGGGAACGGTTTGTTGAGGGCTTTGGAATAGAGCAATCTTGAGAAGAAACGGGCCCTGGAGATCAATGTCGCGATGGGTGCTTGTTTTTGGCTGTTCATCGGGTCCTCATTTTTAACTTTATTGTATGCAGAATTTTTCTTTAAGGAATCTTTTTATTTGCCGCCGGTTCAGAAAAATGAAGCGTCCGCTCAAAATGTCGAGTATTAAATTCGGAAAATGAGATCTTAGAAATTCCCAATAAAAAATTTTTTCTCTCCGTCTCAGCTCTTTTTTGTCAAAATCCGGAGTCTCAACGATCGGAGCGTTGAATCGGTCGATATTTTTCCAGTAATCCGCTTGGAGATAGCCTTCCCGGACGGATTCGTCATACAGTTTGGTTCCGGGGAAAGGAGTGAAAAAGCTTGTTGCGACCATGCTGAACGGGAATTTCCGGATCATTTTCAGGGTTTCGGAAAAACAATCTTTGTTTTCCCCCGGAATCCCCAGAATAAAAAAGCCGATAACGGGAAGTCCCGCTTGTTTGCAGGCGGTCAGGGCCCGGTAAATCGTTTCTTCGCTGAGCCCTTTTTTAATGACGTGATTCCGGATGAAAGCGCTCCCGGATTCAACGCCGATGCAAACATTGACGCAGCCCGCTTTTTTCATTAACCGGGCCAATCCCGCGTCCAAGTGATCGGCGGCGATTCCGTTGGGGGTGTTCCATTTGAATTTCAGTCCGCCGCTGAGAATCAATTCGCATAACCGGATGATTCGGGATTTGTCGTATGTCAAATTGTCGTCCATGAAGAAGATTTCTCTCACCCGAAAGTCTTTTAGGAGAATTTTTATCTCTTCGAAGACATTTTCGGCGCTTCTCCCTCTCCACTTGGTTCCATGAGATTGATACATGCTGCAAAAAGTGCATTTTCGGGGACAGCTTCTGCTGGTGATGATCGAAGCAGCGCGGTTTTGTCCCAGCCCGTAGAGGACGGCCGACGGGTTTTGCAGGTAGAATTCCATGGGGAGTAAGTCCCTGGCGGGGAAAGGAAGTTCGTCCAGTCTCAGGATGAATTCCGTTTTGGAGCACACTTTTATCGTGCCGTCTGCTTTATAGGCACAGCCGTCGAGTTTTATTTCTTCCGGTGACTTTCCCGACTCGATATGGCGGACAAGAGCCAAAAAGGATTTTTCGCCTTCGCCGATTATGACGTAATCCACTTCAGGATGGGCTCCGGTTTCCCGGGGGAAAATGGTCGGATGAATTCCTCCGATCACCGTGATAATGGTCTTGCTGATTTCTTTGGCGGATCTTGCTATCTCCAACGCGGTGTCAATCCGTAAACTGAAAGGGCAGGTAATTCCGACGATGTCCGGCTTGAATTCTTTTATCCGATGAATAACGTCCTGTTTTGAAAGCCCGTAATGCCAGACAGCTCCGTTTTTCTTGACTTCCGAAGCTGCCGCATCCAATATGGCGGTACAATATCCGTGTTTCCGGAGATAGGCCGCCAAATAGGCGAGAGACAAAGGTTCTTTGATTAATAAATGCGGCGAGTAATAATCGAAAGCGGGATTGATCAGCAGGATTTTCATGAATTGCGCGTGATGAAGTGTCTCACCCTCCCCCGGAAAACGTTTGTAAAAATACCTTGATTATAAAGATAGAAAACCGGTCCCGGCGGTTTTACCGCAGCGTCCTACGATTAGTATAAAATAACTTCGGGAGTTGTTCCAATTAAGAATTCCGGAGGAGAATGGGGCCCGGTGGAAAGATCGGGAAGGCGGCCGTCTGTGGACGGAAGAGATTTGAGGGATAACGCTTGCGGTAAATACCAAAACGATATTAGAATCTGCTATTAAAATATGAAATGGAACCTCGGGAAAACGATTTTTAAAGAACGGGTCCGACCTACAACCGGTTTCTTTCCTTCCGGCTTTTTTCAGATTATCTTCGATCTTTCCCCGCGTTATTTTTTCTGCCTGATGTTGGGAATCCTGGGGCTTCATAGAGGGGCGGCTCAGCTCCTTGAAAACGGCGGATGGATCCGCTTGAATGTGTTGACGGGAGGGCTTTCCCCTTTTTTTACGACGCAATTCCTGATTGAGGTTTTTTGTGTCCCTGCCGCCGTGACGGCGGGAATACTGATTTTCACTCTGACGAATCAAGCTTATGCTTTTCTTAAGATGTGCCCCGGCGACTGCGTGAAAAATACGGCCGGCAGTTTTGTTATTTTGGGGATCCCTTTTCTGACCGCCTTGTCTTCCGGCCGGATCTCGCTTTTGTTTGCGGGCTTATGGGGGAGCCTTTTCCTGTACCTGGTTTCAAACGGATTGAATCTTCTAATCCTGGGGATCCGGCGGAGACATCCGCAGATGGGATCCGAAAATCTTTGGGAGGTTTCGCTGATCCTGATTTTTATTGGTTTTTATTTGCTGGGGAAAATGGGGGGCGGGAGAGTTTGTGAGGGGAGTTTTGTTTTCGTGCTAATAGGCTTTTGCTTTTTCCTTCCAATCGCTGTTTTTGCGTTTGCCTATGGGCTGTCGGCCCGTTTGGGGCGACATTTCCTTCCCCCATTGTTTGGAAGCTATGCGGTGATACTTGCGGTCGCTTTTGGATTTCTGACTTTTGACCTTTTCCGTTTTTTTTCATCCGGCAGCCCGGTCTTACTTTCGTCTGTAGCCGCATCTCTGGCGGCGGCAGGAGGCCTGATTTTGGGCTTTCGTCTCAAAAAAAATTTTGATCCGTTGAGCGGTTTGAACCGGATTGCCTATTTTTTGGTGGTTCCCCTGATGATGATTTGCTATTTCAGTCCCCTGATGTTCAGCGCGGATCCGGATGCTCTGGGGAACTGGGGGAATGTGATGCATAAAACTTCCACGACCGCATTTTGGACCGCGGAACTGTTCCTGCGAGGCGGGAAATATTTTGCGCAAATCACGTCACCGGGGATCGGCTGGATGCTTTACAACGCATTGCTGATGAAATTGTTCCGGTATGATTACGCGTTGATTGTCAATGCGAAAATGCTTGTCTATGCTTTAGGCATGACCGGTTTTTATCTCACCATTTATGTTTTTACGGGCCGGAAAATCGTCATCCCGTGCCTGCTGCTGGGTTTGGCCGGGTACATGCCCTTCTACTACGACTATAACAACTGGGACATGTGGCAGAGATATTTGTTTTATTGGCCCGGCATGGCGGCCTGCTTTTTTTACCTGAAGCGCGACGCGGAGGGGAGAAAAACCCATTGGATTCTCTTGTCGGCGGGGTTTCTGGCAGGACTCAACCTGGCTTCGGTTTGGGATGTTGCGCTGCTGGGAGGAGTGAATCTTTTTGTCCTTTTTGCCGCCGTCAATTTTTCGAACAATCCGTTAATTGAAAAATGGAAACGAAATTTAATCTTGGCAACGGGTTTCCTAATCGGCGCGGCTCCGTTTCTTCTTTTTGTCGCACGGCATTGCGGCCTTTTCAATTATTTTGCCTATTATCTCTATTTAATCAAAGGATGCGGGGTCTATGCTTCGGGGCGTGTTTGGGAAAATCCGAGCATGGTTTTCTGGCCGACCCTGACTCACTCATTCGTGTATTTCAACTTCATGAACATCAAAATTATCCTCTCGTGTGTCGGGGTCCTGCTCCTGGTTTACCGGCTCCTTCAAAGACAGGTCGATGTTTTCACGAAGATGCTGGCGATTTTTATTTTACAGGATCTTTTTTTTATGGTGACCCGGTTTACCGGGGGCGGGGACGGGGGGACGCTTTTTTATAAATCGGCCATGTACGGGAGCGTGATTCTTTATGCGGTATTTGCTCAGTTTTTCAGAGCAAAGAATTATTTTCCGAGCTTATGTGTTTTGTTTGCGATCGTTTTTGCGCCGAACATGATTTATCCTATTTCAAGCAGCGATTATGAAACGGATTTCGGAAAGTACGCTTTTAATCCGACCGCGTATATCAACGCGAGGGAAAGCCTGCCGGAAAAAATACGGGGACTCTCGACCTATGACCGAAAGAAACAGGACGAACGTTTCCGGGCAGTCAATGATCGTTTCCGGGCGGTTATTCGCATGACGCCGGGGACTTATTTTGATGACAGTCTGCCGCAGATGCCGCCTGATTTCTCGGATCACATCGGAATTTTATTTTTGAGAAATTATTGGGTAAGGCAATATGCCGCAACGAAGGCCTGCGCCGGGGATTTCCGGTTTTCGGAAGATTACGGCTATTTAAAATCCAATCAGGCTGCCGAGGAATTTATCCGATCCAACAAACGCGATATCCCCGTTTCGGCGGATGTTTTGAATCCGCCGCAGGAGACGATAGCGATTGATGTGTTTGGCGATCTGGAGGCGAGGCGTAAACAATACCGGGACCGGTATTATGACCAATGCTATAAGGGGAATAGCGTCCAGGATGTTTCAATCCTTGCCCGGATGATATTCCCCGACAAATCGGGGGTGTCGTTATCCCTTGAAAATCCGAATCCGTCCGTTTTGATGGTTGTGGATTACCCGTACTTATCAAAAAATGCCCCCGCCCGGTTTCCTCTCAACCGGGTTGAAGTCGACGGGACCGAAGCTTCCGTCTATCCGACGATCAACGGAACGCAGGCTGTTTTAATTCCGTATGGACGACATACGGTTGTTGTAAGAAACCTTGCGAAATCGAAGGCATTTATTTTGAGTCTGCTGGGAGTTATGACGTTTGCGTCGATTGCCCTTTTATTTCTTTCCCATGGCATGAGCCGCTTTTTTTCGGGGCCTTCCGACTGAACCGGGGATTTTTCTTGGTTCTCGGGGGGTGTCCGTCAACTTGAGAAATGATTATCCTTTTCCCCCGGTCATCAGGCTTCGCTTTCGCCACGCATAAATAAACACTTGCCCCCAATGCAGCCTGTTTTCGTGTTTGTTCCGGATAAAATAGCCGAGAAGAAAAAGAAGGTAAAACAAGGAATTCAGGGATTCAAGATGGACGGCCCATTTGAATGTTTTATAAGTCCAGGGATATCTGACGAAAAAGTAAAGGAGGAAATGCACATTCATGATTTTTCTTTTTTCGGGCAGATTCAGGGCGCTGGTTTTGTAGGCAAGCATGGGGATGTCCCGGATGGAGTAATCCTTACGGATCAATCCCTTCTTTTTGATGTAATCGGTAATGGCGGTCCCGGGATAGGGAATCAGCAGCATTGAGGCCGCGAGATCGGCTTTGCATTGAATGTTCAATTCAACCGTTTCGAGAGCATTGTCGAGTGTTTCATCCGGGAGGCAGAACATACTGCTGGTCCGGACGATAATCCCGTTTTCCTTGAGGACGGTCCCGCATTCGATCATTTCCGAATTCGAAATCGGTTTGTTCAGTACCGTTCTTCGAAGCGCTTCATTACCGGTTTCAATCCCGAATGAGGCGGAATAGCAGCCTGCCTGTGCCAGTATTTTTGCCGTTTCCCGGTCGAGTATTTTGGCCCGCGTCATGCAGACAAAAGGGATTCCGACCTCTTTTTTGTATTCCGCAAGGAATTCCTTCAGCCAAATTTTGTCGAAAGTAAAAAGGTCGTCGATAAAAAAAACGCTCGGAGAGGCATATTCCCCGATCGCGGCCAGAATTTCCCGCATGAAATTTCCGACGCTTTTGCGCCTGAGGTACCCGGTTTTGCCGATTGAATCTCTCAGGTAACTGTTGTAGCAGAAGCTGCAGGAAAACGGGCATCCTCTGCTTGAGATGAAGTAGCAGATCGCGTCCCGGCGGAGGGAAGGGTATCGCTTGAAATAAATATCCCGTGTTTCCAGAATTTCTTCCCGGTATTGAAAAAGGGGGGCCTGAGGGTTTTTGCGTATCGCGCCGCTTTCTGTTTTGTGGGCGATCCCGGGGATAGATGACCAGTCCGGCTTTTGTTTTTTTGCTTCATCAATGACGCGGCCCAGAACGGCCTCTCCGTCTCCGTAACAGGCCAGGCGGGCATCCGTATCGGTCAGAATTTCTTCGGGAAACACTTGGGCATGGACTCCTCCGACGATTATCGGCGTTTCCGGGAATGCCCGGTGGATGCGCCTGGCGGTCTCCGAAAGCCACGAATGTTCCGTTGAAAAAACGGAAAATCCGATGATTGAAGGGCTAAGAAAGCGGAGCTTTTGAATCAAATCTTTTTCAAGGGCATCAATCAGGATCTCGATACGACAGCCGGTTCTTTCTAGGTGGGCGTTTAGAGAGAGGATTCCGAAATAAGGCATGGGATATTGCTGAATGATCACAATATCCGGTTTTGCGGGCGTCAAGGCCGGCCCCTTACCATTTGAAAGCGATTCCGGTCCGGATGCATCGCGAGCAAATGCCGATATTGCGGCGTCCGGTGGTTTTGTGAATCAATCGCATCGATTGGACTTTTCCGCCGTTCCATATCTGCCTGAGAGAGGTTTCGCCCGGTTTGTATTTCCCGTAAGGCCTGTCTCCGCTCCATACCGCGTAATCGCAACAGGGGAGAACCGAACCGTCCCAGTCGATGGAAAGAACCTTCCAAAGCCAATCGCAGGCCAGATCCAACGGCGGCGACAAGTTCCCTTGGGGCCGTTCGACTTGTTCCATGCCCCGGGGGTCGCCGGGGCGCACATTGAAGAAAGTGCCGAGACGTTCCGAAAATTTCCGCATCAGTTCGAGTTCGTGTCTGTTGTGTTCGTATAAAATATAATCGATCAAAACAGTGGTCGGGTTTCCTTGTTTTTGATTTAACCGGACAAACGTTTCAATGTTTTTTTTGACGGTTTCAATATCCCCGCGCCGGTGTTCGATTCGGTGAACCGGTTGGGTGAACCCGCTGACGTGGATTTTGATGAAATCCAGCCCCGCGGCGATCAGTTCGCCCGAGCGCTTTTCGTCCAGCAGGATGCCGTTTGTCGCGATCATAGTCGCGACGCGGTTTTTTGTCGAAAAAGCGATGATTTCGGCAAGCGGCCTGTAGATGAGAGGCTCGCCGTTGATGTAAGGGACGGACAGGAACAGGCGGTCTTTTACTTCGTTTAGGATTTCCTCATAGAGGGCCCGAGGCATTTGCCCTTTGGGCATGAAACCGCCGGGATTCCCGGGGTTCTGATCGTAAATGTCTCCTTGGCCGGTCCGGCAGTACACACAGGACTCATTGCATTCGTTCCAGAGCTCGAAATTAATCATCAAAGGGGTCGGGGCCGATTTTTTCAGGCGAAGAAAATAAGCCAGGTAACAATGCAGGGCGTTCAGGATTTTTTTCGGGGTGAGTTTCCTTTTTTTCAGCAGAAAAAAGGGGATGTAGAATTTCAGGAAACGGTACTGATGCCTTCTGGCGTATCGATTTGATTCCGATCCCGTGCCGGACATGGTTTGTTCGGGTTATAACCCGACTGAGTTTCTGATGATGTAGTTCGGCCGTTTGGCGACGTCCCGGTAAATCCGGCCGAGATACAAACCGAAAACGCCGATGGTAAACAAAACGATGCCGTTCAGAAAGAAAATAGAACTCATGATGGCCGTCCATCCGGGCATATCATTGCGTCCGAGCAGCTTGTTCAGCAGAATGACCACAAAGCACGCGAAGGAAAGAAATGAGATGGCAAATCCGAGAAAAAGCGACAACCGGAGAGGGGCGGCCGAGAAGGTGATGACACCCCTTTCAAATTCTTTCATGGGACCCCACCCGAGCAGGGGGAAGTGAGTCTGTCCCTTGTGCCGGGCTTCTCTTTCGTAGAAAACGTTTTCCTGCTTGAACCCGATCCAGTGCACCAGACCGCGCATGAAAGGATCGTATTCTTCGAGCCGGACCAACTCACTGACGGCCCTCCTCGATAAAAGCTTGAAATCCCCGGAGTTGGGGAGAATCTTGGTTTCGGAGATCAGATTCAGAAAGCGATAAGCCATTCCGGTGAGAAATAGCTTGACCGGATTTTCCCCTTTCCGTTTGGTCCTTGTCGAGTGGACGATTTCCGCGCCGTTGCGCCATTTCTCGACCATGGCGGGAATCACTTCGGGGGGGTCCTGAAGATCGCAATCCATATATACGACGGCGTCTCCGGATGCCGCCCTTAAGCCCGCCAAAGCGCATTGATGGACCCCGAAACACCGGGACATATTGATGATCTTGACGGCCGGGTCCTTTTCCCGTTCTTTCAGGAGGATATCAAGTGAATTGTCCGTGGAATCGTCATTAACGAAAATCATTTCGTAATCAAGGGAGAGATGTTTTGCGACAGCACGGACCCGCTTGATCAGTTCTTCAAAGACTTCCGCTTCATTGCGGAAAGAAAACACAATGGACAGCAGCATGGGCACCCTCCTTTTTCTGCGGGGCAGCAATTTTCAGGCGCTATTGTGACATAAAACGGCCCCGTATTGAACCAAGAAATAACTTTAACCGGTTAATCCGACGCTTGCCCGGGAGGGTTTGGTCTGTCCTTGAATTCCGTCAATCCCGAAAAGGCGCTTAAAAAAAAGCGGAACGAAACGGCCGTTTCCCTCTTTATCACGCTATAGTAAAAAAATTGAACGAGTTTCACGAAAAGAGAGACCGCCAAGACGCAATACCCGGAGAATTTCCCGAGACGTTTTAAAAGGCTTTCGGTTTTTCGGAATTTTCCGGGACGAAAATCCAGGACCGAAAGATTGTCCCAAATTCTCCGGAAGCGGGCGTATGATGCAAAATACGCGTAAAGCAAATCCCTCCGGATTTCCGCCTCCGTGCTGCCGGGCGGGACATAAGAGAAAGGGGTCGGCTTGAAAGGATTTTCGATCAGCAGTGATACCGAATTGAAATTTTCCCAAAGCCCTTTAACGTTTAAACGGTTCTGCTTTTTTGCGATTTCGTACAGTTCCGTTCCGGGGAAGGGGGTGGCGTTGTTGTAGCGGACAACGTCCAGTTTTAATTTTTGATCCATCCGGACGGAAGCCATTCTGTTTTCGCGGCTGTCGCCGGGAAGTCCGAAGATGAAAGTCGCGCGGATCTTGAAACCCGCTTGTTTTGCCTGTCGGACCGCATCGGCCATTTGAGCGCTGGTTTCTCCCTTTTTGATCGTTTTGAGAACATCGTCGGTGGCGGCTTCCAGGCCGAAACTGATGGTGTCGAATCCGCTCACGCGAAGCTCTTGCAATAGAGCGGCATCGATATTGTCCGCCCGGGCTTGACAGTCAAACCGCATTTTTTTGTGCAACTCCTTTTCCCGGATTCCTTTCAGCAGAGCGCAGACTTTGTTCCGGTCAATCAGAAAACTGTCGTCCAGGAAGGAGATGTTGCGAAGATGGTACCGGCTGCCGAGAAGTTCCAATTCTTCGAAAACGGCTTCAGCGGGCCGGAAACGGAATTTCAGGCCGGTCACGATACGATTACTGCAAAAGATGCATTTGAAGGGGCAGCCTCTGGAGCTCATGATGAACCCGAGGTCATAAGATTCCGGAGAGAATAAATGATACGGGAATAAAGGGTAATCGGAAAGATCGTCGTGCGGGAAAAGTCTTTGATTGTGGATGATTTTCCCGCTCTGCTTGCGGGAAAGGTTCGGGATGTGAGAGACGGGACTTCCGTTTTTCAGGCACCGGTATAATTCCGGCAGCGTTCGCTCGGATTCTCCGCTGAGGACAAAATCGACATGATCATACGCCAAGGACTCTTCGGGGAGCGCGGTTGGGTGGATGTTTCCGAACAAAATAATAGAGTCGGGATACAATGTCTTTAGAATTTTCGAAAGTTCGATCGCGCGTTTGAAGCTTGCCGTCAGTACGCTGAATCCGAAAATATAAGGTTTTTCCAGTCGCGCGATCGTTTCCGCAATGCGCGGTAAGATGCGGTCTTCAATTTGCTCGTCGATATAATGGGGGGTGATTCCTTCCCGTTCCAAAAACGCCATCAGATAGCCGATGCCGATCGGGATCCAGCGGGGCAGGAACGGCTGAAACAATCTGAGTGTGTCTTTGGAAGATGGGTTGATGAGAATCATGGCTTACTTTTGATTCATTTTGCTCAGCATATGAAAACCGGTCTTAATGGTTCGATAGGCTTCTTCGGGTTTGATATGAAGAAGCCGTTTCAGAAGATATCCGGGCCGGCGGTAAAAGTTCCTGACCGCCTTCCGGCGCATTTGCTCCAGGGTTTCATATGAATAATCTTTTGTCCAAGCCAAAAGCGGCATGGCGGGGGCCGGTTGCATCGCGTATTCTCTCCAGAAATCTCTTTGAAGAATCCCTTGCTCCAGCGCCATTTGGTAAGCCTCGGTTCCCGGGAGGATGTTGAATATCGCGTATTCCAGATAGGTCGGCTTGATTTCCTGCGCGAGCTTGATGGTCTCGCCCATCTCTTCAAGCGTTTCTCCGGGGTTTCCCAAAATAAAATAGGCGACGGTGTCGATTCCGCATTGATTGGTCAACGCGAAACACTTTCGGATCATGCCGACGTCCGTTTCTTTCTTCAAAATTTTCAGAACCCGGTCCGTGCCGGCTTCGACTCCGTATTGAATTCTCTGGCAGCCCGCTTTTTTTATTAATTTCAGCATCTCGAGGTTGACCGCGTTGACTCGGCCCCGGAAAGACCATTTGAATTTTAATTTTCTTTGAAGGACTTCGGTCGCGAATTCGATTACGCGTTTGACGTTCAGGTTGAAAGTCTCGTCGTAGAACTCCACTTCTTTAATGCCTAAATCGAGGTAGATCTCAATTTGTCGAAGCACCTTTTCCATGGACAGTAAACGGATGCGGCTGAAGTCCAATTTGCAAAAGATGCAATGAAAAGGGCATCCCCGTGCGCTGATGGCCGTGGCCATCGGGTTGTTGGTCAGGAAAGACCGGTATTTTTTATAGGGCAGGAGCGTGAGGTCGGGAATGGGCAGGGAATTCAGGTCTTGGAGTTGAAATTCTTTGAATGAATCCAAATCATCCGCTAAGTTTTCTGATGTGTAAAGCCCCGAAATCCTTCCAAGACTCTCATTTCCCCCGAAATTCCGGCACAGTTCGGAAAAAGGAATCTCTCCGTCCCCCAGAACGACGGAATCGATTCCCGGCAACCGGAGGGATTCTTTCGGGAAAATCGAAAGATGCGGACCGCCCCAGCAAATATGCGCGGAGGGGAGAGCTTTTTTTATGATTTGCGTCACGCGAAAAGCGGAATAAAGTTTGAAGGTCACGACGGTGATCCCGACAATGTCCGGCCGGTAATCCGTTACCAGGCGGATTAACTCTTCTTCGCCGAGGCACTCCAGCTGATTGTCGAGCAGTTTTACTTCAATGTGCGGTTGATTTTTCAGATAGGTCCCGACGGAAAGAATCCCTAAGGGAGGCTTTTTTTCCATCGCCTCATGGACTTCGTTCATGGTGGTGGCGATCCGTTCCGAAAGATGAGGATTGATCAAAAGGATTTTTAGTCTGCCCGCCATTTTTTTATCCGCGCGTCGTGCGCTGTTTTAACGAAAAAACGATTTAACTTGCGATAAACAATCGCAGGTCAGCGGCTTTTTAGAGTGCTGATCACTTGTCCTGCGAGAACTTTGAGGTCCAGGCTTGCGATTTTATTGAATTCATTATAGCAGGGGAAGTAACAAGTTTTGCAGGCGTGCCCGGAACAGTGTTCCCAAGCCTTTTCAATGCCGACTTTCCTGAAGTCCAGGGCGTCAAAGGCGTCGATTAACTGAACGCAGGGATAGGTTCGCCCGTCCGCGTCGATGAACATCATGAAACGGCCGGCGAAACAGCGTATGTAATCAAAATCGGGTTCTTGCCCCATGACAATGCGTTGATGAGGATCCGGCCAATCGGCCGCGTAGCGGTAAACGGCTTCCGAGAACAAAATCGGGGCTCCTTGTTTTTTAAGTTCCGCGACCCGGTTGGCCGCTTTCCGGAAAAGGTTTTGCTCGGCCATGTATCGGTCCGATTCGCTTTTCCCGCCGGATTGATGAAAGAGAAAATTGAATTCCGCCTGCATCCTTTTTTCCCGGGCCAGGTTGACGATCCAGTCCACCGCGTCTGTGTTGTGCCGGGTGATGACCGTTGTCGTGTGAACTTTTATCCCGGCCCGGAGTGCCGCGTCGATTCCCGCCATGATTTCTTCGAAAGATCCCGTTCCCCGGTTTGCGTCGTTCATTTCCTTGGGCCCGTCGATGGAAACGGTGACCATGTCGATGTCTTTCAGATCCGGAAGCCGCCGGGGGATCAAAATCCCGTTGGTGTTCATCCCGCATTCAATTCCGCAGTCTTTGATCTTCCGGATGAGAAAGCCGATGTCGTTGCGGAGGAGAGGCTCTCCGCCTCCCAGCGTGATGGAACGCGTGCCGAGTTTCCGGAGCCCGTCAATCAGGCCGGAGAGTTCTTCCGTCGTGAAGTCCGCATCCTTTCGCCCGAAATATTGGCCGTAGCAGTAGCCGCACTTCAGATTGCACCGGAAGGTCGTGTTCAAGACAACAACGAGGGGGGTTCTTCCCCCGGTAAACCGGTCTTTTAAGAGTGTTGCGAAAAATGCGGCGCGATTGTAAAAGCCCATGCGGTTCCTCTGTTTTAGTGCGTCAAGATTTCACATAATTCCATATAACGGCAGGATTCAGATCCATCAAAAGCCCGAACTCATGATGATAAATTTGATAGCAGGCTTTGCAGGGGTGCCTGGATGCCGTTTGCCATGCCCGCGCGACTCCCGTCTCGAGAACATTGTCCGCGTCAATTTTACCGATCAGATGCGGGCAGGCCCATAAGGTCCCGTCCGGGTCGATGATCCCGAAGAATTTTCCCGCCGGGCATCCCGGCATCCCCTCCGGCGGAGGGGCGTTCACGACGCCTTCGATCGAGAAATCTTTCCAGCAGTTTAAAACGCTTTGAAAGGCTTTTGCGGAAGTCAGGATCGGGGCGCCTTCCTTTTTCCTTCGGATAATATGAAGAAGCGCGTTCCGGAATTCTTCCGTGGAGGGTTTGAATTCGTCCTCCGGAAGGCTGTTCCCGAAAATGTTGGAGATCACAAGGGAAAATTCCGTTTTGAAGCCGTACCGACGGGCCAGATCCAGCAGGTAATCGATGTCATTCAGATTATGTTTGCTGAGGACCGTATTCGAATGAACACGAATGCCGGCTTTCCTCGCCGCGATAATGCCGTTGAGGGCCTTTGCCGCGGTTCCCGCGCCCCGAAGCCGGTCATGATGCTCGGGCCGGCCGTCGAGACTGACGGCCAGGGAATCCGGTCGGGATCTTGCCGTTTTTAATTCCGAGAGAAACTGGGGGATGAGGATCCCGTTTGAATTCAGCGTGGAATACATTCCCAGGGAATTGACGAATGCGATCAGTTCGCCGATGTCTTTCCGCAATAGCGGCTCTCCGCCGCCGAAACTGATTCGTTGACAGCCGTTTTGGCGGAGCGCCAGGATTATTTCCTTGACCTTTTCCGTGGACAGTTCGTTTTCACCGCTCCGGTTGTAATATTCCGCATAACAATGCCTGCAACGTGAATTGCAGCGGTTCGTCAGGTTGATGATGACGGTTAAGGGAACATTTTTCCGGAGCAATTTCGACCGGAGCAGTCCAAAGAAAAATCGACAGCTTTTCAGGATTGCCATGAAGAAGCGCTACTCCAGATATTCCCGAAGATAACCCAGGAAAAATCCCGGGTTCTGAAAGAACCCCATGTCATGCGCGAGGGCCATGTAAAATCGCGGCCGCTTCAGGGCGTCGAGCAGGAGGCTTTTCCGATTGATCCGGGCAAATTCCTCCATGGCCCCGTCGAGGACCCGCTTTTTTTCTTCCGCATCAATGCCTTCGGTCAGAGAAGAAGCGGTGCTGATATGGCAACGGTCCCGGTATTCGGCCAAGCCCTGAGGATTTTTCCTTGCGAGAAAATCCGCAAGTTCGGTTCCCGCGGCGGGCGTGGCCAGATAAGGATAAACGATATAAGGCTTGATTTCCTTGATGAGATTGACGGTGTCCCGTATTTCTTTCGTGCCTTCCCAGGGGAGGCCGACCATGCAGAAAGCGACCATGTAGAGGCCGTGCTTGCGGATCAATTTCGCGCATCGGCGCACGTCATCCACCGTGTTGCCTTTTTTGATCAGTTCCCGGATGCCGGGATTTCCGACCTCCACGCCGACCGCGATATGCTGTCCGCCGGCTTTCTTCATCATGGACAGCGTTTTATCGTCCGCCATTTCCGCCCGCGTCTGTGCCGACCAAAAAAGCGGAAGGCGGCGACGGAGAAGCAGGTCGCAGAATTCGAGGGCCCGGTCTTTTTGAATGAAGAAAATGTCATCGCAGATATAAAAGTATCTTGTGCCAAAACGCCGGTACACGCTTTCCATTTCATCGACCATGTTTTTCGCGGAGCGGAGGCGGGGTTTGTATCCCCAGCTCGTGTGACACCCGCAGAAGACGCAATCGAAGGGGCATCCCCTTGAACCGTAAATTCCCTGGAATGAGTGGGGAGGTGTTTTTTCGGCACCGTAGAGGAGGTGCCGGGCGGGAAAGGGAAGCCAGTCTAAATCTTCAAGCGGGGGCCGGTCTTCATTGTGAACCATGCCGCCGTTTTTCTTCCAACTGAGGCCTTTGATTTTCGAAAAGTCGTTTGATTTTGACGCCAACGCTTGAACCAGTTCAACTGCGGTGACTTCCGGCTCCTTCCTCAGGGCGAAATCCATGACGGAAACGTCCGCGTTCGTGCTGGGGTCGATGGCACAGTGCAGTCCGCGGTTGGTGCAGCCTTCAAAGACGGTTTTAATGGCGGGGTCCAGTTCTTTCGCTGTTTTTGCGATTTTGTTTCCCGCGGTGAGCGTGGTGCTGAAAACGCTGAGGAATAACAGGTCCGGCCGGTATTGCCGGATGAATTGCCGTATTTCTTCCCAAATCGGGTCCCCGTCGTCGTGCAATCGCCGGTCGTATTCTTCCGCGAGCTCCGTGAGGGCTTTAATGTTCAGATGGTTGGTGTTTCCGAGAATGGTTTTTTTGTGCGGATCAAAATCCGCGTTGTAAATCAAGATATCGTTAAATCCGGCCTTTTCGAGTACGGCCGCGATGTAACAGCAGGAAGGGGGATAGTGAACGAGGGATGCCCTTTGCAAACGGTAAAAGGGAGGGTTGATGATCAGAATTTTCATTGTTTTTTATCTCGTTGCGCTAAGGATCGCATCCAGCGGATCGTTTTTTCCAGATCGAAAGCGATGGGCCCCGGAGCAAATCCCAGTTCCCGCTTTGCTTTTTCATTCGAATAAAAATGATACCGGCCGAGATAGGAATTGACCGATTTCAGGCTCAAGGGCATTGTTTTCTTGGTTATGACGGACAATGCGTCGAACCCCAATCCCGCGGTTCGGAGAAAAAACATGGGCAAGGGAAACCGGATGCGTTTTTCTCCGAAAAGAGAATCGATTTGCCCGACAATGTCTCTGAATCTCATATTCGCGTTTGACAAAATGTATCGCCCGAACGTTTTTCCTTTTTCAAGCGCAAGCCGGTGCCCTTCGGCGACATCTTCAACTCCCACCAGATTGATGCCTCCGGGAAGATAGAAGGGCCAGTTTTTCAACTTGGCTATTATAGCATTTGAAGGAGTGATGCGAAAATCATCCGCTCCGATAACGGTCGAGGGACAGACGGTGACGAGAGGAAGCTTTCTTTCTCTGGCGAAGGATAAAAGCTCTATCTCGGATCTCAGTTTGGCTTCCACGTAGGCGGATCCCGGGGTTTCGTTCCAGGATGTTTCGTCGAGCAAACGGGAAGGGGATAAGGAAGCGCCGACGGCGGCGACCGAACCGGTGTAAATGAATTTCCGAACGCCGGCATTCAGGGAAGCTTTGGCGGTATTGAGGCTGCCTTCGATCGCGGTTTTCAGGATTTCTTCTTTCCGGCAGGGATCGGTCGAGTAAACGGCTGCGGTATGAATGACGCCTTCACATTGGGCTAGAGCGTCCGTCAGACTTTTCAGATTAAGGATATCTCCTTCGACGATTTCAAAATTTCCCTTCAGGTTTTCCAGGGCTTTCCGATTGCTGCCGGGACGGCAAAAAGCTTTGACGCGATATCCGCAGTGAAGCAGATTTTTTACCACATGGCTTCCGATGTGACCGTTTGCCCCCGTGACGAGAATCATTCTTTTGGAAATGGATTCCTGCCGGATATTGACCGAAACAGGTGAAAGAGACAGTTCCATATTCCGGAAAAGATCCCCATGACGCAGACGATATCGCGGACGAGAATGACACCGGTGCTTTTTGCGAGCGGGAGGCGGTTTTGTCTGAGGAAAAGCAGGAAGCTCCGGTTGAGGATGACGATTGCGGCCATGCCGGCCAGGGAGAGAAGGGGATGTTTCCACAGCGCGGCCAGCGTGATCATCGTCAGGACGGTTTCCAGATAAATCCCCTGTCCCTGGTGGGTCTTGGAGAAAATCATGCCAGGATGGCAGTAATAGGACCAGACCGTGTCTCTCGCGAAGCGGAACTGCTGTTTGAGATATCCTCGCAGGGAATTTTTAAAATGATGAAGGACCCCGTTGTCTTTGTCCCAGTAAATTTCGTATTTTTGGCTGATTTTGAAAGAAAGACGGAGGTCCTCGCAGACATACCGTTCCGGGAATTTTCCGCATTCGTAGAAAACATCCCGGGTACAGGCAAAATTATTCGCAACCAGCGTTTTAACGAAAGCGGGAGTGTTTTTCCTTCTGTGCGCCAATTCCAGATGGGCGAACCGCTCGATAAAAGAATTCCCTTCGGAGCCGGAGTACCCTCCGCCGACGCATCGGACCCGAAAGGATTCTATGTCACGCAGGATGTTCGCGAGCCAGTTTTCCGGGAGTATGACATCCGCGTCCGTGAAGGCGAGAATTTCCCCGGATGAGGCATCGGCCCCCCGGTTTCTCGCGGCCCCCACGCCTTGATTTTTTTCGCTGCGTGTGACTTTTGCGTAACGGGCCGCGATTGATGCGGTCTCGTCCGTGGAGGCGTCATCCGCGACAATGATTTCAAAATCGAGGAAAGTCTGCCGGATGAGCGATTCAAGGCATTTGTCGATGAATCCTGCCGCGTTATAGGCCGGAATAACGACGGATATTTTCGGCATGATGGTCGTCAAATCCGATGCAGCCGTTCAGAATGTACGGCGGGCGGCCCTTGACTTCGTCGAAGATCCGGATGATGTACTCGCCGAGAAATCCCATGACCGTCAGCTGCACGCCTCCCAGCAGGGTGATCCCGACCACGATGGAAGCCCAGCCGGGGATGCGGTGCTGGAAATTGAAGATGGTGTTTGCGATCAGATAGACGGAATAGAGAAGGCTTGAGATCGAAACGAAAAACCCGATCAGGATCGAAATCTTCAGGGGGATTTCGGAAAACGAAATAATCCCGTCCATGGCGAGGTGCAGGAGCTTGAAGAAGGTGTATTTGGGCTTTCCCGCGAAGCGTTTGTCCCGGTCATAACGGATTCCCGTCTGCCTGAATCCGACCCAGCTCCTCAATCCTCTGATAAAACGGTTTCGTTCGGGGATTGCGTTGATTAAGTTGGCGACTTTCCGGTCAACGAGGCAGCAGTCTCCGCTATCGAGGGGGATCTCTGTTTTGGAAATGGCTTTCAGCAGGCGGTAGTACGTTTTGTAGAGGATACGCATCAGAAGCGGGTCCTTGCGCGTCGCGCGGACCGCGTAAACGACCTGATAACCTTCGCGCCATTTTTCGAGAAACCGGGGAATGATTTCCGGCGGGTCCTGAAGGTCTCCGTCGAGAATGATCACGGCGTCTCCCCGCGAAAACTGAAGCCCGGCGGTAATGGCCATTTGATGCCCGAAATTTCTCGAAAAGGAGAGAATTTTGACTTTAGGGTCAGAACGGTTGAACCCCTGAAGAATCTCAAGAGACCGGTCCCGGCTTGCGTCATTGATGAAAATAATTTCGTAATCCAGATCGAGGGCCGCCAATACGTTTCGAGTCCGTTCGTAGAGGTGGGGAAGGACTTCTTCCTCGTTGTAAATCGGGAAAATAACCGATAATAAATTTCCGCTCATTGACGATGGCTCCGATTCTCGAGCCGCAGTATAGCCTACTCTTTTTGTTTTGAATAGTCCAAATTGGCCCGCTTCAAATTGTTTTTTTGGGGGAAATCAACGTTGGGAATCGATTAAATACCGGAGAATAATTCTGGCTTTTTTGGCGAAATCCGCCCGTGAAACGTAAAGGCGCATCATTTTGAGGGCGAAGAATAATTCATAGACCGTTTTGAGAACAAAACGGGGCAGTGCGAATAAAGCTCTTCGAGCCGGAACCGCGGAATACAGAAAGGGGAAATTGACGAAAAGGGGGAAAAGACGCATGAGTTTTTGAATGGCTTTATTTTCCCTGGGGGACATTTCTAAAATGGATTGTGTGAAAAAATCGTCCGGGATTTTCTTTTCCGCATTGGGAACGTAATGTCCGTGAGCGATTGCATACTCGGTCAGCGCCAGGCCGGGAAAGGGGACGAAAATATTCGCGAGCCCCATGGACGGCTTGGCTTTGATATTCAGTTCCAGTGTCTTCAGCATTTGCCCGAAGCTTTCGCCGGGGAGCCCGATAATATTTCCGATCCGGTACCGGATTTTGTATTGGGTGAGCAATTCGGCTGTTTTGAAAATTTGCGAGTCCGACATTTGGCGTTTGAGGACCGTATTTCGCATGAATTCGTCTCCCGATTCGATGCTCCAGTTCACGACAATGCATCCGCTGTCGCGCAGGGCCCGGGCGATTTCCTCGTCGACCAGATTGGCCCGGATATTGCAGGTGTAGGGGAGTCCGATTTCTTTCGGGAAACGTTCGCAAAATTCAGGAACCATTTCTTGTCGATAATGAACGTGTCGTCGTTGAATACGACCGTCAGCAGGGGATATTTTCCCCGAACCAGCCGGATTTCGTCGAGAAGGTAGCCGACACTTTTTTTCCGTATTACGGATCCGCAAGTCTTGAAAATTTCCCGGAATTTGTGATTGAAACAATAGGTGCAGTCATAAGGGCATCCCCGGCCTGACAGGAACTGTTTGGACGGCATATTCCGTAGAGTGGGATCCACGCGGTAGACGATGTCCCGGTCCGGAAAAGGCAGCCGGTCCAATTCGGCGAAAGGATGAAATTCCGACGGGCCGGGGCTTCCTTTGGGAGCGATATTTTTACGGGACCTGAAACCGCTTTGGATGTAATCGAGAAGCGCGATTTCTCCTTCCCCGGCGCAGAAAGCGTCAATCGTGGAATCCTTGATGCAGTCCCAGTCGAAAGTGGGGCCCGGCCCTCCGATCAGAGAGTTGGCTTTCAGCGTTTGCTTGGCGATTTTATCGAATTCCCTGAACGAGGGGACGGCAAAGGAAAAAGCGGAATACAAAAGCAGGTCCGGCGCGAGGCTCCGGATGGTCTGAAGCGCTTTTGCTTGACGGGGCCCCCGAACAAAATGGACTTCAATGCCGTTCTGCTTCAGGACGCTGGAGAGAGAATAAATCCCGTGGCGGTCGTAAAAATGGCTGAGGGAATCAAAAAAAACGACGGTGGTCAATATCGGGCTCCTTGCATGATGTTAATAATTTACCGGCACGTCCCTGACAAATTTATTGTAACCGGTTTTAGGGCGGAGGTAAATTCCCGAGAGGAGCCAGAGGATGCCGAAGAGCCAGAAGAGGGAATTGATTTCGAAAAAGGCGTACAGGGCGGATAATACGGGAGAGTGAAACGTAAAATGAATAAGATTCGGACCTTTTGAAAGCGGGACGGCCTTGTAAGCGAGGTTGGCTTTGAATACGGTCACGGGTTTACCGTTTACAGTGGCTTTCCAGCGGGGATGCCAGGTGTCGCTGTAAAGCAGCCAGGCGGATTTCAGGTCCGGCGGCATATTGACGGCGAGATTCAGGCGGTTCGCGTCAAAAAACAGGATCCGGTAAGGTCCCGTCAGGCGGGCGTTGAGGGAAACCGGTTTTTCGGGAGCCCATTCAATGGTCCCCGGAATATTCTTCGGGCTTCGGCCCGGGCGATGCAGGAACGGGATGTCGCCGTTATAGTCGGGACGGTTCATCTGAGCGGATGTCCATAAATCCTGCTCGGCAAAATAAATATCGGGGAAGACATACGCGGTTTCGAAGAATTGAATCTTGTCTTCCGTCAGCCCCGCTATTTTCCCGGAGGCGGGATGGGACAGCGGGAAATCGAGTTTTTTGAGTTCTTCAAAACCTGCCGGTGGAGTCGAAGTGTCGCGGAGGGACTGTCCCCAGTAAGTTTTCATGTATGAATCAAGCGGCAGGAGCCAGTGATCGGTCCGGTATGCATTGCCGATTTCATCCTGAAACGTGAAGGACTGAAGCGAGAAATAAGCCGCGCCATAGGAGACCCGTTTTTGGCAGAAGAAGGTGCGCAATTCGCCGGAATTCGGCGAGGCGATGCGCCGCGTCGCGTAAGGCATGGGCTGGAAAGCAGTGATTTTGGCTTCTTTTTGGTTAAGAGAGACGGTCCTGAGGCAGGTTTCCGAAAATTTGTATTCGCCCAGGTCCCAAAGATGGAGAGCCAGGGCTATAAAGAGAATGACCCGGGAATATTTTTTAAATTGAGGAGCCGCGCCCGAAATAACTAAAACGCCTGAAATGATCGCAAGAATAGCCGCGCTGACTGCCCGGGCGGTTATCACCCTGGGCAGGAAGGTCCAGGCGAATTTCGAAAGGCCGTTTGGAACAATAATGGCGAGAAGGACCCTGAGAGTTTCATGGTTTTTGAGAAGGATGAGGGCGTTGGCCGAAACGGCAAAGAGAACCGCTCCGACAAAGAAAAAGCGGAATTTGGATTTTTTGATTCTGTCCATAGCGGCGGCATGCGTGAACATCCCGTCCAGTCCCGCGCCCGCCAGGAGACAGAGAAAATATTTCGCGAAAAGAGTAACCAGCGAGAGATGCCGGAAGAATTTCATTCCGGGCCAGGCGTAATAAAAAAATACGGCCAGCGGCGTGCCCATGGCAAAGAGAGAGATTAAAACCGCCGCGAGGAGGAAATGGGCGTTTTTCCTGCGAAGCGTGAATAGTCCCAGCAGGGCGAGTGAGATCCCGAGAATTCCGATGTAGAGATTGTAGTCGACGCAGGGGGAAATTCTCAGAAACGATTCCATCCAGCAGCCGGGGTTGAGCGTTCCTCCGTATTCGAGGAAATACTTTAAGGGAACGGTTCCGTCGGGATTTCGTCCGAGATAATATTTGGTCAGGAGGCCGGTTTCGGTCCGGAGCAAGAGCAGGACGGCGAACAATGAAAATAAAACAGCGGCAATAGCGGCAACGGAGGCCATGCTGAATTTAAGAGAAAAGATCTTTTTGCGAATCTCACGGGGATTGCAAACGGTATAGGAGGAGAAATAGATAGCGATTACCAACGATAGGACGGGCGGATAGTAGGGTAGATTTGCGAGCATTTGAACCGCAAATAAATTTCCCGCAAGAGCCAGATATCTCCATTGTCCCTGTTCGAGAAATCGATGGAGGAGGTCGAGCATGAGAGGCATTGCGTAGTAGAAATGAAAATTAAACCAGACCTGTCCCGCCCAAATGCAGGAACCCATGACGGACACGGCGGTGAAAAAAGCGGCAGCCGGCGAAAGGAATCTTCTCGCAAAGAGCCATGTTCCAACCAATAGCAGAAGTTCGTCAAAGAAAATCCCGGCATTGAAAATCTGAATAAAATTAATTCCTTTCAGGAGTGGGGTCGCCAGCAGCAGGACATTTTGCAGAATTCCGGCTTGAATGGCGTACCACCAGGTCGCGACCGTTCCGTGAGTCATGAAGGGCATCCATTGAGGGATTTCACCGTACATGACGGCGTGATTCAGGAAGTAATACTGAAGGGTAAAGTATTCGAATGTGTCATGTCCGTTAGGGATACGGTTTTTAAAGTTCAGGAAAAGAATGAGACTGAATTCCAGGCAGAGGATTAAAAAGAAAAGAATGCGGTCGAGCCGGGCTGTTTTCAAGCGAATTTCCTCGTCAGGGTATGGGATGCCATTTCGCGAATGTGGGTTTCCGTTTCAGGGCCGAATTTTCTCCGGATCATCTCGAGGTATTCCGGGTTTTTGAAATAAGTCTGGAATGCCCGGTCGCGGAAGCGGACGACTTCAGCGCTTGAAAGATATTTCGTCGGAAGAGGCAGCATGTCTTCCGAATGCTGGGAGTATCCGCCCCAGGTTTTGGGAAGAGGCCAGCCTTCTTTCAGCGCTTGCCGGTACAGATCGGAGCCCGGATAGGCCATGGTGCAGTAAAAATTGGCGAATTCACAGTTTAATTCCGTTGCCAGGTCGAGCGTTTCCTGCATGGATCGGAGATCGTCTTCCGGCAGGCCGAAAATATAGTTTCCGATGACGTGAATTCCGGTCGCGTTTACTTCCCGCATGGCCTTGAAAATATCTTCCTGGACAAATCCTTTTTGAACGTCGTCCCGCACCCGCGAACTGCCGGCTTCGATTCCGAACGCAAGCCAGTTCATGCCCGCGCGCTTCATTTTTTCGCACAATCCCTTCCGGAGCGTGTCGACGCGGGCGTACGCCCAAAGATTGAGATCGTATCCCCGTCCGATGATCAGGTCGCAAATCCCTTCGACATGCTTTTCGTTCAGCACAAACATTTCATCGGCGATTTTGATGTTTCGGACGCCGTATCGGGAAACGAGAAGATCGATTTGCGTGATGACCCATTGCGGGCTCCAGTAACGGTAGGTGTTGACGTCCTCCCGGTTTCCGGAAAGCTTTTCTCCGCTTTTGAAAGGCGCGTGAATGCAGCAGAAACTGCAGCGGTAGGGACATCCCAACGTGGTGTAAAGGGCCGCGTAGGGTTCGCGTTTCAGATGACCGAAGCAATGCCAGTTGTGGGCGCGGTATCGGTTCATGGGGAGAAGGTCCCAAGCCATTGCCGGGATGCCTTCGTCCAAATTTTTTACGAGCGGCGCCGGGGGATTTGAGTCAATCACGCCGTTGTTGCGGTACCACAATCCCCGTACTTTACCGAGATCACCGGGACGGTCGGATTTGAGCGCTTCGATGAGATCCGTCAGTGTGTACAGGCATTCCCCGTCACAGACAAAATCCGCGTTTTCATCCCGAAGCGTTCTCTCGGGCAGCGCGGCGACGTGCCCGCCGGCGAGCAGAATTTTCATCTCCGGCGTTCTTTGTTTGATTGCCGAACAGGCGGCCGAGGCAGCCGGCATATTTTGAGTGGAAGCGGAAGGCTGATGACCGTAGACAATGACAGCGGCAAGCAGAGGATTGATTTCGGAGACCCGCCGGGCTGTTTCATCGGGGCCGAGCCCTTCGGCGTTTGCGTCTAGGATTTCGATTGAAAACCCCTTGTTTCGGGCAAATCCCGCCATGATCCCGATCCATACGGGGGGTTCTATGGCGGCGAGACTTCTTCCAAGGGTTTGATAGACCTGTGACCGGTTTCCGGGATTGATCAGCAGGAGGTCCGGTTTTCGGGAAGAGGTCATGGGCTTATTCCGGGGAGGAAGTTTTCCATTGGCTGTAGATTTTCTGGAATTCCTTCAACCGTTCCGGCGTGCCGATATCGTAGAGTTTTTCCGGATTGACGTAGGCGTAAAATTCGTCCGGGCTGAGAGAAGGGAAAAGGTCTTTTTCGAAAGAAAAAGACCTTCCGGACGGGATTTGCTCCAATATCCGCCGGGTGAAAACATAAATACCCGCGTTCAAATAATTTCCCGGTTCTTTTTCGCAAAAGGAAAGGATCTGTCTGTCGAGGCCGATCTTGATGCTGCCTGCGTCGGTTCTCGAGCGGTCATCCGGCGTGACCACGGCGGTTGCCAGCACTTTGTTCTGTTCATGAAACTCCAGAAGGGAGTGATAATCGACCGGGCAGAACGAGTCTCCGTTTAGAACGAGGAAAAAAGGGTTTTTTAGAAAGGGTTCGCAATTTTTAACGGCTCCCGCGGTTCCGAGGGCTGTTTTCTCCCGGGAAAAATGCAAAGAGAGGCCTTTCCGCTTTTGAAAATATTGCTCAATGATTTCTCCCTTGTAGCCGGTCGCGAGGATGAATTTTTCGAAGCCGTAGGGGGCGATGCTGTTGATCAGAATTTCAAGGAACGGACTTTGCCCGATCGTGACCATGGGCTTCGGTATCTTGTCGGTGACGGGTTTGAGACGCTTCCCGATGCCTCCGCACAAGATAATAAGATCAACGTCTTGGGGCTCCATGCCGGTTGTCAGAAAGTCCTTTCGCGCAGCAGACGGTCCGTTTTTCGCCGGTTGGGACGGTAAAAAACGATTTGGGAGCCGTTGCTTTCAAGCCGGAAGGGAACCGCAATGAGTTTTTTGAGCTTCTCGCGGATTTGTTTGTGGTTGTCCGGTTTTGCGAAAAAGAGAATAAATCCTCCTCCCCCGGCGCCGATCAATTTTCCTCCGATGGCGCCCGCATTGAGGCCTGCTTCGTAGATTTGATCGATTTCGGGAGTCGTCACCCCTTCGGCGAGGCTCCTTTTGAGCATCCAGGATTCATGGAGGAGTTTTCCGAAATCCGAAAGATCGTTTCCTCCTCCTAAAATTCCCAGCCCCCGCTCGACCATCTGCCGCATGGAAGCAAGGTCTTCGTTTTTCTTTTCGATGTTTTCGATTTTTTTCTTGGCGATTTCGGATGCGGTGCGGGAGAACCCCGTGAAAAAGAGCATCAGATGATTTTGAAAATCCTCGAGACGCTCACCGTTCAGGATAACCGGCTCGACGGTAAAGGTTCCGTCCGGTTTGAAGTTGATTTTGTTCAAGCCTCCGAAGGCCGCCGCGACCTGATCCTGCGATCCGACATTTTCCTTCAGGACATCTCGCTCGATATGAATGGCGTCCAGCGCCAGCTGTTTTTTTGTGGGCATGATTTCCTTGAGCCCATACAGGGCGTGCAGGAGTCCGACGCTGAAAGAGGAACTGGATCCGGTACCGGTCCTGGCCGGAAGATCGCCGTCATGATGGATTTCAACGCCTTCTTCGATCCCCATGAATTTGAGCGCTTCCCGGACGGCCGGGTGCTGAATTTCATCCCTGGATTTCACCAGTTCTACTTTGGAATACACGATGCGGCTTTTGTGCTCAAAAAAGGGAGGCAGAAAACGGCACGAAAGATAGCAGTATTTATCGATGGTCGTCGAGAGGACGCACCCTCCGTGTTTTTCGTACCACGCGGGGTAGTCCGTCCCCCCGCCAAAAAAAGAAATTCGGTAAGGCGTGCGGCAGATAATCATGAAAACCCCTCTTTCGGATTAAAGTCCGGTCCCGCAGAAGCTATTGTGATTTTCAAGAAACCATTCTACGGTTTCTTCCAGCCCCTTTTCAAGCTTTGTGAATTTAAAACCCGGAAAGCGTTTTGGGAATAGGTTGCTTTTCAGGACTCTGACTCTCTGGCCTTCGGGTTTGCTTTTATCAAAACGGATTTTTCCTTTGAATTTCATGGCTCCGGCGATTATTCCGGCAAGATCTCTGATTTTGATTCCGGAGTCCGGCGCCAGGATAACCGTGTCCGGGCTTTCGATGGATTGACCGGTTTTCAGGATCAACCGCGCGACATCGCCCGAGAAAACAAATTGCCGTACGGCCTCTCCGCTTCCCCAAACCACCAAGGTTTTTCCGCTTTGTTTGGCGTGAAAACATTTATGGATTAACGCGCTCAGGACGTGGCTATTTTCCAAATCCCAGTGGTCATGCGGCCCGTACATCGTGACGGGCGTGACGGTCGTGAAGCGGCAACCGTGCTGTTCCCAGAGCAAACGGGTCTGGATGTCCAGCATCCGTTTCGCGCAGCCGTATCCCAGATTCCCGGGGAACGGCAGGCCGGAATGGAGATCGGTTTCCCGGGTCGGACGCCCGGAGTAAAAAGGGAACGCGCAACTTGAAAGAAGGGACACCAAGCCTTTGACTTTGTGCTTTTGGGCGGAGGCGAGAACATTGGTGTTGATTTGAATGTTGTCCGCGAAAAAATCCGCGTTCCTTTCGGCGTTGATTTTGACTCCGCCGACTTTTGCCGCAAGATGCAGGACCCGGTCCGGCTTTTTATCGCCAAAGATGCGGTCAGTCTGTTTGGCGTCCCGAAGGTCTCCGTTTTGACTCGTCAGAAACGTCGCGCCCGGAACAATTTTCCGTACCGCGTGCCCCAGGAGTCCGCTCCCTCCGGTTACGAGGATTTTTTCCTGCATGAAGCCTCCAGTACGATTTTTGAGATGAAATCCACCCCTTGGGCGTCGAGGGCGGGATTGTTGGGAAGAAAGATGCCGCATTGATAAAGCTGATCCGCAACGGGGAAATCGGGCTTTCCGTAGCGGTTGAACCAGAACGGGTGGCGTCCGAGATTGCCGGCCGTGAAAAGACGCGTTTCGATTCCGTTTTTGGTCAATGCGGCGGCCAGGGAGTGACGTTCGACCGAATTTTTGGCCAGCATGCAGAAGGAAATGCTGGAGAGCGTGGCATCCGGGTCTTTGCATTGCTGAATGCGAAATCTTTCTCCCAGATGCTTTTGATAACGCAAATGATTGGCGTGGCGCCTGGAAATCATCCATTCGAGTTTCTCAAGCTGCCGGAGTCCAAGGAAAGCATTCAGGTCCGTCGATCTTAAGTTGAGGCCGGGTTCGTAAAAGACGAAAGGCTTGTGATCGTCGTTCACGCGGTATTTTTTGACCAGTTTCTGATGGGAGACCGGATCCAGGTCTTTGCTCCAGCCGTGGCTTCTGAGCATCAGGAGAAGATCCCGGAAGAGGGGATTGTCCGTGGAAACCATTCCGCCTTCGATTGTGGACATCTGATGCCCGAAATAGAAAGAGAAGCTGGACATGTCGCCGAAGGTGCCGATTTTTCTTCCGAAAAAGGTGGACCCGATGGAGGCACAGGCGTCTTCAAGCAGGATGAATCTGTATTTTTTCTTGAGTGCCATCACGGCGTTCATTTTATGCGGGATGCCGAGCACCTGGACCATTGTGACGGCCGAGGGCTCATGTTTTTTAAGGAGTTTTTCGAGATGATCCAGATTTAACCCGAATGTGTCCGGATCGGATTCGCAGAGAATCGGCTCGAAACCGAATTGAATGGCCGGCGCAATCGTGGTTACCCATCCGGTGGCCGGGACGATTACTTTTTTGTTCTTCAGTTTTCCGGAAAGGAGAAGGGCATAATACATCAGCAGGTTGGCCGAAGATCCCGAATTGCAGAACGCGGAAAACTTCCGTCCGATCCATCGGCTCCATTGATTTTCAAAGAGAACGTTCAACTTGTCCTTGGTCAGTCGGGGAGTCCCTTTCAGCCATTCGATCAGGCGGTCAATGTCTTTTTGGTCGATGGTGTCTTCCGCGAGATGAAATCGAAGCATTGCAAACCCTCCGTTATCTGATTGTGATCTAAAACGGTCCTTTGAATTTTGTCGTGAGCAAAGGGACTTCTTTCTCCGCGGGAAAGTTCCGGCCCAGCATTTCACACACGGCTTGCGCGATCGTTTTCGCATTGGGATAGAAAATGTTCTCGAGCGGTTTGCTGACCGGGCAAACGACGGGCGCCATTCCCATCCGCCGGACGGGTGCTTTGAGACTTTTAAACCCTTTTTCCGCGGCAAGGGCGGCGATCTCGGCGCTTGCGCCGCAGGCCGTCCAGCTCGTATCGATCACAAGCAGGCGCCCCGTTTTTTCGATTGACTTCAAAATAACGCTCTCTTCCAGAGGAACCAGCGTGACCGGATCAATGATTTCGACGTCGATCCCTTCTCCGGCCAGAAATTCCGCGGCCTTCAAGCTCTCGACGACCATGTAGGAATTCGCGACGATCGTAATGTCTTTCCCCTCACGCCTGATGTTTGCCTTCTTCAGAGGAATTTCATAATAACCGTCGGGCACTTCGCCCGGGATGTCGTAAAGCAGGCGGTGTTCGATGACGGCGACCGGATTTGGGTCCGCGATGGCGGCGAGCAGAAGACCTTTCGCATCATAGGCGGTTGTGGGCATGACGACTTTCAGACCGGGGACATGCATGAGAAGCGACTGGGGGCTTTGCGAGTGCTGGGAACCCTGCCCCCAGCTCCGGCCGATTACGGCGCGGATCACGATCGGGACGCTCATCTGGCCGCCGAACATGTAACGCCATTTGGCGGCGATGTTGAAGAGTTGGTCCAGCGCGAGATAAAGAAAATCGCAGCGGATATGGATGTGGACGGGTCTCATCCCCGCCAGCGCGGCGCCGATGGCCACGCCGGTCATCGCGGCTTCCGAAAGCGGGGTGTCGAAAACTCTTTCGCGGCCGAAACGGTCGACCAGGTTCTTAGTGCTGCCGAATACCGCCTTGTGATCGTCGACCCCGATTCCCATGATCAAGACGGAAGGATCCCTCTCCATCGCCGCCGTCAGGGCATCTAGGATGGCTTGTCCGTAATTACGCAGACTCATTTCGGCTCCTCGAACAGATCTTCATACAGGCATTCCGGAGCGGGGAAAGGACTTTGTTCGGCGAAAGAAACGGCATCTTCGATCTCTTCCGAGATTTCTTTTTCCCATTCCGAAAATTGAAGATCGGATATCGAAAAGTGCTTCCGCAGAAATTCTTCCGAACGCGCAAGAGGGTCCCGCTGAATGGCCTGCCGGAGTTTTTCCGGTTCCCGGTAGGCCTCGGCATGGTCTTTGCCGATTCCCACGTGTTCGTAAATTCGGTAAGTCATGTATTCAAGAAGGACCGGCGCGGGATTTTCTTTTATGCGGGAAACGGCTTCTTTCATGGTTGAGTAAACTTCGGAAACATTGTTTCCGTCGAAGCGGCAGCCTTGAACGCCCAGGCCTTCCCCGAGGCGGTAGAGTTCTTTCTGCGTGTGACGGTCTGAGACACGGGAGTGGACGGCGTAGTTGTTGTTTTCGCAGACGTAAATAATCGGAAGCTTCTTGAGGACCGCAAAATTCATGCTTTCGAAAAACACGCCTTCGTCTACCGCGCCGTCGCCGAAGAAGGCCACCGCAACGCGGTCTTCTTTTTTGATTTTGGCCGCAAGCGCGTCGCCCGTTGCGACGGGAATGGTGCTTGCGACGATGGCGGAGCAGCCCATCAGACCGGTTTCCGGTGCGGCCAAATGCATGGAGCCGCCCTTGCCCCGGGAGCAGCCGGTATTTTTGGCGTAGAGTTCGGCAAACAACTTTTTAAGGTCACCGCCCCTGCCGATGTAAATGCCGTGTCCCCGGTAGGTGCCGTAGAGGTGGTCGGCGGGACTGAGCGCGAGGGAGACTCCCGCGGAAACGGCTTCCTGCCCGACGGACAAATGAATCGGGCTTTGGATTTTATCGCTCGGATAAATTTCGGCTACTTTCAGTTCGGCCAGCCGGATTTTGAGCATGGTCCGGTGAAGCGCGATGCTGATGTTCCGGTCGGGTTTCTGATTTCTAGTCGGCATAAGTAGTTTTGGTTCCGGATTTTACCATACGGCAAAGATTCGGCATATTTTTATCAAACGTTCGCGTATTGAGTCCGTTTGATGATGCGGTAGCACTTGAGCAATTCCTGAATGCCGGCATCCAGGGAAACATCGGGTCTGAACCCGGATTTTTCGATTTTTTCGTTGCTGACGATATAATTTCTCTGGTCGGGGTCTTTGCCGACTTCGGAGGCGGTGATGGCGAAATGGGGGACGTGTTTTTTGATCGCTTCGCAAAGCTGACGCTTCGAAAGATTGCAGTCGCTGAGTCCCACGTTGTAAGTTTCCCCCTTCATTTTCTCGAAGGAATTCATTCCGTGCAGAAAGGCTTTTGCGACGTCCCGGACGTGGATGTAATTCCGGATGAAATCGGCTTCGAAAAGGACGACGAATCCGTCGAATACGGCCCGGTACACGAAATCATTCACCAGGAGATCCAGTCGCATCCGGGGACTGACGCCGAATGCCGTCGCAAGCCGGAACGTAATGCTCTCGCCCGAATCGAGAATCATTTTCTCGGCTTCGACCTTGAGGCGGCCGTATAGCGAAATTGGGTTCAAAGGTGTTTTCTCGTCGCAGGCAATACCGGTTTGTCCGATGCCGTAACCGCTGTTGGTGGTCGGGTAAATAATTCTCTGATGCCTGCCGCGCATTTTGAGCAATTCTTTGACGGAATCAACGATGACTCCCCGGGCGGTGCAGGGGTCTTTCGAGCAAAGCGGTGCGCCGGTCAGACAGGCCAGCGGGAAAAGATAATCCGCGTCCTTGACGAGCTTTTCCATCAGCTTTGCGTTGCGGACATCCCCGCGGACGACCTGGAACCGGGGATTCGCGCAACAGTCGAGCAGGGAAGCCTGCCGGAACATGAAATTGTCGACGACGGTGACTTCGTGATTTTCCCGAAGCAGTAAAGGAACGAGGACGGAACCGATATAGCCCGCGCCTCCGGTGACCAGTATTTTTGCCATTTTTGATCAACTCCTTTTGATGATTGATGTCTTGAATATCGGCATTTTGCGAAAAATTATTTCAGCGCGGATTTTTATCGTGAAATCCGGTCCTCAAAATTTAGTGCCAACAAAATAGTTCCCTGAAAAATCGGAAATAATAGGAGGCTCCCTCAATGAGCATCGAACTTACGCGACTACAAGGAGCGTCAAGTTCGCCATGCGAATTGATCCCAGCAAGGCGCGGCCAAGCGGCTTGCGTGGGACTTTCATTTGCTAAATTCAGTGCCAACAAAATAGTTCCCTGAAAAATTGGAAATAATAGGAGGCTCCCCACTTGAATATCTTCAGCTTCCTCACCCCGCCGATTCTCGGAGGTTCGTCTCCCGGGATTTCACCGATGCGGAGTTTCCGCTTCAGCGCCCGGACCGAAAGCAGGGGTTCCCAGCTGACTTTCGTCCGGAAAAGTCTTTCGGCCGTCGAGTAGCCTTCGTCTTTGTTTAATTCAAGATCATAAATCAGGCGGGTTTTATAGGCCCGGTAGATGACCATGGCGTCCGTGTAATGTCCCTTGTAAAGGAGATTGATCGTATTCGTGAACAGCCGGTTCCCGAATGCCGTCACCGGGTCGTCGTCTTCGCTTTTGGCCCCTTCAAGGTAGCGGGACACAATGACCATGTCATAACCTTCCTTCATTTTGGCGATCAGGGGCGGGATGAGTTCGGGGATGGAATTCCCGTCGGGACTGAACGTGATGACGACATCGCCTTCGATGTAGGGGAGGACTTCGTTATATCCCTGCCGGAATCCCGGTTTTTGCTGAACATAGACAAAATACCCGTTTTCCCTGGCGTATTCAATGGTCCCGTCGGTGGATCCTCCGTCGAGAATGATAATCTGCTCGCACCATTCTTTCCTGACTTTCGGCATAATTGCTTTCATGCCGTCGATTTCGTTGAGAGTCGGAACCAGTAATGTTGTTTTCATCCGTATCCAATCGCTTTTGATTAGCAAACGATAGCAATTTGAATTAGTTTACCCCGACTTTGCGGTTTTCGGCAGTACTTTTTTGCTGAGGGGAGTTCTCGGGAAATTTTTCCCGCCTCGCGCGAGGGCCGATTCGAGAGGTCGGTAAGTATTCCTACAGAAAGCAAGGGAAGCGCCGTAAATTTTGACAGGAGAAAACCATGTATAAGAAGTGTATCTTGACGGGGTTATTGCTGCTGTTTTTTTTGTCGACGACTCCGTCTCCGGCCGTTGCCGACGACGCGGAAAATATCGCGGGCTTTACCAGCGGTTTTTCCCGGGTCCTGACCAGCGCTTTTCAACTGCCTCTTAAGCTGGTCAACGATACTTTCACGCAGCCTTTTCCTCTCGGAGTGCTTTACGGTGTTATCGACGGGACCGTCAGCACGGTGACCAATTTGGTCGGAGGGACTTTTGAAATGGCCGCGGCAGCCGCGCCTTACGCGAAATACGCCTGGATTGCCGCATTGTAATTTCGCCTTTAAATTTGATTTTTGCCCCGGATGAATTCGGAGCTATAATTCACCTTCATGATGCGGATATTCGAGTACCAGACGGAATTTTTCCCGGAAGATCCTGTCCCGACGGAATGGTCCGCTTGCCGGGTGTTGAAGCAGACCCCTTTGGAAAATCCGGTAAATTATTTGGCCGCGCCGTGGGCGGTGCTGATGAACAAAGGGAAATTGGAGTCCGCTTCGAAAATGCGGATCGGGGGAGGGTTTACGGTTTGTCAGCATTCGAGATATTACGAACTGATTCCTTTATTGAAAACAATCGGGGTCGACACCCTGTTTTGCCCGCATGTTTCCGAAAAGGGAACGGACGGCATCCGCCTTTTTCCGTTTCCCCATTACGCCGTCAACGGAACCGCTCCGGGGAAAATCAAGGATTTGTTTTACGCTTTCGTCGGGATTGACAGTACGACGCCGGGAGGATCGGAGTTGAGGCGGAAAATATTTTTGATGAGCCATCCGCCCGGAACGGTTGTGATCGAGCGGAAGCGGTGGCACTGGCTGCGCGAAAACGGATGGGGGGATTTCCCGGAAGAGGAACAGATTCGGGAAAGGCGGGAGTATCGGGACCTGCTCTCCCGGTCGGAATTTTCTCTCTGCCCCCGCGGATTCGGCGCCGGCACGGTGAGATTTTGGGAGTCGCTCGCGGCCGGGGCGGTGCCGGTTCTTCTGTCGGATTTTTTAAAATTGCCGGAAGGCGTCGATTGGGAGCAGTGCATTGTGCGGATTCCGGAGGAAGAGGTGTCGCGTGTGCCGGAAATCCTTTCCGGGATTTCCAAGCCTCGGCGCGCGGAGATGAGCCGGAACTGCCGGGGAATTTATGCGCGGTTTTCAGGCGAAAATTTTGTGAGTGCCATCCGGGCTGTCTATCGTGAAACTTTTTAGTTTTTACACTCCGTCCCACGGGATATTCAAGGACCGGTGGTTTCTCCCTTCGTTGAGGGAGAAGTACGAATTGATTTTCGAAGAATGTCCGCAGGAGTGCGAGGCGGCCGAGTTCATGGCCGGGGGCTGGCTGGCGACGATGATGCGAAAAGTGGATTTGATCATCCGCGCGATTCAAGGCAATTTCGGCGAGGTTTTTATTTATTCCGACATGGACGTCCAGTTTTTCAGGCCCATGAGAGAGCTGATTTTGAGGCGAATGGCGGGGAATGATATGGCGATTCAGCAGAATGCCCCTCTTGAAAGTCCCGCTGAGCAACTTTGCGCGGGATTTTTTGCCTGCCGGGCGAACCGGAAAACCTTGAATCTTTGGAGGACGGTCAGGGATTGCGTGGAAAGACTGGGAGATAGCGGGCCGGTTAACGAACAATCCGTTTTGAACGGGTTGCTTGCAGGTGAAGATTCGCAATTACGCTGGATGCTGAACCGGTTTCGTGGGGGCGACTCTTTCCCCGGCGGTTTCTTTTTTCTGAAAAAGTTTTTCGCCCGGGCTCTAATTTCCCGCATAACGCGGTGCCGGAATTTCCTGAATTGGGAATTTCTCCCCCGTGAGTTTTTCGGAGGGGGCGTGTTCACCGGAAAAATCTGGAATCCGGGCGAGGAGCTTGAGATTCCCGACAATATTATTTTGCATCACGCAAATTGGACGGTTGGGGTGCGGAATAAAGTCGCCCAGCTGGAATACGTTCAAGAGAAGGTCCGGCAGAGAGAACTCTGCCCGGACTTAGGGGGTTGAAATGATTCCGGGGCGTTATTTGGCGGAGACGGGGAGGAAATATTTCGAATGGCAGAATCGCGGCGGGATCAACCGCGGCGTGATCAACGCGAGAAAATTTTCCCGGTACCTTGATCCCCGGGATACGGTACTGGATTTCGGATGCGGGGGAGGGCATCTGCTTTCGCAAATCCGGTGCCGGAAGAAAATCGGGATCGAAGTGAATCCGGCGGCCCGCGCGGAAGCAGAACAATACGGTTATGAAATTCACGACGGCCTTGATGCGGTCGTGCCGGCATCCGTCGATGCCGTTATCATGAATCACTCGCTGGAGCATCTGGCGGATCCGCTTGAGACACTCCGGAAAGTGCGAAGGGTCCTCGGGGACGGCGGGAAACTGATCTGCTGCGTTCCGATGGAAGATTGGCGGACTCAAAAAAGGTATCGGAAGAACGATGTGAATTGTCACTTGTACGCTTGGACCCCTCAGTCTTTGGGTAATTTACTGAAAGAGGCGGGGTTCGGGATCGGGGAGATCAAAATTTATACGCATGCATGGCCTCCCGGGGTTTTTTTTCTGAACCGGGTCTTGCCTTTGGCTGTTTTTGATTGGATTTGCCGGATTTACGCGATTTGCAAGAAACGCCGGCAGATGATTGCGGTGGCGGTGAAATAAAAGGGCCGGGATAACGGGGAAATTCATGAAAGCGGAAGAGGATAAAAAAATCTGCGTTAAAACGGGTTGTTGCTGCTCCCGCCGGTTTTTGGACGCCGAAAAGCAAAAGCGTTTTTTTTTGGCAAACGATTATTTGCTTACGGAAGATGTCTCGCGGGCCGATGTCATTATTTTTAATTCCTGCGGGGTAACGGAATTAACCCGTCTGGAGTCGCTCGGTGCCCTGAAACGGATTCTGGACGGAAAGCCGGAACGCGCGAGACTTTTTGTGGGGGGGTGCCTGCCCGGGATCTGGCCTCGGGATATTTCGGGGTTGTCGGTTGACGGTATTTTTACGCCGCAAACGGCATGCGATTTGGATTCTTTTTTTCGAGGGCCGGTGAAGTGGGATGATGTGGCCGACGGAAATACTTTCAACTCTCCGAAGGTCGTGCGCTCTTTCTGGGGGCAGGTTTGGAAATTGGGGCTTGTGTTTTCGGTTTCCAGAATGATTTTCGATCGTTACATGAATTCCCTGGGAAAATTTTTTCTGAGAATTAACCACGGGTGTCTTGGGCGCTGCTCTTATTGCGGTCACCGTTTTTCCACCGCCGGGCTGCGAAGTAAACCTCTGAGGATTCTAAAAGAGGAATTCCGCGAGGGGCTGCGAAAAGGGTACCGTTCGTTTGTGCTCTCCGGGGAAGATACCGGCTGTTGGGGAATGGATTCCGGGGACACGGTATTTCATCTGCTGGAGGAACTGACCGCGATTCCCGGCGATTGCCGGATTGCCGTCAATGATTTCAATCCCCGCTGGCTGGTCGGGAAAACGGATCGCCTCAAAGAAATTTTGCAGAAAGGGAAAATCGTCCAGCTGCAATTACCGGTTATTTCCGGAAGCGGAAAACTTCTTGAAGCGATGAACCGCGGGTATTCGCGGGAGGAGCTGATGAGCGTTCTGCTCGAGCTCCGGGCGCGTTTCCCGCGCCTTGTGCTGTTGACCCAGATGATCGTGGGCTTCCCCGGCGAGACCGAAGCGGATGTCCGGGAGACGGAGGAACTCCTCAAGGCCGTTCGGTTCGATTACGCGCATTTTTTCGCTTTCACGCCCATCCCCGGAACGGAGGCGTGCGAATTGCCGGGACGGGTTGATTCCGAAACGATCCGCCGGCGGAAAAACCGGCTTGAAAATCTGCAGTGCCGGATCGCCGTCCGGCGCTTATTTTCAAGGAAGTTCCTTCGATGAAGGAGTTGACGGGGCCGGAAACATGCTGACTATTTTTACCGTTCCGAAGCCTTTTGAAGGGGAGGCCGGAATGATTCAGAGAAACGCGATTCAAAGCTGGCTTTTCGCGTGTCCCGGCGCGCAGGTCATCTTATGCGGGAACGAATCCGGAGTCCGGGACGCGGCGTCCGAATTCGGACTCGAGCATATCCCCTCGATTGCATGCAATGCTTACGGGACCCCGCTTCTCGATTCCGTCTTTGGGGAAGTCTTGAAAATCAGCCGGCATTCGCTGATGTGCTATGTCAACGCGGACATCCTTTTACTGGAAGATTTTTGTCCCGCCGTCCGCCGGATTCGGTTCGGGAAATTTCTGATGATTGCCCGCCGCTGGGATTTGGAAAAAATTCCGGGATTGGATTTTCAACGCGTGAATTGGCAATCTGAATTGCGGGAATGTCTGCTCAAGCAGGGAACGCTGCATCATGTTTTCGGATGCGATTGTTTCGTTTATTCAAAAGGGTGGCTTTCCAGTATGCCGCCGTTTGCGGTGGGGCGCGCTCGATGGGATAATTGGGTGATTTACCGGGCAAGGAGTCTGAATGTGCCGGTCGTTGACGCGACCCGGGCCGTAACAATTGTTCATCAGCCCCATGGATACGCTCATGTCCCGGAACCCGGTGGGGGCAAATGGGAAGGACCGGAAACGGATGAAAACGACCGTTTGACGGGCGGATTGAAATACCAGTTTTATTTTCACGACGCGACGCATGTGCTGACAAAAAGATTTTTACTGCCGGCCATGGACGACGCCTGCCTGAAGCGGTACGCAGAACGAGCGGACATTTTAGGTAAGCAGAAGAGGACTTTTTTTGACAAGAGCATTATCGGGATGTGTTCCTTTTGGAGAAAACTCCGGAATGGAGTCACCAATGCCGTTGCAAAATGACTTCCTTTCCCGTATAATTCCCTAACTAATTTAAAGTAGCCGAACATATTGCAGATTCTACGGAATCTGTTTTTAACTGACCGGGAATCATCAAGTTAAGAGCTTTTAGGTCGGACACTTCGGGTTTTTCCATACTTGATCCGTAGAGTGAAGATTATTTCTGCATTTTCCTGTGCCGGATACGGACGGGGAAATTTTAAGGAAGCCGTGTTGTGGCTGTTGCGTGGGTATCCAAAAGGGAAAACATGAGAACTTTAAAGGTTGGATTAATCGGATTGGGGCAGATCGGCGGGGGAGTTTACCGGCTTCTCAGCGGGAAAAGCGCTTTCCTGAAGGAACAGGCCGGCGTTTTTTTTGATCTCACCGCAATTTCCGAAAAGGATCCGAAAAGACTGAAAATCCTTTCCGCGAGATTCCGGAAACGCGTCATGCCGGCCGAGAAATTAATCCGGTCCCGGGATGTTGATTGCGTGATCGAACTGATCGGGGGAATTCATCCGGCTAAGGAATTTATCCTGGGCGCTCTCCGGAACGGGAAAGACGTTGTGACGGCCAATAAGGCTTTGATCGCGGAACACGGAAAAGAAATTTTTGCCGCGGCCGGAAAATATAACCGCCGTGTTTTTTTTGAAGCGAGCGTCGGGGGAGGAATCCCCGTCATCAAAGCCCTTCGCGAAGGATTGATCGGAAACCGCATCGAGAGCGTATTCGGCATTATTAACGGAACTTCGAATTATATTTTGACCCGCATGAGCCGGGAAGGACTCGGTTTTTCGGAAGCGCTGGCCTTGGCCCAGAAGGAAGGGTACGCGGAGAAGGATCCGACTTTGGACGTCGAAGGGATTGATTCCGCGCACAAGTTGTCCATCCTGGCGTCGCTTGCATTCCGGGAACCCGTGTCGCTTTCGGATATCGCCTGCGAAGGCATCCGGGGGATCGATCACAGCGATATCGCTTTCGCGGCTCAATTCGGGTACGTGATCAAGCTTCTCGCCATCGGGAAAAAAACCGCCGCCGGGATTGAAGCGCGTGTTCAGCCGACTCTCGTTCCTCGGAACCATATGCTTGCCAAGGTGGACGGCCCGTTGAACGCGGTTTTTCTTCAGGGGGACGAGGTGGGAGATATTCTACTCTACGGAAGAGGGGCCGGCTCGAAACCGACCGCAAGCGCGGTGATAAGCGATCTTGCGGATATTGCCTTGGGACGGAAAATGGTTTTTAATCCGTGGGGGGCCCAAAGACGGGTCGGGACCAAACCGGTTTCAGCCATTTCATCCCGTTATTATTTCCGCTTTTCGGTGATTGACCGGCCGGGTGTGCTGGCCAGGATTTCCGGCGTTTTAGGCTCGAATCAGGTCAGCATTTCCGATGTGATCCAGACGGAACGGAAATCCGGAAACGTCGTGCCGCTGATCATGCTGACGCATGATACGGATGAAAAAGCGGTGAAACAGGCCATCAGGCGGATTCAAAGCTTGCCGGTCGTAAAAGGCAGGCCGCAGGTTCTCAGAATCGAAAATGAAAATTAGTCGGCGAATTTCTTCCAAAAGAATCGGAATCATCGAACGGTATCAGGAATTTCTCCCCGTCACGGAAAAAACTCCCATCGTTTCCCTGAACGAAGGAAACACCCCTCTGATTTTGAGCGAAGCCCTGCCGAAACTTCTGGGACTGGACGCCAAGATCTACTATAAATTCGAAGGACTGAACCCGACGGGATCGTTCAAGGACCGTGGGATGACCATGGCCGTCTCGAAAGCGCTCGAAGAGGGCGTTCGGGCGGTGATGTGCGCTTCAACGGGGAACACTTCGGCGTCCGCAGCGGCTTACGCGACCCGCTCCGGAATGGCCTGCTACGTTCTGATCCCCGACGGAAAGATCGCCAAGGGGAAATTGATGCAGGCCTTTCGCTATGGCGCCAAAGTGATTGCAATCCGGGGGAATTTTGACGAGGCCTTGGAGTTGGTGAAAAAAATAACCGCGAAGCACCCCATCAAACTTGTGAATTCCATCAATCCCTTCAGGATCGAAGGACAGAAAACTGCCAGTTTTGAAATCATCGACGAGCTCGGCGACGCCCCGGAATATCACGCGCTTCCCGTCGGAAATGCCGGCAATATCACGGCGTATTGGAAAGGATACCGGGAATATCATTCCGCGGGTAAATCCGAAATTTTACCCCGGATGCTCGGATTCCAGGCGGCGGGAGCGGCTCCGATTGTTTTAGGGGCTCCGGTCGCGAAGCCCCATACCATCGCGACGGCGATCCGTATCGGAAATCCGGCGAGCTGGGAGACGGCGGTCCGGGCCCGGGACGAATCCGGAGGATTGATCGAATCCGTGACGGATGAAGAAATCACCTGGGCATACCGTTTTATTGCCGAAAAAGACGGGGTTTTTGCCGAACCCGCTTCGGCGGCGGGAGTGGCCGGCGTGATCCAATTGGCTCGGCGCGGGTATTTTGAAAAAGGGACGCGCATTGTCATTACTTTGACGGGATCCGGTCTGAAGGATCCTGATTTCGCGCTCGGATTTGACGACAAAATGGAAAATGTCTCCGCGGATATTGCGGACGTGCTTCGGGTCTTAAATTTAAAACCGTGACCGGGGAGAAGACATGAAGGACTTATTCGAAGGAAATGCCGGAGTGAGTGCGGGAATGAAATTTATCGTCCTGGTCCCGGACGGGGCTCCGGATCAGACGTATGAAGAGCTGCAGGGGAAAACGCCTCTGGAAGTCAGCCGGATTCCCAATCTTGACGCGTTGGCCCAGGCCGGATGCGTCGGGCTTGCCAAAACCGTTCCGGATTCGCTGGGGTCCGAAGGAGAGGTCGGAAAGCTTTCCGTTTTGGGATACAACCCGAAAGAATGTTATACCGGCCGTGCGCCTCTGGAGGCGGCGAGTCTGGGGATTGAACTGGGCGCGGACGAAGTGGCTTTCTGCATGAATTTTGTGACGGAATCCGACGGTCGTCTCGTGGATTACACGGCGGGGCATATTTCTTCGGAAGAAGGCGGCGTTTTGATCAAGTACTTGAGCCAGAAACTCGGCAGTGATTCCGTGAGATTTTATCCGGGCGTCGGATGCAAGAACATCGCGGTGATTAAAGATCGGATGGGGCTGAGGGGCCTTTCGGCTTCCTGTCCTTCTCCTTCGCAAATTTTGGGGAACAAACTGGAGTCGTCCTGGCCGAAGGGACCGGGGGACGAATTGTTGCGGAAGCTGATGCTGGACGGGAAGAAATTACTGGCCGCGCACGAAATCAATCAGGTCCGGCTGGATCTCGGAGAAAACCCGGCCAACATGATTTGGTTCTGGGGACAGGGGGTGACGCCGCAGATGCAGACTTTCCGGGAACGTACCGGATTGAAAGGCGGGGTGGTTTCCGCGGCGGATCTTTTACGCGGGATTGCCAACCTTGCCGGTCTGCAGATCATAGACGTTCCGGGTATTACCGGAAAAATCGATACCAATTACGAGGGAAAAATTCATTACGGTCTGGAATCGCTGAGGACCCATCATTTTATTTTCATCCATGTCGATGCCATGACGGACGCCGCCCGCGAAGGAAATCTGAAAGCGAAGATTCAGGCGCTGGAAGATTTTGACCGGATTGTCGTCGGGGAAACGAGGCATTATCTCGAAAAAAATCCCGACACGCGCGTTTTGGTCCTGCCTTCCTGCGCGTCCTCCTGCCGCCTCAAGGGATATCTGAAAGGCGCGGTGCCTTTTATTCTCTGCGGGAGGGGAATCTCTTCGAACGGGATCGAGCATTACAACGAAGTTCAGGCGCAGGTCTCGGATCTGCGGTTTGACGAGGGTTTCAAAGCGATCGATTATCTTTTGAAAAACGGATGAAGTATAATTTTGCCGCATGTTTTTATGCGGATTTAGAACCGGCACGGACAATATAATTTTCGAGGACGCCCAAAATCCTTCGGAGGTAAGCGGACATGCCAAAGTATATTTTTGTTACGGGAGGGGTGGTCTCTTCCCTGGGGAAGGGGATTGCCTCGGCGTCTATCGGAAGAATTCTTGAAGCCAAGGGGCTTCGCGTTGTTTTGCAGAAGCTGGATCCTTACATCAACGTGGATCCGGGGACGATGAATCCCTTCCAGCACGGAGAGGTTTACGTCACGGAAGACGGGGCCGAAACGGATCTGGATTTGGGACATTACGAGCGGTTCACCTCGAGTCCCATCGGACGTTTGAATAATGTGACGACCGGACAGATTTACCATTCGGTCATCACCAAAGAGAGGCGCGGGGATTATCTGGGCGCGACCGTGCAGGTGGTTCCCCACATTACCGATGAAATCAAAGAACGGATCCGGATGGTTTCCAAAGGGAAACGCGTTGATGTGGTGATTACGGAAGTGGGAGGAACGGTCGGCGACATTGAATCGCTTCCTTTTCTGGAATCCGTAAGACAATTTATGCTGGAAGTCGGGAGGGACAACGCCATCAATATTCATTTGACGCTGATCCCGTATATTCGCGGCGCAGGTGAGCTCAAGACCAAACCGACCCAGCATAGCGTGGGGAGGCTCCGGGAAATCGGGATTCAGGCGGACATTCTTCTTTGCCGGACGGAGAAGGAACTTTCGAAGGGGATGAAGGAGAAAATCGCTCTTTTTTGCAATGTGGCGCCGGAGGCCGTGATCGAGGCCCGCGACGTGGAATCGATTTATGAAGTTCCGTTGTGTTTCCGGGAGCAGGAACTGGACAAGGTGATTTGCCGGTTGCTCCGACTCGACTACAAAGCGGGGAATCTGAATGACTGGAAGAAGAACGTGGTGGATGTTCTCAAAAACCCCAAGCGTTCGGTTCAGATCGCCGTGGTCGGAAAATACATCGAACTTCAGGATGCGTACAAATCCATCTACGAAGCCCTGAAACACGGAGGCATTGCGAACGGCGTGCAGGTCGCCTTGAAACGGATCGACGCCGAGAAACTCGAGGCGAATCCTCCGGAGCAGTTGCTGAAAGGCTGTGACGGGATCCTGGTCCCCGGCGGATTCGGTTCCCGCGGAATCGAAGGCAAGGTGAAGGCGATTCAATACGCTCGGACGCATAAAATCCCTTTTTTCGGTATCTGCCTCGGGATGCAATGCGCGGCGATTGAGTTTGCCCGGAACGTCCTCGGGTTCAAAGGGGCCAATTCCACGGAATTCGATTCCGGGACGGCTTATCCGGTGATCAGCCTTCTCGAAGAGCAGCAGGAAGTCAAGAGTCTGGGGGGGACGATGCGCCTCGGCGCTTATCCGTGCGAACTGCGTCACGGATCTCAGGCGATGACGGCGTATCAGAAAGAAACGGTTTGGGAAAGGCACCGGCACCGCTATGAGTTTAACAACCGCTATCTGGAGGAATACGAAAAAGCCGGGATGAAAATTGCGGGGGTTTATCCGAAAGGCAATTTGGTGGAGGTGATCGAGCTTGACGCGCATCCGTGGTTTATCGCCTGTCAGTATCATCCCGAATTCAAATCGAAACCGGATCGCGCGCACCCTCTATTCCGGGAATTTATCCGGCACGCAATCAAGAATAATTCGAAAAAAAGCGGGGTCCGAAACGGAAAGAAAGAAGATTTGGTGAGCGTCCGGGAGGAGGAGTGAACTTTGGAGAATTCAGCGGTTAGACAGGTTCGCGCGGGTTCGGTCGTGGCGGGGGGGAAGGACCTGTTTTTGATCGCGGGCCCTTGCGTGATCGAAGATGAAAAATCCGTGTTTCGCCATGCGGGAAAAATCGTCCGTATCGCGGAAAAACTCAGGATGCCGTATATTTTCAAAGCGAGTTTTGATAAGGCAAACCGTTCTTCCGCGAAATCTTTCCGGGGCCCCGGACTCGAACAGGGGCTTGAGATCCTGTCGAAAGTGAAACGGGAATTCGGCGTTCCCGTTCTGAGCGATGTGCATTGCGTGAGCCAGGCGGAAGCGGCGGGTACAGTTTTGGATGTGATTCAGATCCCCGCTTTTTTGTGCCGGCAGACGGATTTGCTTGTGGCGGCCGCTCAAACGGGCAAGACGGTGAACGTGAAGAAGGGACAATTCATGGCCCCCTGGGACATGAAGAATGCGGTTGAAAAGATCGAAAAAGCGGGAAATAGGAATATTCTTCTTACGGAACGGGGGGTTTCTTTCGGGTACAATACGCTGGTGAGCGATTTTCGCGCGATCCCGGTTTTGCGGGGGCTGGGCTATCCGGTGATATTTGACGCCACTCATTCGGTTCAGAGACCCGGAGGTCTGGGACAGGTTTCCGGCGGGGACCGCGAATTCATCCCGCTGCTGGCCCGGTGCGGAGTGGCGGCTGGATGCGACGGAATATTTCTTGAAGTTCATGAAAATCCTTCCCGTGCCAAGAGCGACGGGCCGAATTCAGTTCCGCTCCGGGAGCTCGAGGGACTGCTTAGAAACTTGCTGCGATTGCGCCGGGCGCTTTGAAAAAAACTAAAGGCAGGAACGTGACGCTATGAAAATGAGTCCAATTCAGATTGCTAAAAGAGTTTTAAAAATCGAGGCCAAAGCGATTCAGGGCATTGTGCCGAGAGTCGGGAGAAGTTTTGAGGAGGCGGTTGAGATTATTTTAAAAAGTTCCGGTCGGGCGGTGATCACCGGAATGGGCAAACCCGGCTTGATCGGCCGGAAGATTGCCGCGACGCTTGCGTCGACCGGGACGCCCAGCCTTTTTTTGCATCCGGCGGAGGCCATTCACGGGGATTTGGGAATGGTCACCAAACAGGATGTGGTGATCGCGATTTCCAACAGCGGGGAAACGGAGGAAATCGTCAAGCTGCTTTCGACGATCAAAAAATTGGGGACGAAATTGATCGCCATGACCGGGAATCTGAAATCCACGCTGGCTCGCAATGCGGACGTTATTTTGGATATCGAAATTCATCGGGAGGCCTGTCCTCTGGGGCTTGCCCCTACGGCGTCGACGACCGTCGCGCTCGCCGTGGGAGACGCTCTGGCGATGGCGCTTCAGCAGAAGCGAGGATTCAAAGAGGAAGATTTCGCGCTTTATCATCCGGGCGGGTCGCTTGGGAAGAAACTGCTTAAGGTGAAAGATATTATGCGGACGGGGAAATCCCATCCGACCGTTTACGAAGGGACTCCTCTCCGGGAAGCGCTTCTTGCCATTACGGCGGCCCGGGCGGGATCCTGCACGATTGTGGACCGGAAAGGGCGGTTAAAAGGGATTTTTACCGACGGAGATCTGCGGCGTCACCTGGAGGGGGATGAGGGGGCGATTTTGGGGAAGACGGTTGAGGCCGTTGCGACCCTCAATCCTTACTGCATTCACAAGGAAAAACTTGCCGCCGAAGCTCTAAACCTTCTCCGTGAGAAGAAAATAGACGAACTCCCGGTCGTGGATGACCGGAAAAAGGCCGTTGGATTGCTGGATGTCCAGGATTTACTCAAAGCGGGTTTTGTTTGACGGAATTATAGGCCTCTCCTATAATCCTATGCTTTATGAAACATAGGCGCCGGCGCTTTTTCCTTTATCTATTGTTACGCTGCTGGATTGCGTTTATCCGGCTTTGGCCCCGTTCTTGGGCGCTTATTTTAGCCAAGAGTATCGGCCGGGCGGCTTATTTTTCGATTTGGGTTCAGCGGCGGCCCGTATTGGCACATCTGAGGACGGCCTGGAAATCGGAAAAGAACGAATCCGAGATTCGGGCGATCGGGAGACGGGTATTTGAAAATCTTGCCATGATGGCCTGCGATGTCATCCGTTTTCCCCGTTTGACGGCGAGAACGCTTGATCGATGGCTTTCCTGCGATTCCGGAATATTTGCTAAAATCGACCGGATTCTCGAACACGGGAAAGGGGTCATTATCCTTACCGGGCATTTGGGGAATTGGGAACTTCTCGCGGGCGCTTTCGGCGTAAAAGGCTATTCGGGCGCCGTGGTGGGACGAAGGATTTATTACGAACCTTATAACGAAATCATTGTTGGATTACGGCGGGGGGTCGGGGTTGAAACGATTTACCGTGACGAGAGTCCCCGGAAAATATTGAGGATTCTTTCTCAAAACCAGATTCTCGGAATTGTTGCGGATCAGGATGTCGACAGCGTGGAAGGTATATTTGTCCCGTTTTTTGGGATCCCGGCCTATACGCCGACGGCTCCGGCGAAAATGGCCCTTGCATCGGGGGCGCCTATTGTTCCCGCCTGCGTTATTCGCGAGGGGAAACGTTACCGGATGCTGATGGGGGAACCGATTTATCCGAAACCGAATAGCAACAAAGAGCAAGCGGTCCGGGAGATGACGGAGAACTGGTCCCGGGAGATTGAAGCGTATATCCGGCGTTATCCCGATCAGTGGGGTTGGATGCATGACCGGTGGAAAACGAAACCGGAAGAAGCGGACGCGGGTGCCGCGGCGGATGAAATAAAACTTATGGGAGGCCGATAACACAGAATGATCAGACGGTTTGTTCTAGCCAGTATTTTTCTCGCGTTGGCGTATCTTGCGTTTCTTTCGTTCCGTCTATGGTTTGAGACGGTCGAACGGAAGGAAGGCGTGAGTCTGAAAAGCGAGGAGATTGAGCACCATAAGGTGTACAGTTTTTCTTTTTCCAAATACACGACGACGGGAAAGAAAGAACTCGAGATCGAAGGGGACAGCGCGAATATTTTGGCGAAGACCGTTGCGTTGAGTAACGTGATTGCCAAGGCCTATGCGAACGACACTCCCGTAACCGTTACCGCGGACGAGGGAATGTTCGATAAATCTTCCAATACGGTTCATTTGCAGAAAAATGTGATCGCGACGACTCAGGAGGGCGCGCGGCTTCTTTCTCCGTCCCTCAATATTCACCCGACCGAGAAATCTCTGGATACCGCGGATCAGGTGACCGTAAGAAAAGACAATATCGACGTGCAAGGGACCGGCGCGTCGGGCGATTCTCAGCTCAAGACCGTGAAATTTCACAAAAATGTCACCGTGGTAATTCAGAATACCGATCCGAAAAGTTCCGTGCCGACCGTGATCACTTGCGACGGGCCCCTGAATATCGATTACACCAACCACATTGCGTATTTCAATAAAAACGTGGTGACGACGGATCATCGGGGGAAACTGACGGCCGATAAGATGGATGTCTATTACGATCAGGCTTCGAAACAAATCGATCATATCGTTGCAACGGGAAACGTAGTGATCATGACACCGGAAGGAAACGCGACCTACAGCGACGAAGTCGTCTATTACGCGAAAGAAGGCCGGGTGGTCATCGGCGGCGGGACCGAAGCGGTTTATTTTCCCGGGAGCGAAAACGGGACCGAGACTCCCGCGTTTTTAAGCGAGAAGAAATAGAGGAGAAAATCTTGGAACTTTTAGAGACCGTGGACCTTGTCAAATCCTATCATGGGCGTTGCGTCGTCAACCGTGTGTCGATTCAAATCGGGCAGGGAGAGATTGTGGGGCTTTTGGGGCCGAATGGGGCCGGTAAGACGACGACGTTCCATATGATTGTCGGGGTTATTCATCCCGAGCAGGGACAGATCTTATTCCGCGGGGAGGATATTACTCAGCTTCCGATTTACAAACGGGCTCGCCTGGGGATCGGATATCTTGCGCAGGAGCCTTCGATTTTTAGAAAGCTGACCGTCGAAGAAAATATTATGGCGATTCTTGAAACGTTAGATATTTCCCAGGAGGAACGCGAAAAACGACTAAAAAAACTTCTGAACGATTTGGATATCGCCTATCTCGCTAAAAGCAAAGCGTATACGCTTTCCGGAGGGGAGCGGAGGCGGCTTGAAATCACAAGAGCCCTGGTTACCAACCCGTCGTTGATTTTGCTGGACGAACCGTTCAGCGGCGTGGATCCGATCGCGGTCTTTGAAGTCCAAAAAATTCTGGGGAGATTAAAATCTCAGGGACTGAGTATTTTGCTTACGGATCACAGCGTGAGAGAAACTCTGGCGATCACGGATCGATCTTACATTATCTATGAAGGAAAAGTGGAAGTCTCGGGGACTTCGCAATTTTTATCGACGGATAAGAAGGCCCGCGAGATTTACTTGGGAGAAAGGTTTTCGCTAGCGTAAGGCGGGGCTTAAAAAAATCAATAAGGAGGAACGGCTTTGGAAATTCGGATTATCGGGAAACACATGGAAGTGACGGACCGTATGCGGGAGCATATGGAGGAGAAGCTTGAGAAACTCGCAAAGTACCTTTACAAAGTTGTGGAAGTGCAAATCGTCTTGAAGAGGGAAAAATATCTTTGTATCGTGGAAATCACGGTTTTGGGGAAAGGCCTTCGGATTTACAGCGAGGCGCGGAGCGAGGATAATTTCTTTACGGCCTTTGATATGGTTCAGGAAAAAGTTCTGGCCCAGTTGAAGAAGAGGAGAGAAAAACTCAAGGATCATAAATGCCGGGGAAGAGAAAAGAGAAATGCCCGGGAAGAAGGGTTGTTTGAGTCTCTGTTGACGGCGGGAACCGAGCCGGAAGCAAAGGGGAGGGGGAAGATCCTCAAAGACCGGGACGCTTCTGAGTTAAAACCGATGTCGGCGGAAGAGGCAAGGGCTTTGCTTGAGGCTTCCGAAAAGAATTTTGTTGTTTTTCGGAATTTTAAAACGCTGAAATTAAATGTAATTTACCGTCGAACGGACGGCAACTTTGGCTTAATCGAACCGGAATAGGAATAATAGGAGTGGGAAGGAGCGAATATGAAGATCACGGATATTCTGAGTAAACAGGCGATTAAAATCGGGCTGGACGCTTCCAATAAGGAAGAGGCCCTGAAAGAGCTCGTCGATGTCTTGACGACGGTCAAAGATGTGGGGGACAAGAAAGCGATCGTGAAAGCGCTGATCGAACGGGAAAACCTGGGTTCGACGGGGATCGGACAGGGGATCGCAATTCCGCACGGGAAGACCGATCGGGTGAATGAATTGATCGCGGTTTTGGGGATCAGCAAAAAAGGGGTCAATTTCGAGGCTCTGGACGGAGAGCCGGTTTTTATTTTCTTTCTGCTGGTCGCGCCCAGGGATTCTGCGGGACCTCACCTGAAGGCCCTTGCCAAGATTTCCCGTCTTTTGAGAGACAATTACATCTGCGAACTCCTCCGGAATTCAAAAGACGAAAAAGAGGCATATGACATTATCCGGAACGAAGAAGAAAAACGGCATTAAGCAATAGCCTTCCGGAAAACAAGAGGTATCGATATGCCCGAACAGAGGAAGCCTCGGTTTTTTAAATGGTTCTACCCGGGGATGGGGATCAAACGCTGGATTTCCGTCTGCACGTCAGGATTGTTTCTGATTGTTTTGGTCGCCGTTTATACAATCCGGTCTTTTTCGAAAAATAATGTTCTTTTGGCCGCTTTTTCCACGGCCCTTGTGATTTTCGGCGTTTTTCTGATCTATACCGGGATTCAGAACATGCTGAGGATTTTTGTGAAGACTCTGATGCCGGAGCGGAAGGAAGAATTGGTGGATCTGGTCTATCAGAAGAGGCAGGAGCGATTTCTGGAGCGGGGCCCCCGTGTGGTCGCAATCGGAGGGGGGACGGGACTTTCGACCCTCCTGCAGGGATTGAAAAAATACACCAAAAACATTACGGCCATTGTCACGGTGACGGATACCGGCGGGAGTTCGGGGCGTCTTCGCGACGAATTGGATATTCTGCCTCCCGGTGATATCCGGAACTGTTTGGTCGCGCTTGCCGACGCGGAACCTTTGATGCTCCAGCTTTTTCAGTATCGATTTGAAAACGGATCGGGGTTGAAGGGGCACAGCTTCGGGAATCTTTTTATTACGGCATTATCCAAAGTGACCGGGGATTTTGATAAAGCCATTAAAGAGTCCAGCAAGGTGCTTGCGATTCGCGGGCATGTGATTCCGTCCACTTTGGAAAAAGTTTCTCTGGTCGGGGAATTTTTTGACGGGGCGGTTTTGAAAGGAGAAACGAATATCACGGGTCGGGGGATGCCGATCAAACGGGTATGGCTCGAGCCCGAGAATTGTCACGCGACGCCCGAATCACTCGACGCGATCGAAAACGCGGACGTCATTATTTGCGGACCGGGAAGCCTTTTTACGAGCGTGCTTCCCAATCTTTTGATTTCGGAAATCCTGCAAAAGATTTTATCGTCGGAAGCCAAGAAATTTTATGTCGCGAATGTCATGACCCAACCCGGTGAGACGGACGGGTTTTCGGTTTTTGATCATTTGGAATCGTTGATCCGGCACACCGATCCGCGCCTGGTGGATACGGTTTTTGTCAACACGGATCCGGTTCCCGAGAATCTTCTGACGAAATATCAAAGTCAGAACGCATCTCAGGTGCGGATCGATATCGAGAAAATCCGGGAACGCGGATATGAAGTCGTGGAAGGCAGCATGGTTAAATTCGGAGAGCAGGTTCGGCACGATCCGGAGTTGCTCGCAAAACTAATGTTCGAAAAGTTACTGGAAATGAACGCGCAGAAAGATCGTGTGACCGTCGAAAGGTAAGCCGTACAAAAATATGAGACAGGATAAAAATCCGCAGCAGGACGGGGCGCTGCACCAGAAAAAGATTACGGTGACGAATAAACTCGGGCTTCATGCGCGTCCGGCGGCGATGTTCGTGGAATTGGCTAAGAAATTCGAAAGCCTGATCACGATACGCAAGGGCCGGCAGAAGGTGGACGGAAAATCAATCATGGGCCTGATGACGCTTGCGGCCGGGCCCGGTACGGAGATTACCCTAATGGCCGAGGGGCATGACGCCAAAGAGGCGATTCAGGGGCTCGGGAAATTATTTGAAACGAATTTCGGAGAATAAGACATGATTTCAATTCAGGGGATCCCGGTGTCGCCGGGAATCGCAATCGGCAAGGCTCTGGTCCTTCATCGGGAGGATTTGGTAGTTCCCAACCGGTTGATCGGCGATGAGCAGATCCCTCAGGAGATTGCCAAATTTGAAGACGGGTTGACGAAAACCCGCGCGGAAATTTTGGGCATTCGCCGCAAGATCTCCCAGGAGCTCGGACGGGAGCATTCCGATATTTTTAACGCGCACCTTTTGATTCTCGAAGACCGCACGCTGATCGAGGATGTGATCCTGAAAGTGAAAGAAGATAAGGTCAACACGGAATACGCCTTCAGCCAAGTGATTCAAAGATATTTTCAGGCGTTTTCGAAGATCGATGACGAATACCTCCGCGAAAGAATCGCTGATATCAAGGACATCAGCCGGCGAATCCTGCAGAATCTGATGGGAGAGACGCGCGACATCCTTGGGAAGCTAAAAGAGCCCGTGATTGTGATCGCCCACGATCTTTCTCCTTCGGATACAGCCGTGATGGCCCGGGACAAAGTTCTCGGATTTGCCACCGACGTCGGCGGGCCGACGTCTCATACGGCGATCATGGCGCGTTCCCTTGAAATTCCGGCGATCGTGGGGTTGGACCGGATCAGCAAGGATGTGGTCCCCGGCGATGTGGTGATCTTGGACGGGAATCACGGCTTGATCGTCGTCAATCCGGATCCGGAAACGATCGAACGGTATCGGTTGGATGAGAAGAAATTCATTGAAATCAACCGGGAATTATCGAAGCTCAAAGATTTCAAAGCCGAAACGCTGGACGGTCATGCGGTCAAATTAGTCGCCAATATCGAATTCCCGACGGAAATTCCTTCGGTCCTGGCGCACGGGGCGGACGGAATCGGCCTGTACCGGACGGAATATTTTTACTTGAACCGGAATGACCTCCCTTCGGAAGAGGAGCAATTCGAAGCCTACAAATCGGTCGCCGAACGCATGAATCCTTATCCGGTCGTCGTTCGCACGTTGGATTTGGGGGGAGATAAATTCCTCTCTTCGCTTGAGCTTCCGTATGAAATGAATCCTTTTCTGGGATGGCGCGCGATCCGTTTTTGTCTGACGCGCGTGGACATTTTTAAAACTCAAATGAGGGCCATCCTCCGGGCGTCCAAGTACGGAAATCTCAAAATCATGTATCCCCTGATTGCGAACGTGCAGGAGTTGCGGCAGGCGAATCAACTTTTGGAGGAATGCCGCCAGGAACTTCGCTCGGACGGGACGGCTTTTGACGAAAAGATGGAAGTGGGGGTGATGATCGAAATCCCTTCCGCGGCCCTGACCAGCGACATCCTTGCCAAGGAAGTGGATTTCTTCTCGATCGGTACGAATGATCTGATTCAATATTCTCTCGCGATTGACCGCGTGAATGAAAAAATCGCCTATCTATACGAGCCAACGCATCCGGCCATTCTTAAACTAATCAAAACGGTGGTTCAGAACGGTCATGCCAACGGAATTTGGGTCGGGACCTGCGGGGAAATGAGCGGGGATCCCATTCTGGCGATTCTTCTGGTGGGATTGGGGATTGACGGGATCAGCACCAGTCCTTTAATCCTTCCGAAAGTCAAAAAAGCGATTCGGGCTGTGACGTACGAACAGGCCAAAGAATTAGCCGAAACGGCATTTCGGTTCTCCACAGGGGAAGAAATCCGGCACTTTCTGGACGAGAGAATCCGGGAAGCCGTTCCCGAGCTGATCGAAGAATAAGAAGAATTGTTGTCCTCCCTTCGGGTGAGCGCAAAAAAAACATGCGGGGCAAGGCCGGTATTGATTCGGAACGTTGCATCCGAGTCTTCGAAAATATTTTGGGATAAAACGGCGAACGGGAATGAAAAACAAAAAGCGAATTGCCGAAAATTCCGGGAAAATGCTGAAACTGCTGGAAGCGTTTCCGTCCCAGCTTCTTGACGCGTATCGCATCGGGGTCTCCTTCCGGGGGCTTTCGCGCATGCCGTCACTGAAAACGATCGTTTTTTCGGGTGTCGGAGGGTCGGCTATCGGAGCCGATGTGGTCAAGGATCTTCTGCGGAACCGTTCGAAAGTTCCGGTTTCCGTCAGCCGCAGCTACCGGCTTCCCGCGTTTGTGGATTCCGGGACGTTGCTGGTCGTGAGCAGCTACTCCGGAAATACCGAAGAGACGCTTCATGCATACGAGGAAGGACGGCGGAGGAGGGCGAAAATAATCGCCGTGAGTTCGGGCGGGAAACTTGAGGTTTTGGCTTCGCGCTTCGGTACGCCGCAGATCAAGTTACCCTGCGGGATCCCGCCCCGGATGACCATCGGATATTCCGTCATCCCGATTTTGCTGATTTTGGACCGTTTGGGGGTGGCGTCTTTGTTACGGAAAGATTTTAACGAAACAGTCGGCGTTTTGGAGAAACAGCGAAACGAGCTGGCGACCGGCATTTCAAGCCGGAATGAAGCGGTTTCTTTGGCCGAAAAGCTTCAGGGGAAGGTCCCCGTGATTTACGCTTCCGATCATTTGGAGGCCGTATGCCTCCGATGGCGGGGGCAAATTGAGGAGAATGCGGAGGCGCTGGCGGCGCATCATTTGATTCCCGAGATGAATCACAATGAAATCGCGGGATGGGCCCGCTCGTTTCCCATGATTAAAAATCTGGCGGCGGTTTTATTACGGGATTCGGACGAGCATCCCCGCGTGAGCGTCCGTATGGAAATCACTAAAAAACTGATCCGGGCTCAGGGCGGGAGTTTTGCTGAAGCGCGGTCCGTGGGACGTTCCCTGCTTGCCCGTGTTTTTTCCCTGATTTACCTGGGGGATTTCACGAGCTATTATCTGGCGGGGGATTACGGGGTGGACCCGATGTCGATCGGTTCGATCGAATATGTCAAAAAAGAGCTGGCGAAAGTTTGACGGAGAATCGGAAAAACCGGAAATTTCAACCATGAAAGATTGCGAGGGCTGATCCGATGAAAGCAATTCTTCTTTGCGCGGGATACGCAACGAGACTTTATCCTCTAACGATTGATCGTCCGAAACCTTTGCTTTCGGTCGGAGGGAAACCCCTTCTGAATCATATCATCGAGCGTCTCGAGAAAATTCAGGGCATGGAAGATATCTGCATCGTCACCAATGCCAAATTCAAAAAGCATTTCGCCGAATGGAAGGAGTCCTTCCGTTCTTCCAAGGCCATCAAGGTTTTGAATGACACCTCGACGACCAATGAGAACCGGTTGGGGGCGATTCAGGATCTGAATTTGGTGATCGGCGAGGAGAAAATCCAGGACGACATCCTGATGGTGGCCGGCGACAATCTTTTTTCGTTTGGGCTGGACGATTTTGCCGCTTACGCCCGCGCAAAAGCTCCCGGGATCACTATCGGCGTCGTGGATGTGAAGTCGAAGGAAGACGCGAAGCGATACGGGATTCTTGAAATCGATTCCGAAGGGAAGGTTTTGAGGTTTTTTGAGAAACCGGCTTCGCCCGTGAGCACGCTGGCCAGTACGGGACTTTATTTTATTCCCAAGGAGAAGATTCCGCGGGTTCGGGAGTTTTTGGGTGATCACCGGAATCCGGACGCGCCCGGTTTTTTTATCCAGTGGCTTTTGGGGAAAGATCCTTTATACGGTTTTTCGTTTTCCGGAATTTGGTATGATATCGGGGATATTGCTTCATACGAAAGTGCGAACAAGCTTTTTTCGAAATAGAATCAGAGTGTCGGCAACTAATTTTCAAGGAGGGTTTTGGAATGAGAAGAATGGATAAACATCTTTTTACGTCTGAATCAGTCACTGAGGGGCATCCGGATAAATTGTGCGATCAAATTTCGGACGGCATCCTGGATGCCATGCTGGCTCAAGATCCGTATGCCAGGGTGGCGTGCGAGACGCTGGTGACGACCGGTACCGTTTTGGTGGCCGGTGAAATTACCACCAATTGCTATGTGGATGTCCCGGATATTGTCCGGAATGTCATTAAGGAAGTCGGTTATGTGGATGCGCGCTACGGTTTTGATTATAAAACCTGCGGTGTGATTTCCGAGATCCAGAGACAGTCGCCGGACATCGCCATGGGTGTTGACCGGGGAGGCGCCGGGGATCAGGGAATGATGTTCGGATACGCGTCGGATGAAACACCCGAGTACATGCCGCTGACCATTTCGTTGGCGCATAAACTGACTTTCGGCCTTGCGGAGCTTCGGAAGAGCGGGGAGCTGCCTTATCTGCGGCCGGACGGGAAGAGTCAGGTGACGGTTGAATATGACGGCGGTGCTCCGGTGAGAGTCCCGGCGATTGTGGTCAGCACGCAGCATGACGGAAAAGTCAAAGTCGCTCAGATTGCCCGGGATCTTAAGAAGCTTTTGATCGCAAAAGTGATCCCGGCCAAATACCTGACGAAAGACACGGTGATTTACGTGAATCCGACAGGTCGGTTTGAAGTCGGCGGGCCTCACGGGGATACCGGGTTGACGGGAAGAAAAATTATCGTCGACACCTACGGTGGGGTCGGAGCCCACGGGGGAGGCGCGTTCAGCGGGAAGGATCCGACGAAAGTGGATCGTTCGGCTTCTTATTTCGCGCGTTATGTCGCGAAGAATATCGTCGCGGCAAAACTGGCGAAGCGCTGCGAGATTCAAGTAGCCTATGCCATCGGGGTGGTGCAGCCCGTTTCGATCATGGTCAACACGTACGGGACCGGAAAGGTCGCGGACGAGAAAATCGACAGGGCGGTCCGGAAACTTTTCGATTTTTCGCCGAAAGGGATTATCGAGAAGCTGGATTTGCGCCGGCCGATTTATCGTAAAACGGCGGCTTACGGGCATTTCGGGAGATCCGGAGACGGATTCACCTGGGAAGCCCTGGATGCGGTCAAGGATCTTCAGAAGCTAATCGGTTAACGGAGAGCATTCAAGAGAGGAGTTTGAGAAATGAAATATGATGTGAAAAATCCCGCTTTGGCGCAAGCCGGAAAATTGCGGATTGAATGGGCGGGAAAAGATATGCCGGTCCTGGGACTGATCCGGAACCGGTTCGAAAAAGAAAAACCCCTGAAAGGTCTTGCCGTAGCCGCGTGTCTTCACGTTACGACGGAAACGGCGAATCTGATGCTGGCCCTGAAGGCCGGGGGAGCAAAACCGGTTCTCTGCGCGTCCAATCCTCTGAGCACTCAAGATGATGTGGCGGCGGCATTGGTCAAGATCTACGGGATCCCCGTTTTTGCCATTAAAGGAGAGGACGGGAAGACGTATTACCAGCACATCAACAGAGTGCTGGATTGCCAGCCGGCGGTGACGATGGATGACGGCGCCGATTTGGTTTCGGTTCTGCACGGAAAGCGAAAGGAACAGGGAAAGGCGATTTTGGGCGGAACGGAAGAAACGACCACCGGCGTGATCCGGCTGCGCAGCCTTGAAGACAAGAAGATCCTTCAGTTTCCGATCATTGCGGTCAATGACGCGGACACCAAGCATCTTTTTGACAACCGCTACGGAACGGGCCAATCGACATTGGACGGGATCATCCGGGCGACCAATAAACTGCTTGCCGGTTCCTGCGTGGTGGTGGCGGGGTACGGCTGGTGCGGACGAGGGATCGCCGAACGGGCTCGCGGCATGGGCGCTCACGTGATCGT
>JAKQXH010000048.1 GCA_029561555.1 Candidatus Omnitrophota bacterium
CTGAATATCGAAATTCGCGGGGACGGCAAGTCCAATCTTGCGCTTTTGAAAACCGACGGGAAGAAGGAATCTCCTCCGGATTCGGGAGGGGCTTCCGGGCAATCCGTTTTTTCTCCCGGCGGAGAAGAAGGGAAGAGCCCGTTTTACATCCGGAAATTCGTGCTGACTTTGCGGAAAGTGAATTACCGGGACAAGTCCAACCTGGTCCCCATTTCGATTACGGACGATGTCCGATTGGAAGACGCGGTTTTCTTCGGGTTGGATCAGCCCGGCGAAATTCCGGATCTGATTGTCCTGAATCTTCTCGCTCAGACCAAATTCGGTGATTTGGGGCTGGATCCGGCCGAGATCGGGCGGGCAGTCAGAGCGACGGCACAGGCGGCGGCCGGTCCCGGCGAAGAAACTCCGGAAGGGGACGATCTGAAAGATGCCGTTGAAACCGTAAAAGACGAATTTTCTGCTTTTTGGGATGAGGTAAAAGCGAAATTCCGGAAAAACGGCAAAACCCCCGCCGAAGGAAGTGATCCGGGAAAGGGCTAAAGTTTCAAATGGTAGACGATGACAGGGGACTTAAATTTTGTTATATTGGTTCCGATAATTCCAGGGGTGCTTGAAATCGTCTCACGAACCGGAACGGACGGCATGGAAGAAGAGCGCATTATTTCGGGCAGTTTGCGGGAGGAAGATTATGAGCTTGAGGTGTCTCTGCGCCCGTCCGGTCTGGATGAATTTATCGGGCAAGAGAAGCTGAAACAGAATCTCTCCATTTTCATCCAGGCGGCGAAGAAGCGGGGCGAGCCGTTGGATCATATCCTGTTTTTCGGTCCCCCCGGTCTCGGGAAAACCACTCTGGCGCATATCGTCGCGAAAGAAATGGGCGCCAACATCAAGACGACTTCCGGCCCGGTCCTTGAACGCCCGGGAGATCTCGCCGGAATTCTAACGAATCTCGAAGAAGGCGACGTCCTTTTTGTGGACGAGATTCACCGCCTGCCCCATATCGTCGAAGAATATCTTTACCCGGCCATGGAAGATTATTTCATCGAAATCATGATCGATAAAGGGGCGAGCGCCCGTTCGGTGCGGATCAATCTGCCGCGATTTACCCTGATCGGCGCGACGACCCGGAGCGGGCTTCTGACGTCTCCTTTGCGGGCGCGGTTTGGGATTATTGAAAGGATTAATTATTACACGGAATCGGAACTGGCGCAGGTGGTGCTTCGTTCCAGCCGGATTTTGAAAATCACCGTGGATCAGGACGGCGCCGGGGAAATCGCATCCCGCGCCCGGGGGACGCCGCGTATCGCGAACCGCCTGCTGCGCCGGGTGAGGGATTTTGCCGAAGTGAAAGCGGACGGGAAAATCACCAAACCGGTGGCGGATGACGCGCTCCGGATGCTGGAAGTGGATACGGCGGGGCTCGATCAGATGGACAAGAAAATATTAAGCCTTATCATCCATGAGTTCGAGGGAGGGCCGGTCGGGATCAATACCCTGTCCGTGGCCGTGGGAGAGGAAGCCGAGACGATCGAGGAAATCTACGAGCCTTATCTGATTCAGAAGGGTTTTCTGAAGAGGACTCCTCAGGGTCGCGTGCTGACCCGTTTTGCTTACGAGCACATGGAAATCGAGCCTCCGAAAGGGAAATCCCAGACGGAACTTTGGGCTTGAAGAGACCGGGGGAAATTTTAGCGGGGATTTGACCGATGAATGATCCGGTTTTTCATTTTTCTAAGACGCTTATTTTTTTTGGCGCCGCGGTCGCGGGGGCCGGGGTTTTGCTCCTTGTTTTGGGGAGAGTCCCCTGGATCGGCAAATTGCCGGGGGATTTTTTATTCCGGCGGGGGAATTTTTCTTTTTATTTCCCGCTGGCGACCTGTCTTCTCATCAGCGTGCTGCTCACTTTGATTTTTAACCTGTTCAAGAGGCCTTGATGATGGAAATGCTCGCAAGCTTATGGCGTCCGGGTCTTGAGATTCTGCTGATCTGGGCGGTGGTGTACTGGCTGTTCCGGCTGATTCAGGGGACTCAGGCCGTCCAGGTTTTTCTGGGGCTCGTGCTGTTTGCCATGATTTTTCAGGTCGCGAAGATTTTTCAGCTGAACACGATTGTCTGGGTGTTTACCAAGCTGTTCGCGTTTGGGATGATAGCCTTTTTGATCCTTTTCCAGCCCGAACTCCGCCGGGCCCTTGAACGCATCGGGCGTACGACGATTTGGAGCGGTTTCCTTCAGCGGGGCGGACTCTTTGACGAAGTGATCGACGCCTGCGAGGCCATGTCCCGGGAGAAGACCGGTGCGCTGATTGCCATTGAACGGGAAGTGGGGCTTAAGAACTTTATCGAAACCGGGGTCATTTTAAACGCCCAGATTTCGGAGGCGTTGGTCCGGTCGATATTCTGGAAAGGGAGCCCTCTTCATGACGGGGCCATGATTATCCAGGGGGGACGCATTGCCTCCTGCGGATCCCTGCTCCCCCTGACTCAGAACCCTCAGATTTCAAAAACAATGGGCACCCGCCATCGCGCCGCGATCGGCCTGACGGAGGAGACGGATGCCGTCTGTATCGTGGTCTCGGAGGAGACGGGGCGGGTCTCGGTCTGCGTTTACGGGAAATTGACGCAAAATCTCGAAGGGGAGAATTTGCGCAGGGTCCTGAAGAGCCTTTTTGTCGCGGAAGTCCCCAAAGGGCTGGGCTACAAAATACTGAAGAGTTTGCGCATTAATCTCGACAAACAGACGGATTCAAACGAGCCATGAAATTCAACATGAAATTCAAGCCGTTTCGGTGGGGCCCCAATTCGGGGATTCAGGTGCTTTCGCTGATTTTGGCCGTTATTTTGTGGATGTACGTGGCCGGCGAACAAAGCGTGGACGTGACGCTGAGAGTCCCTCTCCAGGTATTTCCTCCGGAAGGCGGTCGCATGGCGGTCCTGAAAAGTTCCCTCCAGGATATCACGCTTCAACTGTCCATTTCCCGGAATCTTCTGTCGGTGATTTCCCAGCAGCCGATCAAAGCGCTTCACCGGATCAAGAATGTCGAAAAGCCGGGAGAATACAATTTCCGCATCGAACCCAAAGACATTATTCTGCCTCCCGGGAACGTCCGCATCCTTGATATCTATCCGGAAGCCGTGACGGTTACTTTGGATGAGGTGATTGTTCAGAAACTTCCGATCGAAATCGATATGGCCGGGGACCTGGCCAAGGGGTATGTCGTGGACCGGGAGAGCCTCCGGTGCGAGCCGGACGCGGTGTTGGTCGAGGGCCCGACCGGAAAACTTCAAAAATTGAAGGCCGTGTTCACGGAGACGATTAATCTGGTCGGGAGGACCCGTTCCTTCCGGAAGAAAGCAAGGCTGATTCTGGACCCGGATTTGCAGTCGATTCCCAAAGATCTAATGGTGGACGTTTTGATTCCGATTCGCCGGGAATACGCGGTGAATGTGATGCGGGAAGTTCCGATTGAAATTTTCGGGACGCCCGCCAAACTGCCCTCTTTTGTGTGGGTGGAACCCGAGAAAGTGGATTTTACTTTGCGCGGTCCGACGGCCGTCCTGGAGGGGCTTTCCGCCGGGGATGCCGCCCCTTACATTGACATTTCGAATCTTCAGGGCGGTGAGCAGGAAGTGGCGTTGAAGTTTAAGCTCCCGAAAGAAGTGGATTTGGATCAGGACCCTCCTATGGTGAAGGTAAAAATGAGAGGAGAAAGCGAGAAGCCATGATTAAATTAGGGGTGAACATCGATCATGTCGCGACTTTGAGACAGGCCCGCGGCGGAAAAGAGCCCGATGTTTTGGAAGCGGCCCGCGCGGTTCGCAAGGCGAAAGCGGACGGCGTGACGGTTCATTTGCGGGAGGACCGGAGGCATATTCAGGATGCGGATGTGAAGGCGATCAAGCAGAAAGTCAAAATTCCGCTTAATCTTGAAATGTCATTGAATGCCGGGATTGTGGCGGCCGCCTTGGAAATTCAGCCGGAAAAGGTCTGCCTGGTCCCCGAACGGAGGGAAGAACGCACGACGGAAGGCGGATTGAATGTCGTCGGTGATCGGGAGAGGATTAAGCCGGTGGTCGAAATGCTGAAGGGGAAAGGAATCGTCGTCAGCCTTTTCATCGAGCCGGATTCTGCCGCGATCGAAGCCGCTCATGGAACAGGGGCGCAGTTTGTGGAGCTCCACACCGGGGCCTATGCGAATGCCTTTATCACGGACGACGCGGCTTTATGGAAAAAGGAGCTGATCCGGCTTCACAATGCCGCGCAGGAAGCGCACCAGAAAGGGCTTGGCGTCAACGCCGGGCACGGGCTCAACTACGAGAATGTCGAACAGATCGTGAAAATTCCCCATATCGAAGAATTGAATATCGGCCATGCGATTGTCTCGAAAGCCGTTTTCTGCGGCCTGGATAAGGCCGTCAAAGAAATGAAGAAATTGATCGAGATGCACACCCCAAGCGGTTCGGCATGAGGGCCTCCGAATTCCGGAAATATTTTCCCCCCAGAAAAAAAGATTCTCACAAAGGCTGTTTCGGGAGGATTTTTATTCTCTCCGGCTCCCGGGGATTTCCCGGGGCCCCTTATCTGACGGGCATGGGGGCTTTGAGGGCGGGGGCGGGCTTGATTACGCTGGGAGTTCCGCGGGGGCTTTACGAGGTATTGACTCTCAAACTTGCCGAAGTGATGACAAAACCCTTCCCGGAAACGGCGGAAGGGAGTTTGGGCCGCAGAGCATTTTCCGCGATAAAAACTTTTCTCAAGGGGCAGGATGTCTTAGCGTTAGGGCCCGGGCTCTCTCAGAACACCGAAACGCAGGGATTGATACGGAAAATTATTTTAGCATGCGATCGGCCGATGGTGATTGATGCCGACGGATTGAATGCCTTCCAGGGGAAAAAAGTACTTTTGGGAAAAATCAAAGCGCCGGCCGTTTTAACGCCGCATCCCGGCGAAGCGGCAAGGCTTTTCGGTCTTTCCGTTCCCAAGGACCCGCTTGGCCGGAAGAAATTCGCGGCCATGGCCGCGGAATCCTGCCGCTGCGTGCTTGTTTTGAAAGGAGCGGGGACGGTGGTCGCTTCTCCCGGAGGAAAGATTTATGTGAACGATACCGGCAACCCCGGTTTGGCGACCGGAGGCAGCGGAGATTTGCTGACGGGAATTATTGCCGCGTTTCTCGGACAGGGCCTCCCGGCCTTTGACGCGGCAAAATGCGGAGTCTTCATCCATGGTCTTGCGGCGGACCTTGCGGTAAAGGAATTCGGCGAAATTTCTCTCGCCCCGAGAGATGTCTTGAGCTATCTGCCGCTTGCCTTCAAGAAACTTCTGAAGCGATAGTTTAAAAGCATTTTCGTATTTTCTTGTTTTTATCCCGCTGAAGTTCTTCTCTTTCTCCGAAAGACATCTTTGCCGGGATAGTTACATTATTGTATTTTCCGGCAGGTTCCCTTCCGTTTGCTTCTATTCGTTTCAGCAAAAGATCCGCATAAGTTTCTTTCTGGCACGGATTGTGCATTTGTAAAGCTGTTTTGGTGCGCATGGAAAATCAGCTAAAGGAGGCAAATATGTTTACGGGTATCGGGAAACTCAGGAGATGGCTGCCTGGAATCTTGGCGCCTCTACTATTTTTATTAGTTCCAAAATTGCTGTATGCGGATGAACCGACTGCGGCTTCAAACGCGAAAGCGATCAATACAATTTGGACTCTGATCGCGGCGTTTCTTGTTTTCTTTATGCAAGCGGGATTCGCCATGGTCGAGACGGGGCTTACGCGGGCGAAAAACTCCTGCAATATCCTCATGAAAAACCTGTTGGATTTTTGCATCGGATCGATCGCTTTCTGGGCGATCGGATACGGGATTATGTTCGGTGCGGACAAGATGGGGCTGTTCGGGACCAGCGGGTTTTTTCTTTCCGGCGGAAACCCTTCCAACGGAGACGGGCTGTGGCAATATGCCTACTGGCTTTTTCAAGTCGTGTTTGCCGCGACTTCGGCTACGATTGTGTCCGGGGCCATGGCCGAGAGGACGAAATTCAACGCCTATATTTTTTACACGTTTTTCATCAGCCTTTTCATTTATCCGGTGGTGGGGCACTGGATTTGGGGAGGCGGGTGGCTTTCGAAGCTTGGCATGGTGGATTTTGCGGGGTCGACGGTCGTTCATTCGGTGGGCGGTTGGGCGGCCCTGGTCGGGGCTTATTTGCTGGGACCCCGTCTCGGGAAATATAATTCGGACGGAAGTTCCAACCTGATTGCGGGGCATAACATCCCGCTTGCCGCTTTGGGAGTATTCATCTTATGGTTCGGATGGTTCGGCTTTAATCCCGGAAGCACGACTGCCGGGACTAACCTGAGCATTGCAACCATTGCGGTCACCACGAATTTGGCCGCGGCGGCCGGCGCGTTATCGGCCATGACGGTCGTTTGGATGCTTTTCGGGAAACCGGACGTCAGTATGACCTTAAACGGAGCGCTTGCGGGGCTGGTCGCGATTACGGCGCCATGCGCGTCCGTGTCTCCGGGCAGTGCGGTGATCATCGGCCTGATTGCGGGCGTGCTGGTCGTACTGAGCGTGACCTTTATCGAGCGCGTGCTGAAGATTGACGATCCGGTGGGAGCCGTTTCGGTGCATGCGGTTTGCGGGGTTTTCGGGACTCTGTCGGTCGGGTTATTCGCCCAAGAGTCTTACGGCGTCGCGGCCGGACTGTCGCATGGCAACGGATTGTTTTTCGGCGGCGGGTTGAAGCTGCTTTTGACTCAAGCGACCGGCGTGGGGGCCGTGATGTTATGGACGATTGCAATGTCCGCGATCGTTTTCTTGATTGCAAAGGCAACCGTCGGATTGCGGGTGGAAGATGAAGAACAGATCAAAGGCTTGGACATCGGCGAGCACGGAATGGAGGCTTACGCCGGTTTTGAAATATTCTCCAATGAATAAGCTTTGGAAGAAAGGAGCTATTTAAAAATGAAACTGGTTATCGCTTATATTCAACCCTATCGGCTGCCTGCCGTAAAAGCGGCTTTGCAGGAAGAGCAAGTCATGAAAATGAGTGTCTCAAACGCGCTCGGTTGCGGACAGCAGCAGGGGTATGACGAAACGTACCGGGGCGTGAAACACAAAATCAATTTATTGAAAAAGGTCCGGCTTGAGATTGCCGTCAACGAAGACTACCTGGATCGAACCGTTAAGGCGATTATTCGGGGCGCCAAGACGGGGAAGATCGGTGACGGGAAAATATTCGTGCTGGAACTCTCCCAATGTATCAGAATACGAACCAATGAAACGGGGGGAGTTGCCATCGGTTAACGCGGCTTCATCCAGAGAAGCGCAAAGACCCGGCGGGAGCGGTTTGAACACGGAGGACCGCTTTCGTCGGTGTTTTTGTGTCCCGGAATCTCTCCGTCCCGCCTGAAGTAAATCCTGTCCGGCAAGGATGCCGAATCTGTTTTGCCGGGTGAATTATCTTTTGCAATAAGTCCGGAAACCCGTATAATTTCAAGGGCTTTTGCTGGCTTATAGCGGAAGATGTCTGCCGGATAACCCAAACCTTTCAACCGACAGTAATTCAAATTAAACTGGTTCCCGGGGTATCGGATCTTTTATAATAATAAGAATGAATGCCGGCGTAGCGTAGAGAAGACCATCACGGCCTTTGCAACTGGGGTTTCATAACTCTGGCACTGGCCTCAAAACTTTTTGGCTACATGAGTGCGTAGCGAAAAGCGTCAGGCTTGAGCGGAGTGCCGCGAGTTAAGGAGTCGCGGCCCGCAAACAAAGAGTTTGCGGCCTCAGTTGGCGAATGAATACTGGTTCAACGGCTCCGAAATCATTTTTTGATAAAAGACAACTTAATGCCGGCGTAGCTCAGTTGGTAGAGCAGCGGTTTTGTAAACCGCTGGTCGGGGGTTCGAGTCCCTTCGCCGGCTCTGTTTTTTTTAGGAATTCCAAAAAGGGGAACCCGAAGCGCTAACCGTCAGGGTTAGCGCGTAGTGCCGAAACCAAGGGGTTTCGGCCTTCGCCGGCTCTGTTTTTTTAGGAATTTCAAAAAGGGACTCGAAAGGAGCAACCGAGCCCTTTTTGATGAAGCCGT
>JAKQXH010000054.1 GCA_029561555.1 Candidatus Omnitrophota bacterium
CGCACCTCTTCCAGCGCGGCTTCATTCCGGGCCAGTATCGCACGGCCGAAATCCAGCAGGTTTTTGCGGGCTTCCGGATTCCCGACCTCATCCAACCCCGAAATCACCGCTTCCAAAAAGCTTTTCTCTTCTTTTTCTCCCGCCAGAGCATTCGCAACATCCGCAGCCCGGCTCGCCATCTGATCGGCATCCGCAAGTAGAGCGCCGGTATCCGACGAGATCGCGTCAAAATATTCCTGCATGGCCGCAAAGCGGATATCTCCCGATCTTCTTGCCGTTAAGGGGGCAATTTCACCCGCAAGCGCTTCAATCCGGTTCGCTTCATCCCGAATCACGGTCATGAGCGCATTCATCTCGCCGAGATCTTCCGCTTGAACCATCTGGCCGTACAAATTCGTCATCAAATTCCGCGCGGCTTCCAACTTGACAATCACCTCATTGCCAAGATCAAGGTCATCCGCCTCGGCACGCTCTTCCGCCAATTCAACCTCCAGATCCGAGGCCAGGGCTTCGAGATCCGATCGGATCGCCTCGCTTTTTTGCAGATTCTTTTTGGCAACCTGCCAATTGGTTTCGAATTTCGGATCCTGTGCCTTCACATTCCTGAGCAGGTCAAGCGAGTCTTCGATCGATCCCAACTCGGGCATCAGGCTTTCCACCTGAGAGGACGCCTCACCCAAAATCGACGACAGAGAAAGATCCCAGCGGCGCCCGTCCAAATCAAGGGCCACTGCCACGACATCCAGACCGGCATCTTCCAGATACTGGGCATATTGGGTAAATAAGTTCTCCCGCAGAATGCTGCGGGCGGACTCTGCCGGATCAGCCGCCATCCCGATCAGCGTATCGATTAATTCGCTCCGGCTGATTGTCCCGCCGGTAATCTGCTCCTCGAAACGGCTCACTTCGTCAGAGGTCGGGGCCCTTCTCAAGACAGCGTTAAAGAGGGCGGAAACAAAATCTGCCGCGGACATTGTGACCGCGTCCGATTCGGCGGAGAACACCACGTCTTTGATCATCCCGTTGATGGTCTCACCCTCAATCAGGCCCGCAACCGCGTGCTGATAAGTTTCCTCGGGAAGGACTCCTCTTAAAAACGCATCTGCGAGCGCCGAAAACTGATTTCTCGCGGAAACGATGCCCGCCATAACGGCGGTCATGCTCAGCAGGAGCGATGCCTGCGTCGAAAGAAGATCGGACTGAGCGGCCAGAGACTCTCCGCTCGTTGAAACGCCTTTCAGGTCTCCGATTCTCTTGTCCAGCGCCGACTCCATCGCACTTGTTGCGGCGGCATCGGACGAAACCCCGCTGACCGCATCGGCGATGATCTCATTCCGGAAATTAACCCGGCCGAGCTCAAGCAACAAGCGGGAGGCTTCATCCAAATCGGAAGCCAGCGCGGAGAAATACTGCCGGATGGCTTCAAGCTCCGAGACGTCGGTCATCGTCTCCGACCGTCCGAAAAGTTCCTGGGCGGCTGTCAAAATCCCGGACGCTTCAACGCGAATTCCCTCCGCATTCTGTTCCGCCGCGAAAAGATCGTCCCCGGCCTTCCGCACGGTCGCCAAAATGGCGTTAATTGCGCGAATGGCCTCTTCCGCTTCGGTCCGGTCCGAGGCGACGGTCAACCCGCCCATTGATTCCTCGGTCGAAGCCAGCAATTGTTCCAGCATGCCCGCAAATCCGGAAAGCTCCTCGCTGTTTTTCGCGCGGTCCAAAACAGAAGCCGTCTCCTTGGCCGTCTGGAGGTTCCCCCGAATCAAGTCCATTGAGGAAATCGCTCCCTCGACTCCGGCAAGCCCCGCAAGCCGCTGTTCGATTGCTTCCGCAGCTTCCTCCATCGCCTGAAGGATCGAAGCCGCGCCGGACTCCATTTCGTCACGGGCCGACAAACTCTTGATGAGTTGGGCCAGTTGATTGACCAGCGGCAAAATTGCCTGCGCGCGGGCCAAAACGGCCGCCGCCGCTTCCGAATACGCCCGGACTTCGTCCGAGTCCTCCGAGGCTTCCGCTCCCGCGCGGAATTCCTGAACCATGGCCAGCATACCTTCCAAGACCGCGATCGGGTCCGCGCCTTGGGCGTCAAAGATCATCCGGATATCTTCCAGGTCCACCCGCCCGTCTCCGTTGATGTCATACTGCGAAACCTGCGATACCATCATCTCGATGTCGCGGATATCTCCTTCATCGATCACGCCGTCTCCGTTGCGGTCGACGTTGATGATATCCTGCGCTTTGACAGTCCCGCCTTTGACCGCACTGACAATCTGCTTGATCTTCTCGATGTCCGCAAGATCCACCCGGCCATCCACGTTCTGATCCGCGCGCCACCACCGGTCCTTGCTCTGCGAAGCGGCTACGTAATCAGCCGTATCGATCCGTCCGTCCTGATTGACATCCGAACGAACCACCTGGGCCGTCTGAAGTCCGAGCAGATAATAGTCCTGCATCCGTTCGTAATCCGCGCGGTTTATTTCGCCGTCCTGATTGACGTCGACATTATCGTAGACCGCCTGCTGAACGAGCTGCTTATCATAGCGAGTCACTTTGCCGTCCGCGTCGACATCGGCAAGCTTTGCCTTCGCCAGAACCGCCGTCCGGCGCTGGACGATTTCATCCGCAATCACCGTCAACGCGTTCGCGCGCGAATCCCCCGCGGCAATCCTCACGCTGAGGCCCGCGTTCTGCAGGGCACCGTTCACGGCCGCCGCTATGGCCTCGTCCGCCGCCCCGCCGACTCCTCCCGAAAAATCATATGCGGTTTTCATCAGATCGATCACCTCGGTCAGCCCGCCGGCTTCAATCCCGAGCCCCGTCTCCAGGCCGGCCAGAGCCTCGCCGTCAATCGTCAACCCCCGGTCCGCCGACTCCCGGGCAATACCCGTCAGGACATCCCAGAGCGAATCCCCTTGCTTCGTAACCAGCTCCAGCCCTGCCGAGGCCAGCTGTTCGTTGACCGCATCAACCTTGTCCCGCTCGATAAAACGGACGCCGGACAGCTGTTTGGCCCGGTCAATCGCGGCAAACAATTTCTGAATCATGCCCTCGACCGCTCCCTGATCCAGCGCCAAAGCCCCTTCAATCTCCTCGATCATCAAATCGCTGACGGGGTTGAGGCTGTCATAGACAATCCCCGCCGCAATAACCGCATAGATATCATCCTGGGTGAACAAACCGTCTCCGTTCACGTCTATCAACTCGTTAATTGCGGACGTAAAATCGTCCAAATCTTCGCGGGTAAACTGTCCGTCGCGATTCACGTCGGCACGGAGATAATCCTCGTATTGAATGTCCTGCCGCAACATCTGATGTTCCATCGCCTGATCGAGCAGTTCGACGTCCCGATTGTCCAAGACACCGTCCGCGTTGATATCAAATGCCAGATAATTGGCGACCGCTTTCCGGAGAGATTCCAGATCCTGATCGGTAAGCGTCGGAACAAACGGGTCCGTCGAAGGACGGACCGTTGAGACACCGTTCCGGAACAGGGGCCAATCCTCTGCCGTAACGGGAACGGTTTCCAAAAGGCGGCTTTCGGTAATCGTGGACACCAGGAAGTCGAGCCGGCTGCGGTCATCCAGCGCTGTCTTCATTTCCGACATCTCAAGCGAATCCAGATGATAAGCGTCGGCATCCGCCTCTGAAATGTCTCGCGCGCGGAATTTCACGAGGGAGATCACTTCCGTCCCCGCTCCCGCCCCGTTTGCGGCGAATTGTATCGCGTACACAGGCATCCTCTCGGAATTGAGTCCGGCCCGGGAAAGACGCTTCGAAACTCCGATCGAGCCGATCGCGGCTTCAAGCGCGGAGGGATCCTCAAGAGCCGATTCGATTGACGACCGGTCGGCCGAATCCAGCGCATAGGTGTCCGCAAAAAGCCCGCCGTGCCCGTCTGCCGCGAACTTGTTCAACGAAACAACGTCCGCCCCTTCCCCGTCGCCGGAATCGGCGAAAATAACCGAATAAACAGGCTGACGATTCACGTCCAAACCGACCCGGGCTTCCCGTGCGGCAATTCCGAGTCCGTCGAGAAACGTGATCAGCGCCGCCGAATCCCCCAGCATGGAAACAAGTTCTTCGTTCTGCTCGTCGGTCAGGCGGTAAATATCCGCCGCCATCACATGGTTTTCGT
>JAKQXH010000057.1 GCA_029561555.1 Candidatus Omnitrophota bacterium
GGTTTTTACGGAGCGCAGCAGCTTGACCTTTATCCGATCGTGGACTCTGTCGTCACGAATCACGATCTTATGAGCGTGTCCTTCCGTTGGGAGAAAAAAGCGGTCTCTTATTCCAGCGGGAATCTCCGGAATTTTACCGGACATGCCGAATATGTATTCAGGGACGAAGGCGGTCAATGGCGTCTCTACCGCGTGGACGGTGATGACCCGCTTTCGCGAAGTTAAGCGCGGGTCCGCGGGCCCCGGGGAAGATTTTTGGGGAACGGTTTCAAAAGTTTCTGTTTTGTTTTTCAACCTTTCAGGAAACAATCAATGAACGGGAAATAAATTGCGAAATTGCCTTGAGCAAAGCAGTCTTAACCGTAAAGGAAAACCGATGGTTTCAGCCAGAAAATACTTTATAGGATGCGCGTTCCTCTTTTTGTTCTTCTCAATGTTTTTCCCGAACATTTCGGGGGCGGACAATATTTACTTTCTTGAATCGGAAATCCGCGAAATCCAGCGTCGCATTGATCCGATCGCCGATTCAATTGTGAAAATGGAAGCGTTTCTCCAGAGTTGTCCCGAGCGTCGAAAAGAACTGGAGACTGTTTATATTGAATTCCAGGAACTCGAAAAAAAGCTCGCGAGGATTCTGAGCCAAAATCTTATCAAGTCGACCATTTCGCTGGGGTTTGAAACGGTTGGGAAAATTGCCGCTGCCGCTGACCTGGTGGGGAATTCACTGTCCCGAATTTCGATAGGGATCGCGATGGAAGTTGGCGGCGATATGATCAAGGAATCTGTGACGAAGCCTTACACCCGATCCGTCAACAAGCTTGGCGCGCAATGCGCCGAAATCCTTCCGGAGCTTCGAAAATTTCAATGGGAACTCTCGCTGACTTCCGCGGAATGGAGCGGGTACATGCGGGCATCCGGGGAGTTTGGGGGCGACGATACGACGGGTATTCTTTACCGCCGTTTTCAGTATTCGCTTGAAGGACTTCGGAAATATAAAAAGAGGGTTGACGAGATTATTTCGGAATTAAAAGCCGCGAAAGAAAAAATAGAGGCTGAACTTCCGGCACTTTACAAGGAAAATGAGGCGTTGGTGAAGAGGAAGGGGGAGCTTCAGACGCGCCTGATCGCGGCCCTGGATGAACAGAAACGGGCCGATATGGAGGCCCGGATTGAAGAGGCGAAGAAAAAGGCCGGTGAGGGGGAACTGCCGGAACTGCCGCCGATCAACGTGACGGGAAAGTGGGAAGAGGATTACAAGGTGTGGAGTAAAAAATTTGACGAGGCGGCCGTCACTTTCAGGCGGGAACTGCCTGGTCTTGCCAGTGACGTCATTAAACGGCGTGAGGAAATCGATAAGAGGACGCGCGAGCTTGACCAGTCCCCGGAAACACGGAAGGTATCCGGCATTTTTCAGGTGCCGGAACCCGAGAATCCGGAAAACGATATGTATCTGCAGGTGATCGTTGAAAAACATCGGGATGCGAAAAACGGAGAGGAGTATTACAAATCCGTGCAATCTGCAATGTCGTCCGTTCGTGGGGAATTGCAATCCATACGTCAGGATGCGCTCGATCTTCTCGTCCAGGAAAAGCGTCTTAATGAATTTATTGATCAGGGGGATCAAATTCATGGTGAGTGGCGCAAAATTGCTGGTGATGGTATTGATACACAGCGGTCAATTTTCAGACTTTTTTCGG
>JAKQXH010000097.1 GCA_029561555.1 Candidatus Omnitrophota bacterium
GTGGTGGGGGGGCCTCACGCGACATTGACCGGGAAGGAAATCCTCGCCGAGCCCCACATTGATCTCTGCGTCCGGGGTGAAGGCGAGCGGACGATTGTGGAATTGCTCCGCGCCGTGGAAGAGAAAAAAAGTTTCGGGGGAATTCACGGCGTCGCGTTCAGGGAAAACGGGCGGATCGCCGAAAATCCGCCGCGTGAGTTTATCCCGGACCTGGATTCCCTGGTCCCTCCGCATGAAACGGCCCCGCAAGTCCTGAAGGACTACGAGAAATACCCCCGCTCGGCGTTTCGATGCGTCCTGGCGACGAGGGGATGCCCGCATAATTGTTTTTTTTGCGGGTCACGCGGGATTTGGGGGCCCCAAGTCCGGTTCCGTTCTCCGGAGAATGTCGCCCGGGAAGCCAGGCGGCTTCAGGAGAAAGGATTGGAGTGGATCCATTTCGACGACGACCTGTTCGGCGCGAATCCCCGTTATCTTCGCGAATTGTGCGGCGCGCTGATTGCACGATGCCCCGGGCTGAAGTGGAGCTGCGAATTGCATGTGAACCTGGTCACGGAAGAGACGGTCCCGCTGATGAAGCGGGCGGGCTGTTATCTGATTCAGATGGGCGTCGAGTCGGGGAATGACGGGATTTTGAAAAAAATCAGGAAAGGTTATTCGGCCCGGGAAGCGCTTGCGGCGTGCCGGATCATCCGGAAATACGGCCTGCAGCTGTGGACGTTGTACATGGTGGGGTTTCCCTGGGAGACCCCGAAAACGATACGGGACACGATGCGGGTGATGAAAAAGAGCGGGAGTGATCTTCTGGTCTACAGCATTTTCACGCCGTACCAGGGGACCGAAGCGTTTGCGTTCTGCAGGGAAAACGGTCTGATCGGGGAATCGTTCGATCCGTCGCTGTATTATCACCAAAGCCCGGCCAACTGCTTTTGCCTCGCGCTTTCTCCGGCCAAGTTCCGGAAACTGGTTTCGGGAATCGAGCGGATGGTGGACCGGGAAAACCTCCGGGGGAAGGCGTCCCGGCCGGCCGGCAATAATTTTATCAAGCGGATTTCAAGCTTTTGGAAGAAACGTTATAATACCCGCTAAGTCTTAATTGGGTGGCCGCTAACCGAATGAGGAGAAACCGACGATGATCAGCACGGGGATCAAGGGACTGGACAAGGTTACGACGGGGTTGCAGATGGGGGACAATGTTGTCTGGCAGGTGGATACGCTGGACGATTACATCGAGTTCCTGGACCCTTTTGTTAAAAAATCCCTCGAGGACAAAAGGCGGCTGGTCTACATCCGGTTCAATATCCACAAACCGCTCATCAAAGAACAGGAAGGCGTGACGGTTTACGATCTGGACGCTTTCGTCGGGTTCGAGTCGCTGTCTTCCGAGCTCAACGGGATTATTAAGAAGGAAGGCGAAGGGGTTTTTTACGTCTTTGACTGCCTTTCCGACCTGCTTTCGGCCTGGTCGAATGACCTGATGATCGGGAATTTTTTCAAAATCACGTGCCCGTTTCTGTTCGAACTCAACACCATCACCTATTTCGGGCTTTTGCGGAACAACCATTCGTTCAAGACCGTCGCGCGCATCCGGGACACCACCCAGCTTTTGATCGACGTGTACCGCTTCAAAGGGAACAGCTACATCCATCCGCTGAAAGTCTGGAACCGCTACACTCCCACCATGTTTCTGCCGCATATCCGGAAGAAGGACCAATTCGTCCCGGTCGGCAACAGCATGGACGCGGCCAAACTGTTTTCGAGCATTTTCAAGAAGGGAATGAAAAGCGAGAAACGGAAGCTGGATTACTGGGACCGGCTTTTCATGGACGCGGAGGAAATCGTCGAGCAGAAAGGCCTGGCGGGGGAAGACGCGAAACAAATGGTGGACCAGCTGAGCCGCCTTATTATTTCCCGCGATGAAAAAATCCTTCAGCTGGCGAAGGACCATCTGAACCTGGAAGATTTCATAACGATTAAATCGAGAATGGTCGGCACGGGGTTCATCGGCGGAAAATCCGTGGGGATGCTGATTGCCCGGAACATTCTGCTGAAGGAGAAGACGCTCGAGGCGGAAAAACTTTTCGAGCCGCACGACTCCTTTTACGTGGGGTCGGATGTTTTCTACACGTATATCGTCGAAAACGGGTGGTGGAAGGCCCGCATGGACCAGCGGACCAAAGAAGGGTATTTCGAAGTCGCGCGGAATCTGAAAGACAAAATCCTGACAGGCGTTTTCCCGGAGGAAATCAAGGAGCAGTTCATGCAGTTGATCGAGTATTTCGGGCAGTCGCCGATCATTGTCCGCTCCAGCAGCCTGCTCGAAGACGGCTACGGGAACGCCTTTGCCGGGAAATACGACAGCGTTTTCCTCCCCAACCAGGGGACGCCCGAACAGCGCTACGCCAAGTTCGTCGACGCGGTCCGCCGGATTTACGCCTCGACCATGAACGAAGACGCCCTGGTTTACCGGCTCCAGAGGGGACTGGACCAGATGGACGAGCAGATGGCCCTTCTCGTCCAGCGCGTTTCGGGATCGTATCATAAGAATTATTTCTTCCCGGACATGGCGGGAGTCGGGATTTCCTACAACGTTTTCGTCTGGAAGCCGAACCTGGACCCGAAAGCGGGCATGCTCCGGCTTGTTCTCGGCCTCGGGACGCGCGCGGTGAACCGCGTCTCGGGCGATTACCCGCGCATCATGGCCCTGGACGATCCCCTCTTGAAGACGCACGCGGGGATCGAAGACACGAAAAAATTCTCCCAGCATTACGTGGACGTCCTGAACGTGAAAGAAAATTCCTTCGAAACCGTTCTCCTGAGCGATCTGGTGAAGGAGAAAATGGACCTCAAGCTTGATTTGACCGGGATGCGGGATGACGAATCCTCCCGGCGTCTGAGCGAGATGGGGCTTGAAGGGGAGGCCTGGATCGTCACCTTCGATAATCTGGTCCGGGAGACGAAGTTCCAGCAGATTATGCAGAAAATCCTCAAGACGCTTGAGAGCGCGTACGGTTATTTGGTCGATATCGAATTCACCGTGAATTTCAAAAGCGGTCATGATTTCCAGGTGAATCTCCTGCAGTGCCGTCCGATGCAGG
>JAKQXH010000005.1 GCA_029561555.1 Candidatus Omnitrophota bacterium
AGTTTTTTGATGGTATTTATAATAACGGGGTCACACCTAGGTGTGACCCCTCTGAAAGGATTGATAAATGAAAGTTTTAATGAAGACTTTCGGCTGCCCTGATTCGGATAGGGAAAGATTCGTGGAGATCAGGACTGCCTCGGTTTGGAGATTGATAAAGTGAAAGTATTATTGAAAACCTTCGGCTGCCCCAAAGCTTCGCAACGCTCAGCTTTAGGACTGCAAAAGTCAAAGGATTGATAAATGAAAGTATTATTGAAGACTTTCGGCTGTCAGCAGAATGACCATGATTCGAGAGTGGCGGAGAGCCTGCTCGGGAAGGCGGGCTATCAGCTGACGGACCATGTGAACCGGGCGGACGTGATTATTTTCAATACCTGCAGTGTCCGTCAGCACGCGGAGGAGCGGGTGTTCGGGCAGTTGACGCAGTTGAAGCCGGTTAAAAAGAAAAAGCCGGGCCTGTTGATTGGCGTGATGGGCTGTATGGTGGAGAATTACCGGGAGAAGTTTTTCGCGGATTTCCCGCACGTGGATTTTCTGATCGGGACCCGTAGCGTCCGGGAACTTCCGCGGGCGATCGAACGGGCGGGGGCTGAGCGGAAGAAAGTCATGGAGCTTGCCAAGTCCGGCTTCGGCTATGAGCTTTACGAGTACGCGAAGCTGGACGGCGAAATTCACGCCTATCTTCCGGTCATGACGGGCTGTGACAAGGTCTGTTCGTTTTGCGTCGTGCCTTACGTGCGGGGGCGCGAGATTTCAAGGGCCCCGGAGGAAATTCTGGATGAAATCAGGCGGCTTGCCGACGGGGGGATCAAGCACGTCACCTTGATCGGGCAGAATGTGAATTCTTACGGAAACCGGCCGGGGACGGGGATGCCGTTTGCGCGGCTTTTGCGTGAAGCGGCGGGCATCGACGGGATTGAGAAAATCGGTTTTACGACTTCTCATCCGCAGGACGCGGGGGAGGAGTTGTTTCTCGCGATACGGGACCATGCGAAAATATCGCGGCGGTTTCATCTGCCGCTTCAGTCGGGGTCGGATAAGATCTTGAAAAAAATGAGGCGCGGACATACCCTTGCCGAATATTGCGATAAGATTAATCGATTGCGTGAACTTGTCCCGGATATTTCGATTACGACGGACATGATCGTGGGGTTCCCGGAGGAAACCGGGGAGGATTACGAGTTGAGCAGGCAGGCGATGAAGGAAATTCAATTCGACGGCGCTTTCATATTCAAGTATTCGCCGCGCTCGCACACCATTGCCGCGAAATGGAAAGACGATGTGTCTTCGGCCGAGAAGGACAGGCGCGTGAATGAATTGCTGAGGCTTCAGCGGGGAATTACGAAAAGCCGGAATGAGAGGTTGATCGGGCAAACCTGCCGGGTAATGATTGAAGGGATGAGCAAGAAATCGGGGCAAGAAGTTTCGGCGCGGACATGGCAGGAGAAGAAAGTGGTTTTCAGGGGAGAGGCCTCCGAAATGGGCTCAATCGTGACCGTGCGCCTGAAGGAGCTCTCAAGTGAAACGTTCCGCGCGGAAAGGGTGTGAAGCGATGGAAATGAGAAAAGCGGTTACCGGCGAAACCATGCGGGAAATCGACCGGCGGGCCATTGAGGAATTCGGGATCCCGTCTCTTTTGCTGATGGAAAACGCGGGCCGCGCCTGCGCGGAGGAAATCCTGAAGCGGGGAGTGAAAGCGGGGGAGCGTGTGGCGGTTTTCGCCGGGAAGGGGAATAACGGCGGGGACGGGTTTGTCGCGGCGAGGCATCTTCATAACGGCGGCGTCGTGCCGGTGGTTTTCTTTTTTCAGAAACCTTCCGAGATGAAGGCCGATCCGCTGGCGAATTTCAGAATCCTCGAGAGGATGAAGATTGATTTAAGGGATTGCGCAGGCGGCGCGGATTGGGATGGGGTTCGGAATGTTTTGAAAACCTGCAGGGCGGTTTTGGACGCGCTGTTCGGGACGGGGCTTTCCAAGCCGGTCGGGGAGCCTTTTAGAACGGCGATTGAAGAAATCAATCATTCCAAACTTCCGGTCGTGGCGGTGGACATCCCTTCCGGGCTTCACGCGGACACGGGCGAAGTGATGGGGATTTGCGTGAAGGCGGCGGTGACGGTTTCGCTGGCGCTCGCGAAAAAAGGATTTTATTTAAATGAAGGCCCCGCTTATACTGGGAGCGTCGTGGTCGCGGACATTTCAATCCCAAGGGAGTTAATTGAAGGAGTTCCGGATGAAGCAGTATGACGTGATTTTTATCGGAGGCGGGCCGGCCGGTTATACGGGTGCGATTCGCACGTGTGAGCTGGGGCTGAAAACGCTTCTGATCGAGAAAGAGAAGATCGGCGGGGTCTGCCTGAACTGGGGCTGTATTCCGACCAAGGCGATGCTGGCTTCCGCGCTGTTGGCGGACAAAATCAACCGCGCGGTGCAGTTCGGGCTGGAAGTCCGTTTCGAGCCTCCGCACAAGCTCTGGAAAATCGTGGAGAAAAAGGACGCGATTGTCCGGGATTTGTCGGCGGGGTTGGAGGGGACGCTGAAAAGAAAAGGTGTTGAGGTCCTTCAGGGAAAGGCCTCGTTCACGGGACCGCATGTTTTGACGGTGGAGGGGAACGGAGGGACTGAGGAATTTCAGGGCGGGGCCATTGTGATCGCGACGGGTTCCCGTCCGCAGGAGCTTCCCGGAATTCCGTTTAACGGCGACAGTATTCTTTCTTCGAATGATATCCTCGCGTTGAACAATCTGCCTCAGAAATTGGGGATTATCGGCGGGGGCGTGATCGGCTGTGAATTCGCCTCTCTCTTCAGGACGCTGGGAGCGGAAGTCACGGTTGTGGAAATGCTGCCTCAGCTTCTGCCGAATGTCGATTCCGACATCGCGAAACGGCTTGAGACGATTTTCAAGCGGCGGGGCATTCAGGTTTTTACGGGGAGGAAGCTTGAGAAATTGAGTTCCGACGGCCATACCCTCTCCGGCCTGTTGAGCGACGGGGAACGGTTCTCCTGCGACAAATTGCTGGTCGCGGTGGGGCGAAAGAGGAATACGGATGATCTCGGTCTTGAACGCGCCGGAATTGAAACCGACCGGGGCGCGATACGCGTGGATGAGTTCCTGCAGACGACGGCGAAAGGGGTGTTCGCGGCCGGAGACGTGATTGCGTCGCCGCAATTGGCGCACGTCGCCGAGGCGGAAGCGCGTCTCATCGCCGAGAATCTGAAGCGGACGCCGGTGGCGATGGATTACCGGGGCTGGCCGAACACGGTTTTCACGCATCCGGAAGTTGCCGGGGCGGGGCTGACGAAAGCGGAAGCCGAGAAGCAGGGGATCAAGGTCCGCGAAACCCGCTATGTACTGGGCGCGTTGGGCAAGGCCCATGTGGAGCGGGAGCCTGAGGGCCTGTTCAAACTCGTTTTTGAAGAATCGAGCCGCCGCGTTTTGGGGGCTCACATGATCGGAGACCGGGTTTCCGAACTGGCGGGGGAGATTTCCCTCGCGGTCCGGCTGGGGGCCCGGGTGGATGACCTTGCCGGAACGATTCACGCTCACCCGACTTTTTCCGAAATGATCTGGGAAGCCGCCAAGGCCAGTTTGTGATATAATGAAGCCTCGAGGGATTTTCCCGCGACTCAAATACTCCGAAATCCGAAAGTGAGATAAATTTTCCGTAATGGGCTGTTTTCCCGATTGGCTTAGAAAATCGATTCCCGAGGCGTCCACGCTCCGGACCGAAGAGATCGTCAGGAGTTTCCGGCTCGAAACGGTCTGCCATTCGGCGAAGTGCCCGAACCGGCCCGAGTGTTTCGCGAAATCCACGGCGACTTTTCTCCTGCTCGGGAATGTCTGCACCCGGCGTTGCTCTTTTTGCGCGGTTTCGCAGGGGAATCCGTCGGGCGAGGACCGGACGGAACCCGAACGGGTGGCGCGCGCGAGCCTGGAATTGGGGCTGAAGCATGTGGTGCTGACGTCCGTGACGAGGGATGATCTTCAGGACGGGGGAGCGGGGATTTTCGCGCGGACGGTCGTTGAAATCAAGAAGGCGATTCCCGGCGCGACGGTGGAAGTCCTGACGCCCGATTTTAAAGGAGACGAGGAATCGATCCTCGAAGTCGCCTCCGCGGGGCCCGATGTTTACAACCATAATTTGGAGACGGTTTCACGGCTTTATCCGGAAGTCCGGCCGGGCGCTTCCTATGAGCGTTCGCTTGATTTGCTCCGGATAGTAAAAAGCCGTTTTGCGGGCATGCTCACGAAAAGCGGATTGATGGCCGGGCTCGGCGAGAGGGAGGATGAGGTTCTCGAAACTTTCAAAGACCTCCGCGCGGCCGGCTGCGATGTGGTGACGGTCGGGCAGTATTTGAAACCGGCCGAAGGGAAGTTCCCGGTCCGGGAATATGTCAGGCCCGAGACTTTTCGGAGGTATGAATCGGTCGGATTGGAAATGGGTTTCAAGTCGGTTTTTGCCGGGGCGTTTGTGCGCAGTTCCTATCACGCGAAGGATGTTTTGGAATGCGCGCAGGCGGCATCGTAAGAACTCGATTCTAATTTGAGTTCTGCAGATTCTTGCTTTTTATTGTCATTTTGAGCACGAAGTGCGAAAAATCTTGTTTTAAGATTTTTCACGGAGTTTACCCTCGAAGCGCGGAGATCCTTCGTTGCACTCAGGATGACAGGGGAGGGGGATGACAGGCGCCGAAGGGTTCAGGATGACAACCTGTTGAGTTGTAAAGTCTTACAACGGATCGCGTGCAAAAAACGCAGAACTCGAAATTTTAGATTGAATTTCGGAGAAGGATGAAACGTGGCGGTTGAGAAGATAAAAATACGGAGTGAGTTGCGGCAGCTGAAGGAAAAGCCGATCGGAGTGTTTGATTCCGGATTGGGCGGGCTGACGGTCGTGCGGGAAATCATGGAAATGCTTCCCTGCGAGGACATCATTTATTTCGGGGACCTTGCCCGGCTTCCCTACGGGGTGAAGTCCAAGAAGCAGATCCGAATTTTTTCCTATGAGGACACCGAATTCCTTCTTCAGCACGGCGTCAAGGCCCTGGTGATCGCCTGCAATACTTCCGCGAGCGTGAGCCTGCCGTTTTTGAAAAAGCGTTATGATCTTCCGATTATCGACGTGATCTTTCCGACCGCGGAAAAAGCCGTGAAATTTTCCTTCGCGAAGCGCATCGGTGTGATCGGGACTCCCGCGACGATTCAGAGCCGTGCCTATGAAAAAGCCATTTACGGGATCAGCCCGAAGGTCAAAGTTTTTTCCCAGGCCTGTCCCCTGTTTGTCCCTCTGGTGGAGGAAGGCTGGCTGAAAGGGGACATCCCCAAACGCGTCGCGGCGAAGTATCTCCAGCTGCTGATCGAAAACAAGATCGACACGCTGATTTTGGGGTGCACGCATTATCCGCTCCTGCGTGAGACGGTCCAGGATTATGTCGGGGAGCAGGTGGTGCTGATCGACTCCGCGGGGCCGACGGTCGCGAGCCTTACGAAAACGCTCAAAGAAAAACATTTGCTCTGCACGCGCGAGAAGTTCGGGAAGCTCCGGGTGTTTGTCAGCGATTTCCCGAGAAATTTTATTTCGGTGGGCGAACGCTTCCTGGGATGTTCCCTTGAAGGGGTGCGCGTGATTCCGATCGAACAGATCATCAAAAATTCCGTTCATGAAACGAACGGCGAAAAAAACGGAAATGAAAATGAAGAAGAAAGCCATCTGTCTCCTGTCCGGCGGGCTTGATTCGGCGACGGCCCTGTACTCGGCGGTCCGGGACGGGTATCGCCCGCTTGCCCTGACGCTGGAATACGGGCAACGCCATGCGAGGGAAGTCCGATCGGCGCGGGACATCGCGAAGCGGCTTGGGATCGAGTGGCAGAGTATCCCGATCCGGCTCCCCTGGGGCGGGAGCGCGCTTCTGGACGGAGGGATTTCCGTCCCTCTCAACCGAGCGGTAGACGCGATGAGCCGGGAAATCCCCGCGACTTATGTCCCCGCAAGAAATACGATTTTCCTCTCGTTCGCTTTCTCCTGGGCGGAAGCCGCGGGGGCGGAAGCGGTGGTGATCGGGGCGAACGCGGTGGATTACAGCAGTTATCCGGACTGCCGTCCCGAATACCTTGAGACGATGGAGGAAGTGTTCCGGAAAGCGACCAAAACCGGCGCGGAGGGGGGAAGGATAAAAATCCTGGCGCCTCTGCTTCGCATGACGAAAGCCGAAATCGTGAAATTCGGGAAGGAACTGGGGGTCCCGTTCGAACGGACGTGGTCGTGCTATTTGGGAGGCGAAACGCCCTGCGGCCGCTGTGATTCCTGTCTTCTGCGCGCGAAGGGATTCGAAGAGGCCGGGGTCGCGGACCCTTTGACGGAGGCAGCCGCAAGATGACTCCGGATTTGCTGAAAAACGAAGTCGCCGAAATATTTTCATCGATACAGGGGGAAGGCCCTTTCCTGGGGGAGAGGCATCTTTTCGTCCGTTTTGCCGCGTGTCATCTGAATTGCGAATACTGCGACGAGACGGATAAAGAAGCGGAGGAGATGACCGGCCGGGAGATTTTGGAAGAGATTCGAAGGCTTGATCGGATTGCCGGCCCGCACGCGTTTGTGAGCTTCACGGGCGGAGAACCTCTGCTGTATTGGGAAACGATCCGAAGTATCGCGCCCGTTTTGCGGGAAGAGGGGTTCCGGGTTTACCTCGAGACGAACGGGGTTTTATGCGGCGAGCTTGAAAAGGTCCTCGCTTGCGTGGACGCGGTATCCATGGATATCAAGCTTCCGAGCGTGACCAAGGACAAGGCGTGCTTTGAAGACCATCGGCGGTTTTTGCGGGCCGCGGCGGAAAAAGATGTCCACGTCAAAATTATTTTGTCGGAAGACGCGGACGCCGGGGAGTTCGACCGGGCGGTTGATATTATCGCCGGGGTCAATCCGGATATTTTGCTCGCGCTCCAGCCGGTTACGGTTTGCGGGAAAGAGGAGATTGACGGGACTTTGATGGAATTTTTGCAGCAGCTCCAGCGAAGGGCCCTGCTCAAGCTGAGGAATGTGAGAATCCTGCCCCGTCTGCATAAAATTCTCGGTATTCAATAATTTTCAATCGCGAAAAAGCGGAGAAAAAAATGAGAAAGATTAAGCTGACGAAAGGATTTTTAAAATACGCGCTCGGTTCCTGTCTGATTGAATGCGGAAACACGAAAGTGATTTGCGCGGTGTCGATGGAGGAGACGGTCCCGTCGTTTTTGAAAGGGAAAGGGAAGGGCTGGATCACGGCCGAATACGGGATGCTTCCCGCGTCCACTCAGCAGAGAAACGCCCGGGAAGCGAGCAAAGGACGTCTGACGGGGCGGACGCAGGAAATCCAAAGACTGATCGGGCGGTCCCTGAGGGCCGTCGTGGACCTTGAGAAATTGGGGGAAAGAACTTTTTGGATTGATGCCGACGTGCTTCAGGCGGACGGGGGGACGCGCACCGCGAGTGTGACCGGCGGGTTTGTCGCTCTGGCGCAGGCCTGCGAGAGGCTGATCGCGAAGGGGATCCTTGCCGGGAATCCGATCCGGGATTACGTTGCCGCGACCAGCGTCGGGCTGGTGGACGGGAAACTGTGCCTGGATCTTTGCTACAAAGAAGACTCCAGGGCGGAAGTCGATATGAACGTGATTATGACGGGGAGCGGGCGGTTTGTGGAAGTCCAGGGGACGGCCGAAGGCCGCGCGTTCAACGACCGGGAATTGGCTTCGATGCTTGCGCTTGCCAAAAAAGGGATACGCAAACTCATCGGCGAGCAAAAAAAAGCCGTAAAACTCCCTCTGAAATGATTTCTCTCCTGCTGGCTTCGCGAAACCGGAAAAAAACGGAAGAACTTCAGGCGATTCTCCGGGGATTGCCGGTTCGCGTGCTTTCTCTCCCGGATTTTCCCGATGCCCCCGAGGTGATTGAAGACGGGAAGACCTTTGCGGAAAATGCCGCGAAGAAAGCCGTGACGCTCGCGGATTGGTGCGGTATGCCGGCTTTGGGGGAAGATTCCGGTTTGTGCGTGGAAGCTCTCGGCGGCGCCCCGGGAATTTATTCCGCCCGCTACGCGGAGCACGGCGATGATTTGGCCAACTGCAGAAAACTTCTCGCGGCAATGAAGGATGTCCCGCCGGATAAGAGGCAGGCCGCTTTCCATTGCGCAGTGGTGATCGCCGCGCCGGGAAATAAGATTGTCGGGATATGCGAGGGCAGGTATCCGGGAACGATTGCGACGGATTTTCGAGGCACTTTCGGATTCGGATACGATCCGGTTTTTTTCGATCCTTCCACGGGGAAACATTTTGCGGAATTGGAACCCGAATTTAAGAACCGGATTTCCCATCGGGCGATTGCTTTGGCGAAAGCCAAGGATATTTTGACCGAATACCTTGCTTCGCAGAAAAGCGTTATTGACAAATAAGACGTAGTTATCTAGTATTAAGTGCTTTTTCTAAAGATAATTAAAACGTAATTATCGATAGGATAATCAGTTAGGGGTTTTTACTTTCGTGTCCATTATGGGCAATTAGCTCAGTTGGTTAGAGCACTACCTTGACATGGTAGGGGTCAGAGGTTCGAGTCCTCTATTGCCCAGGTATTTATGAAACGCTCATTCAAATATGAAGATTTCGGCTATAAGCTCGATACTCACTGTGATGGGAATTTTAAAAGGAACTCCACGCAAATCGCTAGGTCGCGATTTGCTGGAGTAAATTCGGCCGGGAGACTTGACGCTCCTTTTGTTTTTTGTCGCGAAGCGAGAGCTTCGGGCTCGAGCGGAGTGCCGCAATGTAAGGCATTGCGGCCGTAAGTTGGGTGCTCATTTAGATGGGAATTTTAAAGTAATCCCACGTCGCTCCCTAGGTCGGGAGCTCCTGGGATAAATTCGCACGGCCAACTTGACGCTCCCTTTGGTCGCGTAAGTTGGGTGCTCATTTATATTGCCCATTGTAATAATTTTGGCAGCTTTTTTGATTTTGGAACTTAAGTTGTGTTTTGAGGAATATGACGGAGCAGAAGAAGACGGAAAAAGAAGATTTCGTTCATAGCGAACTGGATGTCGTGCGGCATAGTGCCTCGCATGTGATGGCTCAAGCGGTGAAGCGGTTGTTCCCCGAAGTGAAGCTGGGAATTGGTCCTGCCATTAAAGACGGCTTTTACTACGATTTTGACCTCGACCGAAAGCTCGCGGAAGAAGATCTCCCGAAGATCGAAGCGGTGATGAAGGAAATCATCCGGGAGCAGTATCCGTTTGCGCGCGAAGACCTGAAGAAGGAAGACGCGTTGAAGCTTTTCCGGGAGCGGGGGGAGATTTACAAGTGCGAGATCATCGAGTCGATTCCGGACGATACCGTTTCAATCTACCGGGACGGTGATTTCCTGGACCTGTGCCGGGGACCGCATGTCAAACATACGGGCGAGATCAAGGCCGTGAAGCTGCTTGCCTTGGCCGGGGCTTACTGGCGGGGCAGCGAGCAGAACAAGATGCTCCAGAGAATTTACGGGACGGCGTTCGAGAACCAAAAGGTTTTGGACGAATACCTCCGGACGGTTGAAGAAGCGAAGAAACGGGACCACCGGAAACTCGGGAAAGAGCTCGACCTTTTCAGTTTTCACGAGGAATCGCCCGGGATGGTTTTTTTCCACGCGAAAGGTTTTTTTATTTTCAATGCCCTGATCGATTTCATGAGAAGCCAGCTTCGCCGGCGGGGGTATTGCGAGGTCGCGGGGCCCGCGATTCTTTCGGATGAGCTGTGGAAGCAGAGCGGCCACTATGACAATTTCCGGGAAGCGATGTATTTCACCCGGAAGGAAGACCGGGAATTCGCGATCAAACCGATGAATTGTCCCGGGCATGTGCTGATTTACCGCTCGAAACAGCGTTCGTACCGGGATCTCCCGCTGCGGATGGCCGAGTTCGGGAGGGTGTTCCGGTACGAGAAATCCGGGGTGACGCACGGGCTGCTCCGGGTGAGGTCGTTTACGCAGGATGACGCGCATCATTTCTGCACCGAAGAGACGCTCAAGGATGAGATCAAGTCGCTGATCCGGTTCACGAAGGAGATTTACGGGCTGTTCGGGTTCAAGAATTATTCCGTGGCGGTTTCGACCCGGCCGGCCAAGGCGATGGGCTCGGCGGAGATCTGGAATCAGGCCACCGAAGCCCTGAAGCAGGCGCTCGAAGAATTGAGTATCGCTTATGAGATTCACGAGGGAGAGGGCGCGTTTTACGGGCCCAAAATCGAATTCGTGATTTTTGACAATCTCAACCGTCCCTGGCAGTGCGGGACGGTGCAGGTGGATTTTTCCATGCCCGAACGGTTTGATTTGGAATACATCGCATCCGACGGGTCGAGGAAAAGGCCCGTGATGGTGCACCGGGCCATTTACGGATCGATCGAAAGATTTATGGGGATTCTGATCGAGCATTACGGGGGGGCGTTTCCTCTCTGGCTTTCGCCGGTCCAGGTCTGCGTTGCGACGATCACGAACAAGCAGGATGCTGTTGCGGAGAGGATTCACCGGGAGCTTGAAGAGGCCGGGGTCCGGAGCGAATTGGATGTCCGGACGGAAAAAATCGGGTATAAAATCCGGGAGGCCGAAACCCAGAAAATCCCTTATGTGGCGGTGATCGGGGAGAAAGAGGCGGAATCGGGGCTTGTGGCGCTGAGAAGCCGCGGGCGAAAAGACCTGGGGACGGTGTCCGTTCAAGATCTCGTTAAACGAATTCAAAAAGAGGTCGAATTAAAAACATAAGGTTTTTTCGGGAAACACTCAAAAAACGAAACAGAAAGACAAGGAGGAGGTGAGTGGCCATTCAGGATTCCAACAAAATTCGGGTGAATGAGAGAATCAGGGCTCGTGAAATACGGTTGATTGGCGTGAACGGGGAGCAGGTCGGGATTGTGCCGGTTGCCGAGGGCTTGAAACGGGCGCAGGAAGCCGAGAGCGATTTGGTGGAAGTTGCCGCTCAGGCCAACCCGCCGGTGTGCCGCATCATGGATTACGGCAAGTATCTCTACATGCTCACGAAGAAGGAAAAGGAAGCCAAGAAGAAGCAAAAAGTTTTTGAAGTGAAGGAAATCAAGATCAGTTCCAAGATCGAGCAGCACGATTACGAGACGAAATTGCGGAACGCGATTCGTTTCCTTTCCCGCGGGGACAAAGTGAAATTCACGATGTTCTTCCGGGGCCGCGAGCTCGCTCATGTGGATCTGGGACAAAGGGTGATCCGGCGGGTGATTGCCGATCTGGAAGAGTACGGGCTGGTGGAACGCAATACCGGACTCGAAGGGTCCATGATTATCGTGCTGGTTGCTCCCAAAACAACGAAGTCACAGGGACAGAAAAATGCCAAAACAGAAGACCAAAAAAGCAGTTAGAAAACGTTTTAAACTCTCGGCAAAAGGGAAAGTCCTTAAACCACAAGCGTTTCGAAGGCACCTTTTGGGCGACAAATCGTCTTCGCGGAAGCGGAGTCTGAGGCGCCTGAAAGTGGTGGATCATACCCAGTCGGATATGATCAAGCGGTGCCTGCCGTACGGATGAAATGAAAGGAGTCGTCAATGCCTCGTGCAACCAATAATCCTGCATCACGGAGAAGGCGCAAGAAAATACTGAAACGCGCGAAAGGTTTCTTCCTCGGGCGGAAAAATTACCGCCAGGCGAAGGAGACCGTCATGCGCGGCCTTGTTTTTGCTTTTCGGGACCGCAAGGCCCGGAAACGGGAATTCCGGAACCTTTGGGTTCTCCGGATCAATGCGGCCTGCCGGAGCTGCGGGATTTCCTATTCGCGTTTTATTTCGGGGCTCAAAAAAGCCCGCGTTGAGTTGAACCGGAAAGCTCTTGCCGAGATCGCTACCAAGGATTTGAACGCGTTCGGCAAACTGGTTGAACTCGTCAAGAAAAAATAACTTTCAGGATGAGTGATCCTTCCGAGGTTTATAATCACCAGACCATCAAAGACGTTCTGGATGAACTTGAACGGACCGCTGTTTCCAGAATCGCGGCGGCGGAGTCTGCCGAGGAACTGGAAAAACTCCGTCTGGAGTTTTTAGGGAAGAAAGCAAGGCTATCCCTTGTCCTGAGGTCTTTGGGAGGGGTCCCTCCCGAGGAACGCTCGGGCCTGGGGCAGCGCGCCAATTTGCTGAGGCGGTCGCTTGAGGAGAGGCTCAAGGAACAGTCCGGTAAGCTTTCGAAGGTCCTCAAACCGCGGGCTTTTCTGGATCTGACGCTTCCGGGGACGCGCCCGGAGCGGGGGGCCGTCCATCCGATCACCCGGATCATTGCCCAGATCACGGATATCTTCGAAAAACTCAATTTTGAATGGGTCGAAGGCCGTGAAGTGGAGACCGCGTTTTACAATTTTACCGCGCTCAATATCCCGGAAGATCATCCTTCCCGCGATTCGTTCGATACCTTCTTCACGAAAGAAGGGCATTTGCTGAGGAGCCAGACTTCGACGGTCCAGATCCGGGTGATGGAAAAAAGGAAGCCGCCTCTCCGGATTATCGCACCGGGCAGGGTTTACCGCCCGGACACGGTGGATGCCAGCCATTCTTTCATGTTCCATCAGATCGAAGGGCTGATGGTGGATGAGAAAACCACCTTTTCGGACTTGAAAGGCATGATTCACGTTTTTTTGAGGGCCCTCTTCGGGAAAAAAACGAAGGTCCGGTTCCGCCCCCATTTTTTCCCGTTCACCGAACCGAGCGTCGAAGTGGACATGAGCTGTTTTATCTGCGACGCGAAGGGATGCAGTGTGTGCGGGCAGAAGGGATGGCTTGAGGTGATGGGGGCCGGGAGCGTGGACCCGAACGTTTTCAAGGCCGTGGGCTATGACGCCAAGGCGGTTCAGGGGTTCGCGTTCGGCCTGGGAGTGGAAAGAATCGCCATGCTGAAGTACGGGATCACCGATATCCGTCTTTTTTACGAGAATGACATCCGTTTCCTGAAACAATTTCAATGAGGATAAGTTTGCCGCTATGAAAGTCAGTTTGAACTGGCTAAAGGACTATGTGACCGTGAAGAAGTCGCCGGAGGAGATTGCCTCTGTTTTGACTTCGGGGGGGCTTGAAGTGAAGGGGCTTGAGTCCGTGCCTTCGCTCGGAGATACTCTGCTTGAGGTGGAGATTACTTCCAATCGCCCGGATTGGCTGAGCCATGTCGGCGTGGCGCGGGAAGTGGCGGCGCTGCTCGGGATTCCTTTTAAACTTCCTTCCTGCGGAAGCAAACAACTTCGCGACAGGAAAACGGCTCCGTCCGTTCAAATCCGGGATACCGGGAAATGTCCTTATTATACGGGATGCGTGCTGGAGGGCGTGGAATTCGGGGAATCGCCGGAGATCATCCGGAAGCGTCTGGAGGCCGTTGGGCTGCGTCCGATCAATTTGATCGTGGACGTGACGAACTATGTTTTGCTTGAAATGGGGCAGCCTCTGCACGCGTTTGACTACGACCTGCTGGAAGGCCGGAAAATCATCGTCCGGCGGGCGGCGGGCGGCGAGAAAATTACCGCGATCAACGGGGATGAAATCGTTATGACCGCCGAAGATTTGGTGATCGCGGACGAAAAGAAATCGGTGGCGATCGCGGGGGTGATGGGCGGAAAGCATTCCGAGGTGAGTTCGTCGACGCGGAATATTTTGCTCGAGTCGGCGTATTTCAATCCCGCTTCGGTCAGGCGTTCTTCGAAACGGTTTAATCTGGCGAGCGATTCTTCCTACCGTTTTGAGCGCGGCGTGGATCCGGTGGGGGTCGATCTTGCGCGCGAGCGGGCGATCGATCTCATTTGCCGCTACGCGAAGCGCGTCGAAAAAATCAGCGCCGTTACGCAATGTGGGAAGAATCCCTTCCGGAAGCGGGTGATCCGTTTCCCGGCGGAATTATCCGCCGGGATTCTCGGTGTGCGGATCCCCGAGGCGAAAATCTGCGGCAGTCTGAAGGCATTGGGGCTGGGAGTCAAAAGGGGCGGGAAAGGCATCCTTTCGGTTTCGGTCCCGTCGTTCCGGGCCGATCTTGAAAGACCCGTCGATTTGGTGGAGGAAGTCGCGAGAATTCACGGCTATGACCGGATCCCCGAGACCATGCCCGAGATCCGTCCCGTTGCCTGGGAGGGGAAGCCTCTCCGGCGAGTCGAGACTTTGCTGCGGGACGTTTTTCCGGGGGCGGGATTCAACGAGACGGTCACGTTCAGCCTGATCAGCGAAAAAATTCTGGAGAAGTTGGGGATGGACTTGACCCGGATGACCCGGGTCGTCAATCCGCAGAATAAAGAACTGACGCTTCTCCGGCCGACTTTGTTTCCGAGCCTGCTTGAAGTGCTGAAGGGAAATGTCTATAAAGGAAGCGGCGCTGATCTTAAGATCTTTGAGATCGCGAATGTTTTCGGCGGGGAAACTTCCGGGGAACTTCCGCCGGAGGAGATGACCTGCGGATTCGCCCTGGCCGGGTTGAGAAAGAATCACTGGCTCGAGAAGGCCAGAAATTACACCCTGTTTGACGCGAAGGGCGTAGTGGAGGAAGTTCTGGCCGGCTTGGGTATCGGGGAGGTCTTGTTTCAGAATGCGGAGAACGATTTTTTTGAAGAATGCCTTACGGTTTCGTCCCGGGGGGAGTCTTTGGGGCTGATCGGCAGGGTGTCCAAGACGGTCCGGGATTACTACGACCTTCCTTTCGATGCCTTTCTCGGGGCGCTTTTTTTGAAGGGGCTGACGGCCCAGGCGTCTTTTGAACGTTCATTTCGCGCTTTGCCCAAATTTCCGGCCGCCCGGCGTGACATTTCGATTGTCGTCAAGGAAACGGTTCATGCGAAGGAAATCATGGATTTGATCGCCGCGCATCATCCGGCCTGGATACGGCAGGTGGAAGTGGCCGACGTTTACCGGGGCGAGAAAATCCCGAAAGGCAGCAAAAGTATGATGTTTTCGATTGAATACCGTTCGGATGACCATACGCTGACTGCCGATGAAGTCAGTAAGGTGCATGAACAGCTGATCGAACTTTTGAAGAACCGAACCGAAGGTTCTCTTCGCTCTTAATTTTTGTTTTTCCCGGTCCGGTCCGCGTTTCACCGGAACGGAAACCTTGAACGCCTCCTATCGTTATGGCAGAAGAAGATCTTTTTTTCAGCGGAGATAAAACAATCGCTTCAAAGACGGACGGGTCCGGAGTCTCTCCCCTCGCTTACCGGATGAGGCCCCGGACGATGGAAGAATTCGTCGGGCAGCGGCATATCCTGGGAGAAGGGAAATTGCTGCGGCGCGTGATTCTGGCCGACCGGCTGACATCGGCGATTTTCTTCGGCCCTCCCGGGAGCGGTAAGACGACCCTGGCGTATCTGATTTCCAAGAAGACGGAAGCGAGCTTCAAAGTCGTCAACGCGGTGGCTTCCAACGCGCAGGAGCTCCGGAAGATTCTGGAGCAGGCCAAATACGCGCGGCATTACGAGAACCGGAAGACGATTCTGTTTATCGACGAAATCCACCGCTTCAACAAGGCGCAGCAGGATATTCTGATGCCGGAGGTGGAAGACGGGACCGCGATCCTGATCGGCGCGACCACGCATAACCCGTTTTTTTCGGTCAACGGCCCTCTTTTGTCCCGCTCCCTGATTTTCGAATTGAAACCGCTGACGGAAGAAGAAATCGCGAGTATTTTGTCCCGCGCGCTTGGGGATTCCGAACGGGGGCTTGGCTCGTATCGCGCGGAGATCTCGGCGGAAGCCCTTTCGCATCTTGCGAAGAGCGCCTGCGGGGACGCGCGGCGGGCGCTGAACGCGCTGGAAGTCGGATGCCTTTCCACCTCGCCCGATGAGAACGGGAAAATCGTGTTTGATTTGCGGGTGGCGGAAGATTCGGTGCAGAAAAAACTTGTGTATTACGATCACGATGAGGATTATCATTATGACACGGCGAGCGCGTTTATCAAAAGCATGCGGGGGTCGGACCCGGACGCCGCGATTTATTGGCTCGCGAAAATGCTCTACGCGGGCGAGGATGTCCGGTTTATCACGAGGCGGCTCATGATTCTTGCCTCCGAGGACGTCGGGAACGCGGACCCGCAGGCTTTGACGGTCGCGACGAGCGCGGCGCAGGCCTGTGAATTTGTCGGGCTTCCCGAAGCGCGGATTATCCTGGCCCAGGCGGTGGTTTACCTGGCGTTGGCGCCGAAAAGCAACGCGTCGTACATGGCGTTGGAAAAAGCCCGGGGCGATCTTGAGAACGATTCGGTCCAGGAGGTCCCGGCGCATTTGCGAGACGCGAATTACCGGGGGGCCAAGAAAATAGGGCACGGCGAAGGATATGAGTACGTGCACAACCTGCCGGGGCAGTTTTCCGATCAGTCTTATCTGGGCGTGTCGAAAATATATTATGAGCCGGGTACCGCCGGGTTTGAAAAAGAATTGGCGGAGCGGCTTAAAAAATGGAGAAGCCTGAAGAACGGAAAGAACGCATGAGCGAAAAAGATTATTTCAGCTTTGACCAATTGGTCGGCCGGAGCGAGAGCCTGCGGGCGCTGATCGAGAAAATAAAAGTCATCGCCCAGTATGACGTCTCCGTTCTGATCGAAGGGGAAAGCGGGACGGGCAAGGAACTGGTCGCGCGCGCGATTCATTACAACAGCGCCCGGAAAGACAGGGAATTCGTCGTGATCAACTGTTCCGCTTTTTCCGATACGCTGCTCGAGAGCGAGCTTTTCGGCTACGTGAAGGGGTCTTTCACTGGCGCGATTTCCGAAAAGCAGGGGCTCTTTGAGGTGGCGGACCAGGGGACTTTCTTTCTGGATGAAGTGGGGGATATGAGCCCCGCGCTTCAGGTGAAGATTCTCCGGGTTCTGCAGGAAGGGACTTTTTTCAAGGTCGGAGGGACCAAACCCATCAAGGTCAATGTGCGCATCGTCGCGGCGACGAACCGGAACCTGAAACTGTTCGTGCAGGAGGGGAGGTTCCGGGAAGACCTTTTTTACCGGATCAACGTGGTGAATTTGATGATCCCGCCCCTGCGGGAGCGGAAAGAAGATGTCCCGGTTCTTACCGAAAATATTTTAAAAAAGATTGCGCTGAAAAATCAGGAAGCTCCGAAGGAAATCAGCGAAGAGTCTCTGGAAATCCTCCGCCGCTATGATTGGCCCGGCAATGTGCGGGAACTGGAAAACGAATTGGAAAAAGCCGTTATTTTCTCGGGCGATAAAAAAATGATCAATCCGGCAAGTCTCGGGCAGGAACTTTTGAGGCATGTCCGGGATTTGAAACAGGAAGTTCTGGCGGACGGGACCTGGTCGCTGAAAGAAATCAAGCGGAGAGCGGTTGCCGAGATTGAAAAAGATGTGATCCGGAAAGGCCTTGAGAAAACCAATTGGAATCGGACGCTTTGCGCCAAGCTTCTCGGCATTTCCCGTATTGATTTGATCCGGAAGATTTCGCGTTATCAACTCAAGAAAACCTGATTCCTCCGCGTCCTCAGTAGCAAATTTACCCACCAAATCACTTTTGTTACGGTATGCGTGTAACAAAAATGATCCTCGCTTAAGTTATTTCAGAAAATAAAGATAGGACTTTCAAGGCTTGCGAATCAATATTTTTTGTTACAGAGAAAAAGCTAAAATTTATTATAGCCGGTTTTCCGGGAAAAGTAAGAGGCTCCGTAACAGTATGCCGGTAGAGGAGTTGTGACTTCTTTTTTTTCTTATCGAAGAATGGCATGGTTATTGTATTTTAAAAAGTGGCAGGGAGGGGGGCAGTGGAGATGAAAGAAGCGCTGATGACAAAAAGATTCAAAAAAGGAAAATTTTCAGAGGATCATTCCGGCGCCGGGAATAACTTTTCTCTTCCGCACAGACTTTTGATGATGATGAGAAGTTCTGCCTTTAGCCGGGGGATTCGGAGCGGAATCGGGGAAGATGCGTTTAATTCCGGAAAGATTTACCGGGACGTCCATTACTTAATGGACCGGATTCGACGCCATGAATAATCAAATTCCGCAGATTATCAAACGCAAAATCGGTTTAGTGGATATCATTGATTTGCAGGGAGCGTTCGTAGGGCCTTGGGCACTTCGGGGGAGGGATGAAATTGGGCAGTATTTGAGGGGCCGGAGCACGAAGAATCTTTTGGTCAACCTGAGGAACTTGCTGACCGTGGACAGCTTGGGAGTAAAGGCGATCACCGAAAATCTTTCCCCCGAAGTGCGCAGCGGCCTTATGACCGGGAACCTTTCCGTGATGGAGATGTTTTATCGGGTGGTGAGGGAGAAGGCCCTTAAGTTCTTTAAAACGGATTTTGAAGTCGTCGATTATTTCGGCGAAGATCTGGTCAAATGGCAGGAGTCCTCGTTTTCGGAGAAGCGAAAGCATCCCCGCCTGCGGACGGCCCTTCCTCTGGAATTTTCCAGTTTGGATGAGAACGGCGACCCGATAGTGTTTCACGCTATCGTGACGGATTTGAGCGAAGGGGGGCTTCTGGTGGAATACCTGGACATTGATCAGGCGTTTTTCGGGAAAACCCGCCTGAACCCTTATGACTTTCACCTGCTTGACATGAGGATACGCCTGCCGGGGAGCGTTGAAATCCTGACCAAGGGGAAGGTGAAGCGCACCATTATGGAAGGGGAACAATTCGGCATGGGGATCGAGTTTTCCGAAATACGGGATGAGGATAAGCAGAAAATTTTTGAATTTTTAAAATAGAAAGGGACACAGCCATGAATCGTTACGGGAAAGCCTTGACGGAAAACCGATCGGGGAAAGTCAGTTGGAGCCGGCTTCTGAAAAGGTCCCTAGGGGAAGATCTCCTTGCCGGTTATATCACCGCAGAAACCCACCGTAAGTTTTATCTCGCCAACAAAATACGAAAGAATTTGTAATTTAATTATTTAAAGGTTAAAATATAGTTGACGATAATTGAATAGATTTGAAATAAGCTAAAGAAAGACAAAAGAAGTATAAACGATGACCTCCAAAACGGAAATTCATAAGAGACGAATCGGATCGGTCGTTATCTTCGATTTGTTCGGAGAACTGAACGACAACGAAATAGACGCCATTCGTGATTTCATGGAGAAGAATATTCAGCGGGGCGGTTTCCGCAACGTTATTCTAAACGCCCAGCACATTCTTCATATCGACCAGCTCGCGCTCCGGAAAATACTGGTTCCGTTGGAGCGCCCTCACCGTAAAGCCGTGTATTGTTCGTCTCCCGAGCTGTTGAACGTTTTCCTCAATACCTATCT
>JAKQXH010000008.1 GCA_029561555.1 Candidatus Omnitrophota bacterium
CCCTAAGGGAATACCGCTTCGGAGAATGCCGATGAGGAATAAAGATACCAAAGTTGATTGGGGAAGTTTGTTCCGGGATGTCTCCCGCAGATCGTCTCTCCTAGTGGTTTCCATCGGAGCGATCGTCCTGATCGGTTGGGGATTTAATATTTCTGTCTTTAAAAGTGTTTTTCCCGGTATTGTTAGCATGAAGGCCAATACGGCGCTTTGTTTTTTGTTGTTGGGTGTTGGGTTGTGGGGTCTGCAGGAAAGTCGGGAGACTTCGTTTTTTTGGAGAACAACGTCGAGAAGTTTTGCTTTGGTCGTGTTCTTTGTCGGAATTGCCACGTCTTGTGAATATATTTTCGGATGGGACTTGAAAATCGATCAAATGCTGTTCACGGAACTTCCCGGAGCCGTGATGACGTATAGTCCCGGACGGATGGCATTTAACACTTCTATTTGCTTTATCTTTTTAGGAGTGTCCTTTCTCCTTTCGAGTTTCAAGGAATCGATTTTGAGAAAAATTGCTCAAGGCCTCTTTTTCTTGCCGGCTTATATCGCATTCCTTGCATTTCTTAGTTATCTCTACGGTGTGGAGACTTTTGCTTTTGGAATTGTCCGGTACACGGCGATGGCCATTCACACGGCGGTGGCATTTTTGCTTATTTCTTTCGGGGGAATTTTCAACCAGCCGGGAATCGGGATCATGAGAGTTGTTTCCGACGGTAGTCACGCGGGGATTCTGACGAGGCGCTTTCTCGTGATGACCGTTTTTGTTTCGGTTTTGACGGATTTCCTTGCTTTGCTGGGCGTTCGCTTCAATTGGTATGACGCGACTTTCGCGACAGCATTGCATGCGGCCGTTTTTCTGCTCGCGATCAGTGCGGTGGTGATCATGAACGGTTTTCTCATGATGCAAAGCGGGGAGAAAGAAAAGCAATATGAGGTTGCGATCAGCGAAAGCGAGCGACGCTATAAAACGCTTTATGACCTGTCACCCGATGCAATCATGATTCTTGAAGCCGACAAAGGTTTTACCGCGGGGAATCCGGCTGCGGTGAAGTTGTTCGGATGCAAGGACGAAGCCGAATTCATCACCCGGTCGCCGGAGGATCTTTCTCCGGAATACCAACCGGACGGAGAACTTTCTTCCGTGAAAGCTCAGCGCATGATGGCGATTGCCATGGATCATGGGTCGCATTTTTTTGAATGGAAGCATAAGCGCCTGGAGGGGGCGGAGTTCTGGGCCACCGTGCTGCTTTCCAGGACAGAACTGGAAGGACGGCCGATGCTTCAGGCGACGGTTAGGGATATTGATGCGCAAAAGGCGCAGGAAATTGCGCTGGGGAATAAGATCTGGGAATTGGAGAAATTTTATAAAGCGACCATGGACAGGGAAAAACGGATTATTGAGCTGAAAGGAGAGATCGATGCATTGAAAGCGAAACTTGCAGGAAAATAAAACTTATTTCATAACCCCCTTCCTATTCTTTCCGAAAATGTACTTCCTTTTACAAAATTGTCTTATTTAATTGAAAGAGCTTCCTTTGTTATACGGGAAGCAAGACGGGATTTTGTTCTCTTAAGAGTTGGCATGCCGATTGCATTGATAGATCCGAAAGGAGGCTGCCATGAAGAAAATAGAGTGTTTTATACGCCCTGACAAGTTGGATGAGGTGACGGATACTTTGTGGAATGAAGGGATTTCCGGTCTTTCGGTGACCAGCGTGATGGGGTTCGGCAATCAAAGAATTCGGACGGGAGCCCGGTTGATTGAAAAATTTAAGTTGGAGGTTTATGTGCTAGATGAACAATTGAGTGAAGTAATTGAGATTATTCAGCGTGTGGCCCGGACCGGTAAGATGGGGGACGGAAAAATCGCCGTTTTACCGGCGGAAGATATCTTCCGGATCCGGACCGGTGAGAAAGGGTTATTAGCAATCTGAACCTTTGATTGGGGATCTAAGGCATGTTTATTTTGGAAATATCCGGACTGACTAAAAAGGAGGGGGAAATGAAAAAGATTCTGACGGTTTTTCTGATCAGCGCTTTTCTGATGAGCGCCACCGGTGGGCCCGGGCTTTTCGCCGATGAGTTGGCGGGCTCTCAGGGGAAGGAGCTTGCGAAAGTGAATGAGCAGCTTGCGAAACTCAATAAAGATCTGGTGGATCAGATCAAGGCCCTGACGAGCCGGGTCAATGAACTGGAGTCCCGGATCGGGGCGGGGGAAAAGAAACCGGTCGAAGCTCCGCCGACCTATATCCCTTCGCCGGAGGGGAAGAAAGAGGGGGGTGTCCTCAGGACCTTGGAAGATATCAGACTGGAAGGTTTTGTCGATACGTCCTATACGTTTAATTTCGACCGTCCGAGTCAGGAGGCGGGACGGCCCAACAATTTAAGAGTCCTGGATACTCGGAGCGATAATTTTGATTTACACGCTCTGGAACTGGATTTTATCAAGCCGGCGCCGGAAAAAGGCGGGGTCGGATTTCGGGCCGATCTGGTCTACGGACTGGATGCGATGCCTCAGCAGTCAAACGGGTTTATTACTACAGCGGTGGATGGGAACGGAAACACCCAGCAAACCGATTTTGCGATTCAGCAAGCTTATATTGATGCGAACCTTCCCATCAATGGCGGGAAGTGGTTTGGGGACAATGTCAATATTCAGGCCGGAAAATTCGTGACGCTGGCCGGGATGGAAGTCCTTGAATCGAAAGACAACTGGAATTTCTCGCGGTCTATGGGATTCGGTTACGGCGTTCCGTTTACGCATACCGGAGTCCGGACGAATTGGTCCGTCCTGGACGGGAAATTGAAGCCGACGATCGGAATCAGCAACGGATGGGATCAGGTGGTCGATATCAACCGGTCCAAGACGCTTGAATTCGGTTTGGGCGCGACTCCCTTAAAAGATGTCGATTACTATGGAGCGGTATATCTGGGGCCCGAGGAAAATGCGGGTGACGGGCAGACGAGATTTTTGTATTCCAATGTGCTGAAGTGGAAAACTCCGATCGAGAAACTTTCGCTGGCCAGTGAAGTTCTCGTCGGCAATCAACGCAACGTCCCGAATCTTCACGGGGCCGAGAATTTGAACTCCGCCCTTTGGAATTCGTACGCGCTTTACGCCAAGTATGACCTGACGGAGAAACTGTATGTGGCCTGGCGCGGAGAGCTGTTTTTGGACAATGACAGCTTTCGCACGGACGGAGACGGTGGTTTGACGGTGGCAGGGCGGAGATTTTGGGGGAATACCCTGACGCTCGATTACCGGTATTGGGACAACCTGATTACGCGCCTTGAATTGCGCGTCGATTCAAGCGATTCTTCCGTTTATGATGTGGCGGGAGACAGTTCGCAAACGACTCTTGCGACGGAGATTATCTACGTCTTTTGAGTGACGGCGGATCTTGTCGCGGGATTGGGAAAGGTAGAACGGGCCTTCGGAGATTCGGCTGTTTTGGGTCGGACTTCGAAGGCCTGCTTCGTTCTGGCTTCAGAGTCCCCGTGAATCTTTTGGGGCACTACATTTTTGTATTCAGAAATACAAATTCGTTTCGGTTTTAACCCGCAAGCTCTTCCGGAATTATTTTTTAAACGGGATCGTATATTGCGGGGATTTTTGGCATGGAATCTGCATTAGGTGCAATGAAATTCGGAATAACGTAATAAATTTATCCCTTGCGCATTGCGCAAATGTGGGCGTCACAGAAGCTCTCGCCGCGACTTTCAGGCGGGGGCTTCTTTTTTTATATCCGCAACAGCCAACCGGGCAAACTCCATCCCTTTCTTGTGTTCCGTAGGAAGGAAATATATACTATCCCGAAAAAGTCCGGAGAACGGTTCAATCGTGAAAAAATCTCAACAGCGGTTATTATTCGACTTAGTCTGTCTTGCTTTTCTTCTGACAGGCGCACTTTTTGCGGGTCCCGTGGATGCGCCCGCTCCCGGCGCGAAGTATTCTAAATCCAGCGCAAGACTGAGTGTCGGAACTTTTCACCTGCCGCCCATTTTGGGAACCGTTGAAGAAGTTTACCAGCCTGACAGCAAAGAAAAGTCTTTTCAGGGGACGCAGGTCTTCTATGTTCAGAGTGATCACCGAGTGTACGAAATTCAGAAGAAGATTCAGAAAATCATCGCTTTGATTACGGAAAGCTCAACCGAGAATTTTTTGGCTGGGCTTGAAGGAGGAGCCGGGGAAATTGATCCGGCTGTTTTTCGAGCTTTCCCCGATTATAAGGTCAAGGAGAAAATAATCGAGGGTTATCTCGAAAGCGGGGAATTGACGGGAGCGGAAGCCTCGGCGATTCTCAACGATCGGGAGATTCTCTACTGCGGCATCGAGGATCTGGAGCTTTACCGGGAAAATTGCGATGCGCTTCTCGCGGGATATCGCGGCGAGCAGTCTTTTCTAGACGGCCTTCGCCAGGCGGACCGCGCCGTGACAAGTCTCAAGCAACAGATTTGGTCCAAAGACCTCCGGGGGCTGGATATCAGTTACCGGAAATATCAAAAAGGACAGATGTCGCTTCAGAAATTTCTCAAACATTTGCGTAAGCCTGTCCGGAAAACGAAATTTTTGCTGGCCGAATATCCCGCGATCGAAACGAATTTCGCGAGCCAGGATTTTGAGAAGGAGTTTGAGGAAGGTCCTTGGCGCGAGTCGGCGGAAAAATTTATCTGGGAGTACAAGGACAAAGTCCGGGCAAAACTGAACGCGCGGAACCGGCCCGAATTTGACTGGCAGTTCGAGACCTATCGGCGGGAGATTTACGGGCGACAGGTTTTTGCGAGCTATCTGATGAGAAAGGCGAAGGAACTCAGGATGGACGTGAAGGCTTTCGAGTCTTTGGATCAGGAACTCCAGAGGGCGAGTCGCCTCGGTTTTTCCGAGAAGGGGGCTCTGGAAGAGGAGATTGATCGCCTTGTGGCGGCGATGAAAACCAATTTGACCAAAAGTGAGGCGGATCGCGCGCTTCTGCAGCTGGAGGGTAACCTGGATTTGCTCCGGAAGCTTGCCCGGTTTGAAGGGGGCTACCGGGACGTTTTGTATTACTTTAAGCATCGGAAGGAATTCAGCCCTGAATATTATCTTGAGTTCATCAAAAAATATTACCCGCAAAGCCGGTTTTCGTGGGACCTTGCCCTGCTGGATGAATATTATCGCCGGGTGCTCAACCGAAGTTCGGTTTTCTTCGACAATCTCAAAGGCTGCATCAAAAAAACCGGAGTGCGATCCGTCATCTTGATTACGGGAAGGTTCCATCGGGAGGAAATTACTGAACTTTTTAAGAAGGCGAAAATCGCTTATGCCGTGATCGAGCCGCGTCAGCCACAAAAAATCAAGGACAGCGCGAATCTCCGGATTCTGGAAGGCAGAGTCTCGTTCAAAGAGCCGACGAAGGGGAAAGATGCGCTTGAGCCGCCTCTGGCCATGGGAGTTCCGGAATACCGGGACCGTTTTTATTCCGCTGCGACGGAGGCGATGTGGCTGCGTTGGACGCAGGGGCGGACGGAACCCGAAAAAAAGGAGATGCTTTCCGAATGGCAGAGGTCTTTTGGGAAAATCCTTTTGCTTCGAAAGGACAAAAACAATTCCGATCTCGGGTATATCCGGCGGTTGCAAGAGTCCTTGCGAGACAACAATGCCGCCTGAGCTTTTTCGGCGGGGGTTCACATTGACATTCGAAAGGCGCTTTTGTAAGATTCGCCGCGCAAAGGAGATAAGGGTATGATTCGTCCGGATCAATGGATCAAGCGGATGGCACTGGAGCAGAAGATGATCGAACCGTTCCAAGAAAGTCAGATTCGGACGGGAATCTCCTTCGGCCTGTCTTCCTACGGCTATGATATGCGGATTTCGGATGAATTTAAAATTTTTGTTCCCAAGCCGGGCATGGCAATTGACCCTAAAAATTCCGATCCGGCTCTTTTTCATGATGTCAGGACTCCGGTTTGCGAGATCCCTCCCCATTCGTTTATCCTGGGACGGACGGTGGAGTACTTCAGGATTCCCCGGAATGTGATCACGGTTTGTTACGGGAAATCGACTTATGCGCGTTCCGGCGTTTTTGTGAACGTGACTCCGTTTGAACCGGAATGGGAGGGGTTTGCGACAGTGCAGGTGTTCAATACGACTCCTGTGCCGGTCAGGGTTTACGCGAATGAAGGCATCGCTCAAATTCTTTTCTTTGAGAGCGACGAAGCGTGCCTCGTGTCGTACAAGGATAAAAAAGGGAAGTACCAGGCGCAGACTAAAATCACGGTTTCTAAAATTTAATTCGAAGAAAGGGGCGCAAATGAAATCATTCATCGGGACGGATCGCGAATTGAGTCGAAAATGGGACGCGGTTTTGTTGGGGGTGTTTGAGAAGGAAAAAAATCCTTTTGCCTTTCTCGGGAAGATCGATCGCAAATCGAAGGACTTTTTGGAAGGGGTGATTCGGTCGGGAAGATTCAAGGCCAAGGAAAAAGAAATCTTCTCCGTGTGCCTTCCCGGCTGTACCAAGGCCTGTTCGGTTTTTCTCGCCGGATTGGGGAAACGGGAATCCTTCACCTTGGAAAAGCTTCGGCAGGTCGTGGGGGCCTCTCTGGGACAGGCTAAGAAATATAAAGCCGGCTCACTGGGGATTGAACTGGGTTCGCTTCGAGTTCCGAATGTTTCGGTGAAAGAAATTTCCTGCGCGATTTTTGAGGCCGTCGGTCTCGGGCTTTTCCGTTTCAACAAATACAAATCGGGCCCGAACGGCAAAACGGAGCTCAGGGAACTCGGAATTTTATGCGGAAAATTCGACGAGAAGAAAGAAGTCAAAGAGGGAATGGACCTCGGCAATCTTCTGGCTCAGGCCGCGAATTGGGCCAGAACGAACGCGATGGAGCCTGCGAATAACCTGACGCCGCGGATTTTCGCGGAGCGCGCGAAAGAGCTCGCGGAGAGGGCCGGGATTACCGTGAAGGTTCTTGACGAGGAGCAGGCGAAGGAACTCGGCATGGGCGGGTTTCTGGGCGTCGCCCAGGGGTCCGGTGAACCGCCGCAATTTATCGTTCTGGAGTATTTGCCGGCTTCCGCAAAGGGGAAGGAGCCTGTCGTGTTGGTCGGAAAGGGAATTACGTTCGACAGCGGCGGGATTTCCATCAAACCGTCTTCCGGGATGGAACAGATGAAATACGATATGGCCGGAGCCGCCGCGGTGATTGCCGCCGTGTGGTTTGCCGCGAAAATGAAACTGCCCGTTCCGGTGATCGGGCTTGCGCCCGCCTGCGAAAATCTGCCGAGCGAAAAGCCTCAGCGCCCCGGCGATGTGGTGAAGATGATGAACGGGAAAACGGTCGAGGTGGTGAACACCGACGCCGAGGGGAGGATGATTCTTGCCGATGCCCTGTGCTACGCGCTTCGGTACAAGCCGCGCTACCTTATTGATCTTGCCACGCTGACGGGCGCTTGCCGGAACCTGTTCGGGGAATATGCAATCGGGTTGATGGGGAATAATCGGGAGCTTGTGGCGCTTGTGGCAAAAGCGGGGGAAATGAGGGGCGAGCGTTGCTGGGAACTGCCGTTATGGGATGAATACAAGGAGCACCTAAAAAGTGACGTGGCCGATATGAAAAATATCGGAAAGGGAGTTGCCGGGGCCATGATCGGGGGAAAATTCCTTGAAGAATTTGTAAAAGATTCTCCATGGGCGCATCTGGATATTGCCAGTACGGCCTGGTTTGACGAGAATCACGGCTATATTTCAAGAGGCCCCAGCGGTGCGGGGGTAAGGCTTCTTGCGCAGTTTTTGACGGATCTTTCGAAGTAATTCTTCCCATTCCGGGATTTTGCAAATATAATTGCACCCGAAATATCCTGCCATTTTATCGCGGTGAGCGTAGCTCAACTTGGTTAGAGCCCCAGATTGTGGATCTGGTTGTTGGGGGTTCAAATCCCCTCGCTCACCCCAATTTTCGCTTTCAGCGGAGGGATTTGAAAGGAGACGCCGAGCCAAATTGATGGAGGCGCGACCATAAGGAGCGACGACGCCCAACGAGGCGTCGGCTGGCCGACCGAAGCCGAATGGCGAAATATTTTGCAAAGCAAAATATGGAGGCGATTATGAAGGCGAAGGCGCCAAATCCCCTCGCTCACCCCGTTTCTTCGCATTCGCTCAGAAACGGGGCTGCCGCTTCGCGGACTGCCCCACTATAATCTGAATTGCGAAAAATGGAGTAGCTTCGAATCTCTTTTTGTTTTAAACCTAAGGCTTGCATCTTGAAAAGAGATATGCTATTCTAAATGAAAATCATTTTCAAAAAGGAGAAGAGCATTTATGCCGAGGCGTTGCGGAAAGGGGCCGAGGTGGTTTTGCGGGGAGCTGAGAGGATGCGGGAGGCGGCTTACGGAGGCCCGCGAGATTGTTTTGGGCGTGGTGGATAAGAGCGATGAGCATTTGAGCGCAGAAGACGTTTTTCGGGCTGTGCGCCGGGTGAACCGGGGGATTGGCCTTACGACGGTATACCGGACACTGGATCTGCTGGTGAATATGAATCTGCTTTCCCGCTGCGATTTCGGTGACGGGCGGGCAAGATATGAAAGGATACGGGGCACGAAGGAAGATCATCACCATCATCATTTGGTCTGTACGGAGTGCAAGAAAGTCGTGAATTATCGCGATTTCATCGAGGAGGAAATTGAATTGCTGGGGAAAACGGAAAAAGCGCTTTCCCGGAAGTTTAATTTTACGATTCGGGACCATCTGATCCAGTTCTACGGATTATGCGATAAATGCCGGCAAAGGGATTGAAATATATATTTTTTTGGTTTTAATGAAAATGATTTTCAATAAGAAATTTGAAAGGAGGGTCGAAAAATGCCGGGAGGAGACGGAACGGGGCCTGCGGGGATGGGGCCGATGACAGGCGGAGGACGGGGGTTTTGCGCCACCGGAAGTTCTCCGAGGGAATTTTGGGGGTTCGGGCGCGGTTTGCAACGGGGAGGAGGAGGCCGTGGGAGACGAAATTGGTTCCACGCGACCGGCCTTGCGCGATGGCAGCGCGGAGGATGGTTTAGGGCGTTTGGGGGTCGGACGGATCAGCTGGCTGCGATGAAAGAGGAGGCCGGTGTTTTGGAGGGGCAATTGAAAGACCTTCGGGATCGGATTAACGAACTCGAGAAGACGAAGAGCGTCTAAGGGGGGGCTTATAACGGAACGGGCAGACGGGAATCATCATTTCCGTCTGCCGGGAAATATTTCGAAGTCAGGAGGATGAATCATGAAAGTCGGTATCACATTGGAAGACAAACGGGGATTGGACAGCCAAGTTTCTCAGCATTTTGGACAATGTCAGTATTTTTTAATCGCGGATATCGAAGGCGGTGAAATTAAGGATTCAAAAGTTGTTGCGAATACCTCTCAACATGGAGGAGGCGGGTGCCGCGCCGTGGATGAGATTCTGCAATATGAGATCAACCACGTTATCGCCGGGGGAATGGGGATGAACGCTCAATTCAAGCTGGCGCAGGCCGGCGTGGAAGTTCACGGCTATTCGGGCCGTGCGGGAGATGCGATTCAGGATTTGCTGAAGAACAAACTCAAAGGGTTGGATGCCTGCCGTGAACACGGGCATGGTGCCTGATCCAGGGTGTTAACTTTCGGGAGGTGGCAAAATGTCAAAGATTTGTGTGACGGCCGACGGGAAGAGTCTGGATGCCGGAATTGATCCGAGATTCGGAAGGTGCCGGTACTTTATTTTCGTGGATTTGGATTCAATGGCACTGGCAGCGGTTGAAAATCCCAATGCGCAATTCGCGGGAGGGGCAGGAATTCAATCCGGGCAGTTTGTGATTTCCAAAGGCGTCAAGATTGTACTGACCGGAAATATGGGGCCGAATGCGTTTAAGGTCCTGGAGTCGGCCGGGATTGAGGTCGTAACCGGTGTTTCCGGGAAAGTGTCGGAAGCGGTCGAGAATTATAAGGCCGGACGGATGAAATCCGCTTCGAGCCCGAGCGTGAGTTCTAAATTCGGACAAGGGAAACAAAGTTAATAAGAGGAGATATGTGATGGCCGTGAAAGTGGATGCCGAGAAATGTAACGGATGCGGAAAATGCGCCGAGGTGTGTCCGGTGGACGCGGTAAAAATTGAGAATGGAAAGGCGACGATCAATGAACAATGCGTGGATTGTGAAACCTGCATCAGCGTTTGCCCCCACCTGGCGATCAGTTCCGGAGCCGCTTGAATGAGTGAGGCGGACGGAGGGGTTGACCTATGTCTTTCGTCGGATCCCCGGGTGATTGAGAATCATAAAAAGCTCGAGGAACGGGAAGCACTATTTTTGAGTTACGGGTATGACCTCGAGCGGGAACGGACTCAAATTCTTGACCAGGCGGGTATTTTTTGCGGAAGGATTCTTGAAGCCGGGACCGGTAAAGGGTATTTCTCGATCGTCTTGGCAAGAAGAGGGTATCCGTTTACGAGTTTTGACGTTTCACGGGAAGATCAGGAGATCGCTCGCCTGAATTTGAAATATTACGGCTTGGATCATCTGGCCGATTTGCGGGAAGAAAACGGGGAGCAACTGAGTTTCCGGAACAGGAGTTTTGCGACGGTTTTCTCGGTGAATACGCTTCATCATCTTGAGAATCCTTTTCGCGTGCTTGACGAATTAGTCCGGGTTCTTTCCATGAAAGGCAAGTTGGTGCTGAGCGATTTCAACGAAGAAGGATTCGCGCTGATGGATGCGATTCACGCGCGTGAAGGACGGGTCCACGGGAGAGGAAAATGCAGCATGGGTGAGGCGGGGGACTGGCTTGAAAAGAAGGGGTTTAGAATCAAAAAGAGTGAAACCCGGTTCCAAACCGTTTACGTGTCGTCCCGCCGGCCATGATTATTTCGGTTGCGAGCGGAAAAGGCGGGACGGGGAAGACGACCGTTGCCGTAAATCTGGCGCTTTCTCTCGGGAAATGCCGGTTTTTGGATTGCGACGTGGAGGAGCCGAACGCGCATCTTTTCCTGAAACCTGCCATCACGGAGACCGTTCCGGTAACGGTTCCCGTTCCTTCGACGGATCAGGATCGATGTACGCATTGCGGCATTTGCCAGACGGTTTGCAATTTTCATGCGATTGCCGTTGTCCCGGCGACAGAGGAGCGTCCAGGGAAGTTTCTTCACTTTCCCGAACTTTGCCATGGATGTGGCGCCTGCGGATTGCTGTGTCCGGAAAAAGCGATTGCCTATGATAAACGCGTTATCGGTTGGGTTGATGCCGGCCGTGCTCAAGAAATCAGTTTTGCCCATGGAAGGCTTCAGGTCGGGGAAGTGATGTCTCCCCCGTTGATTAAAAAGGTCCGAAGTTATGCTGATTCCGGGGAGGTTGTGATCATTGACGCTCCTCCCGGGACTTCCTGTCCGATGATTGCTTCAACGAAGGGGAGCGATTTCTGTATTCTGGTAACCGAACCCACCCCTTTCGGGCTGAATGATCTCAAGCTGGCCGTGGAGGTGGTGAGGAAATCAAACATTCCGTTTGGTGTGATCATTAATCGATCGGATATCGGCGACGGAAGGGTCGAAAACTATTGCAGGGCGGAAGCCATTCCCGTACTGCTCTCGATTCCTTTCGACCGGAAAATTGCCGAGTGGTATTCACAAGGCATCCCTTTGGTTGAGAATAAAAGCGATTATCAGAGGAAATTCCGCGGATTGATTCGCGATATCAAGAAAGAAACGGAAGCTTTTAAATGAAACAAATTACTGTTATCAGCGGGAAAGGGGGGACGGGAAAAACCGCGCTTTCCGCGTCTTTCGCCGCATTGGCGGAAAACAAGGTGACGGTGGATTGTGATGTCGATGCGGCTAATTTGCATCTGCTATTGCAACCGGACATTCGTCAAAAGCGGGAATTTAAAGGCGGCATGAAAGCCCGGACGGATCCGAATCGATGCAGTCGATGCGGCCTGTGCCGGGACGTATGCAAGTTCGAAGCGGTTTCGGAAGACTTTCGGATCGATCTGACGGATTGCGAGGGATGCGGATTGTGCGTGCGGGTTTGCCCGGAGAAAGCGATTGAGATGATAGAAATCGTTTCGGGCGAGTGGTTTGTTTCCGAAACCCGGTACGGTCCTTTTGTCCATGCGAAATTGGGTGTTGCGGAAGGGAATTCCGGGAAACTGGTGGCCGTGATTCGCGAGGCCGCCCGGGAGATGGCGGAAAAGCAGAACCGGGAATTTGTCATCATTGACGGCCCTCCGGGGATCGGATGCCCCGTGATTGCGTCGCTTTCGGGCGCGGATTTGGCCGTTGTGGTTACCGAGCCGACCCTTTCCGGCATTCACGACATGAAACGGGTGCTCTCTCTCGCTTGTCATTTTGGGATCCCCGCGGGAATTGTCGTCAATAAATATGATTTAAATTCCGAAAATACTGGTGCCATCGAGTCTTTTTCAAAAGAGCACGGCTTGGAGGTGATCGGACGCATCCCTTTCTCACCGGAAGTGAGCCGGGCGATCGTGCAAGGCGTCCCGCCCGTCGAATTTTGCCGGGACGGAGTCAGGACTGAAATCATTTCAATCTGGGAAAAACTTCAAAGGAGTTTGCGTTCGTAAATTATCATCGTCTTCCGGAGGTAGAAGAGAGAGCAGATGAATACGTTTTGCTGGATTTTGGCCAGCGGATTTATGATGAGTTTCATTGCGTTCGTGGGCGGGCTGACGCTGCTACTCCGGAAAGAAACATTCGAGAAGCTGATTTTACCGTTGGTGGCATTGGCGGCGGGCAGTCTGATCGGCGGAGCGCTTTTTCACATGATTCCGGCGGCTTTGGGGAGCCGTTTTTTATCCTCGATCGGGGTGATGAGTTGGCTGGCGGCGGGTTTTGTCACTTTTTTTGCGCTGGAGCAGTTTCTGCATCACCATCATTGCCACCGCGCGACCGCGGCGTGCAAAAAACCTTTGGGCTATCTCATCTTAGTCGGGGACGGGCTCCATAATTTTCTGGGAGGCCTCGCGATCGGCGGGACTTTTCTTGTCGACATCCGCCTTGGGATAGCGACGTGGCTTGCCGCCGCCGCGCACGAAATCCCTCAGGAACTGGGGGACTTTGCGGCGCTTGTCCACAGCGGAATGGCCAAGAGGAGGGCCCTCCTGCTCAATTTTATTTCCGCTCTGACATTTCCGCTGGGAGGGATTGTTGCTTATGCCGTGTCATCGCAAATCAATACGGATTTTCTCATTGCCTATGCAGCGGGAAATTTCTTGTATATCGGGGCATCGGATCTTGTTCCGGAAGTGAACAAGGCTCGCACCGCAAAGGAAAATATCGTTCATTTCTTCGCTTTTTTGGCCGGATTGGTTCTTTTATTTCTGATCCGACTTATTTTGGAATGAACCGCTTGCTTTAGTCGGAGAGGGGAACAGGAAAGGAGAAAGCATCACATGAATATAAAAATTCTTTTCGACAAGAACGTTCCTTCATGCGAATATGCCAGCGGGTGGGGGTTTTCGGCTTTGATTGGCGGAAAGGTGCTTTTCGATACGGGCTGCGACGGGAAGCGATTGCTCAAAAACATGAAAAAGATGAAAATCGATACGAGGGAAATAAAAACCGTGGTAGTTTCTCATAATCATTGGGACCATTGGGGAGGATTGAAGGCGTTTTTGAAAATGCGTCCGGGGGTCCGGATTTGGGTGGGGTGGGAAGGATTTAAGGAAAGCCGTTTTCTAGCAAAACTGCCGGGGAAAAACAATATTTGTCATTCCGGGAAATTTTTTCCCGTTTCGGCCGGCATCTATTCAACCGGGGAGATTGCCGGAAAGTATTTGCGGAAAAAAATGCCCGAACAATCCGTGGTGGTGCGAACCCGGAAAGGATTGACCGTTTTGACCGGCTGCGCGCATCCCGGCATCGTCAAGATATTGGATGAGGTGCGGGAAGCGTTTAAAGAAAAGATATACTTGGTTGCCGGAGGGTTTCATCTTTACGGGAAGCGTCGGGCGACCATCAACGGGATTATCCGGCGTTTCAGGAAGATGGGAATTAAAGTCGCGGCGCCGTGCCATTGCAGCGGCAAAAC
>JAKQXH010000038.1 GCA_029561555.1 Candidatus Omnitrophota bacterium
AGGCAGGCCGATTTGAAATTCTGAGATTTGGCGGAAATCCCGACCACCTCCGGGGCATATTGAGTGATGGCGGCACGGACCTCGTCCCACACCGGCTTGGACAAGTCCCGGAGCTGTTCCCGGTAAAACTCGAACCCCTTCCCGGAAAGATAACTGACCTCGAAAGGTTCCAGCGAGCGGCGGTCCAACTTAAAATCGGCGTTATAAATCAGGACGTCCCAATCCGTTTCGTTCCGGATCGCCCCGGCAAGGTACCCCAGCGAAAGAGGATGTTTATCGAGGGAATAAGTCTCCTTGAACAAACGGTAGAAAGGGGGTTCGATCAGTAAAATCCTGCGTTTCGCGTTCATCTTTTATTCCGGGTCCGCTTTCCGCGAAGTTTTACCGTCCGGGAAGTCTCCGAGCAGAATTTTCATCGCCTCATACGCCACCATCAACCCGAACATCCCCGTCAGATAGGAAATCGTGCCCACGGGCTGGCGCTGTCTTCCGCGGGGATGAAACTCCTCTTCGCGGACCGCGGCGCGTTTTTTGACGGGTTCTTCGACGGAATAGACACAGCGAATCCCCCCGCCGATTCCCTTCCGCCGCAACCGCTTTCTCAGGCGGCGGGCCAGGGGGCAGGTGGAACTTTCGGAGATATCGCCCGTTTTGATCAAAAAAGGATTTGTTTTCGCGCCGGCCCCCATGGAGGAAACAATCGGGATCTTTTTCGAAACGCAATAGGCGACGAGTTCCGTTTTGGGATTTACGCTGTCGATCGCGTCCACCACCAGATCGGGATGAGACGCAAGCAGGCGGTCCAGATTATCGGCCGCGGCAAAATCGGCGTGCGCGGACACCTTGCAGGCGGGATTGATCCCCAGGACGCGTTCCCGGGCGACTTCCGCTTTCAGGCGGCCGAGATTGGATTCCAGGGCGTAGAGCTGGCGGTTGAAATTACTGTGACGGATTTCGTCGAAATCAACCAGCGAAAATTCCCCGACGCCGGAGCGCGCCAGGGCCTCGACCGCGAAAGACCCGACGGCGCCCAGCCCGAAAACGGCAACCCGGGCTTTCGCGAGTTCCCGTAGCTCTTTTTTACCCAACAGTTGCTCCAATCGTATAAAACGTTCCATTTTCCCCCTATTCCGCCGTGAAAAAAATTTTCCGGGCATTTTCGGAAGTAACACGCGCGGCTTCTTCCTCTGAGAAGCCCCGCAAGGCCGCGATTTCTTTCACGACCCGGACCAGATTCGCGGGTTCGTTGACGCCGTCCATTCCTTCCGGAAGAATGTCCGGGCTGTCGGTTTCAGCCAGCAGGCGGTCCGGAGGGACCGCGCCAAGCGCTTTTCTCGCCCGCCGATTGCCCGCGCGGGTGACGGAACCCGAAAAAGAAAACGAAAGCCCGAATTTCATTAATCCGGGGATCAACTCCGCCGGGCCGGAATAGGAATGAATTATTCCGCCGTGTTCCAAAGGCCCGGTCCGCTCGAGAATACCGGCCAGGGCCTCCCACGCCCTGCGGCAGTGAATCACCACGGGCCGCCCGTGTTCCCGCGCCAATTCAAGCTGAGTCCCGAAAATCTCCGTCTGCTCGGCTTCGTTAAAATTTTCCAGGGCATGATCCAAGCCGATTTCTCCCACCGCCGACGGGACCGCCTCCAGGAAGCCCCTGAGCGTATTGAGCCATCCGGACGAGCGGTCCTTCACATACCATGGGTGCAGCCCGAAAGCCGGGAAAATGATCCCGGGATATTGTTCCTTCAGCCGGAGCACCGCGTCCCAGTCTTTCTCGCGGGTCCCGCAGCAAATCATCCGCTCAACCCCGGCCTCCCGGGCCCGTTCGATGACATCCGGAAGCCGGGGGAGAATCCGCTCATCCTGCAGATGGCAATGGGCATCGATTAACTTCGTCATTCGGGTGAAACTCCGGGAGTTCAAAGCCGTTTAAGGCCGATGGAATTAAGAGCGCTTAAGGATCAAATCTAAAATTTTACGTTTTTGAGAATATCCTTCATCGCGGCCGCCGAACGCCGGAACAGTTTCTCCTCCTCCTCGGACAAATCCAATCTCAGAAAGCGCTCGACCCCCTTCCGGTTGACGACGGAAGGCAGGCTCAGGCAGACGTCTTTGACCCCGCAATAATCATCGATGAGAGTCGAAACCGGCAAAATCGAATTCTCGTCTCTCAAAACCGCCGTGATAATTCTGACCAAGGCCAGCGCCACCGCGTAATAGGTCGAGCCCTTGGCGTCGATAATCTTGTACGCCGAAGTCCGGACTTCTTCGAACAATTCCGCGAGCTCTTTTTCGCGGCCGCAGTTGTCGAAATTCCGGCATTTCGGGCAAAACCGGCGGATCTTCATCCCCCCGATGCTCGCGTTGCTCCAGACGGGAAGCTCGGTATCTCCGTGCTCGCCGATGATGTACGCGTGGATGTTCCGGGGGTCCACATCGCAATGCTCGCTGATCAGATAGCGGAACCGGGAAGAATCGAGGACCGTCCCGGACCCCATCACCTTCCCAGCGGAAAGTCCCGAAATTTTCAGCGTGATATAGGTCAGAATATCAACGGGATTCGTCACCACCAGCAGAATCGCTTCGGGAGCGGCCTGAACGATCCGGGGAATCATCTGCTTGAAAATTTCAACGTTCGCCTGGACGAGGTCCACTCTCGTCTGGCCGGGCTTCTGCCTCGCCCCCGCCGTAATGACCACCACGTCGGATTCGGCGCAGCCTTCAAACCCGGCCGCGTAAATCTTGGCGGGCGGAGAAAAACTCAGCCCGTGGCTCAGGTCCATGCACTCCCCGCCGGCCTTCTTCTCATTGCTGTCGATCATCACGATTTCCCGCGCCAATCCGCTTGTCATCAGGGAAAAAGCGAACGTGCTGCCGACATTCCCCGCGCCGATGATCGAAACTTTCGGTTTTAATGCTTTCATGACAAAACCTCCTCCCCTAAATTCACAATAATCACTTTTTCTGAAATTTCGCCGATAAAACCCCGCGCCGTTCAACCCGTTTCCCATGATCAAACGGGACATTCGCCCAAATACTCTGATACAGCCCGGATTCCGCGCGTTCGTAATGCCGTTCCTCAAGGAGCGTCAAAACCGGAAGGAATGAAGAAACAATATCCCAGGAATATTCGGCGGGTTCGCAAACCGTCGGTTCATGATTGACGTCCGTCAGAAGCAGGAAAAATCCCCCGGGGGCAATGACCCGGATGATTTCCCGGCAGGTTTCAGGAAGATGGTCCACATGGTCCAGGGAATTAAAAGAAAAGACCCCGTCGAACGTTCCATCGGGAAACGGCATGCGCTCCGCCTCGCCCGCGACATATCGCATCCGGTGCGCCGTAATCCCGACCTCGAGGTATTCCGCGGCCAGGGGGTCGCAACCGACGCGGCAGGCCGCATCCTCCGCCCATTCCAAAGACCCCCGCGGCCCGCATCCCACGTCCAGGATCTTCTTCCCCGCCCAGAAACTTTTCTCGAAACCGAAATGGCGGGTGAAAAATTCCGGGTAGTGCGCGTGGTTCAGGACGCCTTCGCCGGTCTTTTTCCTTTTCCAGTAATCCAGTTCGCTGAGCCTCTTGAAACGCAGCCGATCCTCAGGGACGGCCGGTGAAAAGCTCCCTCCGGAATCCTGAGACAATCCGCCCGAAGTCTTTGTTTCCAAAATCGCCCCCTTTTGCCGTTCCGGCAGGACTTCCCGGGGAAGGCTATTCTTCATCGCCTCCGATCAGGCTTTCGTAGAATTCCCGGTAATTTTCCTTTTGGTCCCCTTTTCGCAGGGCCATGGCGGCCCGGGGATGAAGGTCCAGTATCCCCGTGATGGCATACGGGATGATATAACCCCACTCGATTTTCTCCCTCAAAGGAATAAATTCCTTTGAAATCAAATCAAGAACGGGCCGGATATCGTATTTCGGGTTCTTGAGAAAACCGAGCAGAAGCTCCAGGGGGCAGTTCCCCGCCGCGCGCCCGAGGCCGTAAACCGTCCCGTCCACAAAGTTGGCGTCGTGAATGATCGCTTCGATCGTGTTCGAGAACGCGAGCTGCTGGTTATTATGCGCGTGGATGCCGATTTCTTTCGACTTGATAATCCCCTTCGCCTTTTTGATGAGGAACTCCGTCGTCTCCTGATAGAGCGAGCCGTTGCTGTCCACGATGTACACCACCTGGGCCTTGCATTCCTTCTCGAGCTGTTCAAAACACTCGGTCAGCTCATTGTCCAGGACCCCCGCGATCGACATGATATTCACGGACGTCTCGTAGCCTTTGTCCGCGAACTGGTTGGTCATGTAAATCGCCTTGTCTACGTCCTTCACGTAGCAGGCTGTCCGGATCATCGTGACGGGGCTCTCCTTGCGCGGTTTAATGTCGTCCATGTCCACGCGGTCCACGTCGCACATCACCGAAATCTTGAGCTGGGAGTCGATCCCGTCCATCACCCGCTTGATGTCCTCGTCGTCGCAGAATTTCCAGATGCCGAACTCCTTCGGCGAAAACATTTTTTTGGAATTTTTATACCCGATTTCCATGTAATCGATCTTCGCTTCGGAAAGCGCGCGATAGACCGCCTTCACAAAGCGGTGATCAAAATCGTGATTATTGATGAGCCCGCCGTCCCGGATCGTGCAATCCAAAACCTTGATTTTCTCTCTGAACATTTGTTTTTCCCTTTCTGACTAGAATTGTAAAGCAAAGAATCCGAATTCCTCCCGCTTCGGCGCAAAAGGCCTTTCCGCCTCATCGCGGGAAGGGTATTTTAGTAGGAACGGCCGTGGAAAGTAAAGGACGGGTTTCGCTAAGTAACAATCCCACAAATTTTTATGCGCATAAGGCAGGGATCTTTTGGTTCGGCAAATCTAACTGGAGCGAGCTCTCGCAACCGTTTGGAGCTTGGTCCGGGGCGAAGCCCCGGTCCAAACGGTGAGAGCGCAGACGGCCGAACGCCGCCGGAGCGGACGAACCGGCGGTCGCGGAAGTGGATTTGCCGAATTGGATGTCCGAAATTCCACAAAACTTTTGAATGCTTACTTAGCTTCGAGGGTATTGGTTCGCGTCAAGGCGCCAGACGGAAGCGAGAAGACTCGCCAGCACGGAATGGAAGACGCTGGAAATGGCGCAGGGGATCGCCACAAGCGGGCTTGAAAAATTCTGCCGCGCCAAAACCACCCCGAGCCCCGAATTCTGCATGCCCACTTCGACCGAAATGGTCCTCGAGGCTATTTCATTTTTAAGGAAAATCCTGCCCGCGAGATATCCGAGCAGGAAACCGAGGCTGTGCAGGGTGAAAACGGCGAGGATCAGCCGGGCGCCCGATTTCAGGATATATTCCTGCCCTGCCCCCACGATACTCGCGACAATCAACGTGATAAAGATCACGGCCACCAAGGGAGAGATCACGGTCAATTTTTGAGTCACCTTCGGGAAGAAGCGGTTCATCAGGACCCCCAGCACGATCGGAACGATCACGACTTGGACCGTGCTCAAAAAAAGGCCCCAGGCATCGACGTGAATCCGGCTTCCGGCAAGCCACGCCGTCAGGACGGGGGTCAACGCCACCGCCATAAACGTGCCGAATGCCGTCATCGTGACCGACAAAGCGACATTGGACCGCGCGAGATAATTGACGACATTTGACGCGGTCCCGCTCGGACAGCAGGAAACCAGAATCAATCCGACGGCAAGAGGCGCGGGCAGGTTGAAAGCATAAGAAAGGCTCCATCCCAGGAACGGCATGATGGTGTATTGGAGCAGGATGCCGGTAATCACCCATCCCGGATATTTCAAAATGCCCTTAAAATCCTCGACGCTCAGCGTCAGTCCCATCCCCAGCATGATAATCCCCAGACCGACGGGAATCATCGGTCCCGAAAACCAGGTAAACGCGGGAGGATGATAAAGAGAAATCAGGCTGGCAATGAATACCCAGAACGGGAAGGCGTTGGTCAGAAAATTAATAACCGGCATCGGCTATCGCCCGTCGCGGAACGAAAAGAGATTTTGGCGATTGGACGGCGAACCTGCGGGAAGCCTGATCATCGGGCTCCCATTTTCGAATTCTTCAGCCTGAACGCGAGATAGGCGTGAATGAACGTCTTGATGCAGTGCCCGATTTTCTTGAAATCCTTCGCCTGAAGCCATTCTTTCCGGAAGACCCCGGCTCCGAGCGTCACGGCATCCGCCCCGTTCGCGAAAAAATCCGGAAGATTCCCCAAGGTCACGCCCCCGCAGGCAAGAAGCTCCACTTCGTTCAGCGGGCCTTTGATTTCCCTGAAATATTCGGGGCCGTAAAGTTTCGCGGGAAAAATTTTCACCATACTGGCCCCCATTTCCCACGCGCGGTATATTTCCTGAGGCGTCAGGGCCCCCGGGAAATAGGGGATACGGTGCTTGACGCAATATTTGGCCGTGTCCTTGATCAAAACGGGAGAAACAATGAACGTGGCCCCCGCGTCAATCGCCTGCCTCAGGTCTTTCATCGTCATCACCGTCCCGGCGCCGATCATTAACCGGCCTTTCGACAGGTTTCGCGCCTTTCGGATCAGTTCCGCGGCCCCCTTCGTATTCATGGTGATTTCGAGGGTCCGCAGTCCCGAAGACAGCACCGCCGGCATCAACGCCTCCAGCTGATCGGCCGTCACGCCCCTCAGGATTCCCATCAACGGCAATTGTTTGAACTTCTGGATATTCATCGCAAGCACCTCAAGGGTTCGGAGTTTTAATTCTGAAATTTGCCGGGATCTTTCCATGGCGGATGTGCTTCTCAACCCAGGCTTCCCAATAACCGTACTTCGGGAAGTTCATCGCGAATCCGACCGCGGTAATGCCTAATAAAATATAGAAATCCGTCATCTGCCGCGTCAAAAAGAAAAAAAAGAACCCGTAGACGGCGGGGGCTTCGCAGAACGCGAGCACGGTGATCGAATAGGAGAACAGAATGCCCGCGAGCTTGGGGATAATGGCCCTCGCGACCTCGCTCGTCTGAACCATGGGGTTGTGCTCCAAAATGATCATTTTGAGGACGCGGGGGCAAAAAAGCCCGAGGAGGGACACGCAAAGGATGATAATCCTGAAAATCACCGGAAGTTCGCCCCGTTCCGATTCCGCGAAAACCGTCTGGTCGACAAAAAAAGCCGCCAGCCAGAGAAGGAAAATCGAAAACAGCATATAGAGGCCGATTTGGAAAGCCTGCTGGTATTTCTGCTTCAAAATTTTATGGTAATCGCCTGTCGTCACGGATCGAATCCCTTTCTGTTTTTATTTCGGAACCCCCGGCCGCAAATCAAATTTTCAGGAAAATACTTTCGCGGATAATTCCTCCTCGGTTGCCACGTCTTTGGGGAAATTCACGACCTCACCGGCCGGGACCGTATCCCCCAATCCCTCCCGATGAAAATACTCCTTCAGCGCGGCCCGGACTCTCGCATTGATCTTTACCGCCCCCTCCTGAGCCGTGGCGGGAAGCAGGACCCAAATCTTTTCCTTGCCCTCCCGGACCACCGAAGCACGGTGATACAGAGAATCCGAAATCACTTTCTCGCAGGAAGCCGCGCAATAGGCAAGGCGTTCCTGCCCCGATTCTCCGGGCGGCACGGCGTCAAATCCGTCGAAACGGAACATCAGAACGGAAAAAGGGATCCCGCTCATCATTGAGCTTTTGATCCCATCGGCCATAAATTTTCTGACGACATCCCCCGCGGACCGTTTGGGCAGGTCAAAACAAAACCGGCTCCCTTCCCCCAAACGGCTTTCCACCCAAATCCGCCCGCCGTGAAGTTCGATGATGCCCTTGCAGATCGCGAGTCCCAGCCCCGTCCCTTTTTCCCCGAGATTGCGCTGCTGGCCGAATTGCTGAAATCGCGCGAAAACCCTCGGCAAATCTTCGGGAGAAATCCCCTTGCCGCTGTCAAACACGCCCATCCGGACTTTATCTCCCTGATCTTCGACGGAAATCTCGATACAGCCCGCATCCGTGAACTTCACGGCATTTCCGACCAAATTCGTCAGGACCTGGATGATTTTGTCCCGGTCCGCATAGAGGCTGACGTCCTTCTCCCCCAAATTCAATTTTACGCTCAGGCCTTTTTTCTCTATCGGCGCTAAAAATTCGCGACCGACGCCGTTCGCCAAATCCGCGAGGCTGACCCACTCCTGGTTCAAATCGAGCCTCCCGGCTTCCATTTTGGAAAGGTCCAGAAGATTGTCGATGAGCCGCCGCAGGCGCTCGATATTTTTGACCGACATGGCAAGGGCCAGCCGTTGATTTCCCGAAACCTCCCCGTGCATTCCGTCAAGCACCTGGGAAATCGCCTCCCGGATAATGACAATGGGGGTCCGGAGTTCATGAGAAACCATGCTGACAAACTCGTCTTTGAGCTTCTCCATCTGTTTCCGTTCCGTGATGTCCCGGATCACCCCGATCGAGCCCGTAATATTCCCTTGAACGTCTTTCAGGACGGTAATCGAAATATCGATATCGACCGTTCCGCCGTCTTTTCTTTTCATCCTGGTCTCAAGATGGTGCTGCATCCCTTTCTGGCGGATATTGTACTTCCGGATTTTGTTCCATTCCTCTTCGGGATAAAACGTGCTGACGGGTTTAAGATACAAATCTTCCGATTTGATCCCCAGCAAATTTTCGGTAAATTTATTCCATGAAATCACGCGCTCCGCCGCGTCCGTCACCATAATCGCCACGGCCGAATTCTCGAAAACGCTCCGATATTTTTCTTCCGCCAGGCGCAACTGATATTCCGCGAGTTTCTCGGCGGTCACATCCCGAAACACCAGAACAATCCCGATCGGGCATTTTTGGGAATCCCGGAGGATTTTCCCGACCGGGCTGACAATCCGCTTCTGCCCGTCTCGGGCAACGAGGTTGACCTCTTTCGGGAATTCGATGTCCCGCTTCCCGGAAAAAATTTCGGGCGTAAAAAAATCGGTCTCCCGCCGCGTATCCACGTCTTCGGTGCGAAAAATCTCCCGGACCGGCCTGCCGCAGCCGTCGCTGCGCATAAATCCCGTAAGCGTTTCGGCCGATTCATTCATCAGGGTAATTTTCCCGGCCATGTCAAAAACCATCATGCCTTCGCCGATCGAGTGCAAAGTATTCGCTAACCGCTCCTTTTCGGATTGGGCATCGCGCTCCCGCACGAGCACTTCATCCGTCCTGAGGCGGACTTCTTTTTCCAGATAGGCGCGCCGGGATTCCAGAACCCACGAAAAAAGGCCCGCGGACAGGGAAAAAAGCGTCCCCATCAAAAGGATGAGGGTGCTGGCAAGACAACGGTCGAAGTGATCGGAAGAATTAAAATAACGGTCCCATAGGGCGAACGTAAAAAGTTCGCAGACCAGAAAAATAATCAGCGAAAAATTCAACTGATAAGTTTTGTTTCTCATCGTACCCGCTCCGTCCCTCATCCCATGCCTCGAGTAACCGGCAGATCCGCCGATGTTTTCGGCAGAGAAAAAATAAATTTCGTCCCCTCATTCAGACGGCTCTCCGCCCAAATCCTTCCGCCGTGTGCATCCACGATCCCTTTGCAGATCGCCAGCCCCAGCCCGGTCCCCTTTTCGCGGCGCTCCGTCTCGTTTGGGATCCGCCGGAATTTCTCGAAAACCCTTTCCAGCTCGGCCTTGTCGATCCCCCGCCCGGTGTCCGAAACACTGCAGATCACTTCTCCTTCTCCGTCCCGGATCGAAACGGAAATCGTCCGGCCGTCCGAAAACTTTATCGCATTACCGATCAGATTTGAAAAAACCTGAATCAACTTATCCCGGTCGGCAACGATTTCAACGGCGGGATCCGAGGCGGATATTTTCATCTCGATCCCTTTTCTCTCCAATTGCGGGGAAAAATGTTCCGCAAGGTCATCCACCAGGGACACCAGGTCCGTTTTCCCCTTTCTTAAGTTCATTTCGCCGGCTTCCAGTTTCGCGACATCCAAGAGGTCATCCACGATCCGCCCCAGCCGGTCGATCGAACCCAGATTCATCCGCAGGGTTTTCGCCTGGCGTTCGCTGACGGGACCGTATAAGCCGTCCAAGACCTGTGAAACGCTTTCGCGGATCACCGACAGGGGACCGCGCAATTCATGAGAGACAATCCCGACAAAGTCGTCCTTTGACTTCTCCGCGCGTTTCCGGTCGCTGATATCCACGGCATAACCGGCCATCCCCGTCGGATGGCCTTTTTCGTCTTTGAGCAGGGAAAGAGAAAGATGCGCGTAAAAGGGCTCCCCCCATTTTCGGTTCATAACAACCTCAAACGCTTTCGCGCCTTCTTCCTTCAGCTTGGGGATGACGGAATGCTCGACCGTCTCGCGCTGATGATCGGGATAAAGTCCGGAAAGGTGCCGCCCCAAAACTTCGGCTCTGGCATACCCGAATAATTTCTCCGCTCCGCCGTTCCAATCGGTGATATTCCCTTCCAAATCCGCGCAAATCACCGCGTCATGGATCTGAGCGATAATCTGAGCCTGGCGCCGGAGTTCTTCCTGGATCCGCTGCCTTTCGATCGCGTACCGCAGCACCCGCGAAAGGACTTTTCCGTCCACTTCGCCTTTGATCAAATAGTCCTGAGCTCCCCTGCGCACCGCCTCCAAAGCGATCACCCCGTCGGAAAGCCCCGTCAGCAGAACGACCGGGATCCGGCAATGCCTTTCGTGAATCCGGAAAAAAGTTTCAATCCCGCGGCTGTCACTGAGCGTCAGGTCGGACAAAACGACATCGATAGGCCCTTTTTCGAGAAGCTCCAATCCTTTTTCAAGCGTTTCCGCGTGTTTCACCTGAAAAGCGAATTCTCTCTCCTCAAGAAGCGCGTCCTTGTAAAATTCGGCGATTTCCTTTTCATCTTCTATCAATAGAACTCTGACTGCCCACCCGCTCATTGCGCCTCCCAAAAATTTACTTCCCTCCGGTCCATAAGCACAAAGACCCGGATATTATATCTGTATTTTTCGGCATCGCCGAGTAAAAATCCAGTATTATGGTATTTAAAAAGGCGGGGCGCTTCATCCTCACACCCCTTACGGCCGGAATAAGCAATCCGGGAAATTTCCCGCTCCTCAGATATTTCCTGTTGACGAACCTCTCAGGGTGGCGAAAATGAAGTAAGAAAGTCCGGAAGGATCCTCGTCAATTCAGGAGGTTGTCTGATGGAATCAAAAGCCGTTTTGGTCTTGGGCGCAACCGGATATGTCGGGTCGCGACTGGTTCCCCGTTTGCTGGATTGGGGATACAGCGTTCGCGCAGCCGCCCAATCGCTCGAAAAATTGAATCTTCGCCCCTGGGCCAATAATCCCCGCGTCGAGTTAACGGCCGTAAACGTGCTTGACCCGGAATCCCTGACGTCCGTATGCAAAGGCTGTTCGGACGTTTACTATCTGATCCATTCCGTAAACCCAAGCGACATCAATTTTGCCAAAGAAGACCGGCAGGCCGCTCATCATCTTGTCCGTGCCGCCGAACAAACCGGGATCGGGCGCATCATTTATTTGGGCTGGCTGGGAGAAGAAGAAGACAGTCCGAGCCAATACCTCCGCTCCCGCTCTCAAATCAGAAAAATCCTTCAATCCGGAAAAGTCCCGGCCACCATATTGAGAGCGGGGATGATTATCGGAACCGCGAGCGGTTCTTTTGAAATCCTCCGCTATTTGGTCAAGCGCCAGCCGATTCTCTTCGCCCCCCGATGGCTCGCGACCAAACGCCAGCCGATCGCGATCCGGAACGTCCTGGATTATCTCGTCGGCTGCCTCCGCTATCCCGAAACGGCCGGGAAAACCTACGACCTCGGAGGGCCGGAAGTCCTGACCTGTCTCGACGTCATGAAAATTTATGCCGAAGAGACCAAACTTCCCAAACGGCTGACGATCCCCATCCCGGGATTTCTGCCGAAACTCAGCTCGTACGGAATCCATCTCGTCACCCCGCTTCACACCTGCCTGGCGCGCGGATTGTCCGAAGTCCTCTCCAGCGAAGCTTCCGCCATTCAAAATCCGATCGACCGGGTGATCACGCAAAAACTGCTGGATTGCCGCCAGGCCATCCGTCTCTCACTGGAGCAGTCCCAGCATGAGCTCACCGACGAACCTCAGAAAGAAGCCATCAGCATCCCGCCTCCCGAATGGCGATATGCGGGAGATCCCGACTGGACCGGAGGGATTGCCTGCAAATACGCCCGGAGCATCACCCTGAAAGCCCTCCCTTCCGAAATCTGGGAACCTCTTTCCAAAATCGGGGCAGCCGGAAACTGGTACGGCGGAAGTCTTTTCTGGAAATTAAGAGGATTGCTGGACCGCTTGACGGGCGGGATCGGAATGCGCCTGGGCCGGACGGACTTTCAGAACCTGAATCCGGGAGACCGGATCGATTTCTGGCGGGTCCTTAGAGTCAAGTCCCAGGCGAGACTGCTTCTCGTATCGGAAATGAAAATGCCCGGGACGGGAGCTTTGGATTTTCACATTTCGAGAATCGACAACGAAAAAACCCGTTTGGAGTTATGCGTAAAATTCGTCCCCCGGGGAATGCTGGGGTTCCTTTACTGGCATCTCATCTCGCCTTTTTACAAAAACCTGCTGGATAGCCAATTGAAAAAAATCGCAAAGCAAATAGGCCGGCCGACCCTCTCGGGCCCCGAATAATCCGCCCGGCATCACAAAAAATCAGCCGTTCAACCGCCAAATCCCGAAATTCAGGAAAGCCGCGAAAAAAACCCACAGACCGTAGGGGACGAGAAGCCATCCCGCAAAACGGTCTATCTTTCGAAAGGAAAAAATCGTTCCGCCGATCATGCCTTCTAACAGCAAAATCTCGGCAAAAGCCGCTCCCGGCATCTTCATCCCGAAAAAAAGCCATGACCACATACCGTTCAGAATCAGTTGTCCCGTCCAAAAAAGCATCGGCCCCGACGCCTTCCGGAAGCCTGTTTTTCTCCATACCCGCCAGGCGGAATAGGCCATCATCAAATAGAGGACGGACCATACGGGACCAAAAACCCAGTCAGGCGGAGTAAACGGCGGCTTTAAAAGCCCGGCATACCAGCCTTTGACGGCAGGATAAGTCTGCGAAGCGCCAAACCATGCCGTCCCGAAGCAAAGGATAAGAAAGAGAAAAAATCCGGCGAGACTTTTCAAAATCGTCATGTCTTTTTCCCTCCCGTCTCAGATTCTCGAGAAAACGGCAAGCGCCCTCTGCCTCGCCACCGCATGATCCGCAATCGGCCGGGGATAGGTCTTCCCCGGCTCCACGCCCGCGGCTTCCAGCACTTCGGCCGGGGCCTGCCAGGGTTTATGAATCCAGGCATCCGGCAGTTTTGACAACTCAGGCACCCAGCGCCGGATATATTTCCCGAAAGGATCAAATCTTTCGCCCTGCAAAACCGGATTGAAAATCCGGAAATACGGCGCGGCATCCGCTCCGCACCCGGCTACCCATTGCCATCCCAGGGTGTTATTGGCCAAATCCGCATCGACCAAAGTGTCCCAAAACCAGCGGGCCCCTTCCGTCCAAGAAATCAGGAGGTCTTTGACGAGAAAAGAACCCGCGATCATCCGGACACGGTTATGCATCCATCCCGTTTCCCATAATTCGCGCATCCCGGCATCCACGATCGGATATCCGGTCCGGCCTTTTTGCCAGGCTTTCAAAGATTTCCCGTCTTCTCTCCAGATAAAACGGCTGAATTTCTCCCGTAACGGCCGCTCCGGCGTTTCCGGAAAATGATACAAAAGATGGCCGGCAAATTCCCGCCAGACCAGCTGTCTCAAATAAACCTCCGCGGTCTTCGACATCCCGGATTTTTTCGCCCGCGCCGCATGTCTGAACACTTCGCGCCAAACCCGCTTCGGGCTGATTTCCCCAAAATGCAGATGGGGGGAAAGCCGTGAAGTCCCAGGATCGGAAGGGATGTCCCGCCCTTTTTGATAATCGGACAATCCTTTCCGGAGGAATCGTTTCAATTGTTTCAACGCTCCTCCGGCTCCGGGCTCCCAGTATCTTTCGAACTTCGCCGCCCAATCGGCGCAAGGAGGATACAATCCCGATCGATCCGGAGAAATGCCCTGGGGCCATTTCAGAGGAATCTGAATCCTGGATGGAACTTTACCAAAACCAGCCGAAACTTCTTGTGTGAGGCAGGCATTCCAAAACGGAGTGAAGACCTGAAAAGGTTTCCCTGTTTTTGTTTTAATCTGACCGGGGGCGTAGAGGAAACTCGCGTTGAAGGAGAGAACGGAAATCCTTTTGGCCCGGAAATGACGTTCGATTTCCCTTTCCCGTTTTCGCGCCGCGGGTTCATAGCGGCGATTCCAGACCACACAATCGGCATCCGCTTCCCGGACCAGCCGTGCCAGTTGCTTGACGGTCCCGCCTTTTCTGACAATCAACCGCAAGCCCTTCTTGTTTAAATCGCTCCGGAGGGATTCCAACGACCGGGCCAGCCACCACCGGCTTGCCGCTCCCGGCGCCCAGGCCCCTTCCTCTTCCGGGGCCCAGATAAAAACCGGGACAACGCCCCCGCCCCGGCCGGCAGCGAACAAAAAAGCGGGATTGTCTTCCAATCGCAGGTCATTCCGAAAGCATACAATCGTGTTTTTAGGATTCATCATCCAGCCTGCCTAATGATCCGGGCCGTTTACTTCCGGGGAGGTCTCCGCCGGCGCATTCCGAGCCATTCCCGGGCCCGCTTGACCGGCCGTTTTAATTTCGGAAATTTCTTCTGCATCCAAACGGAGACGCGGCGAAAAACGGGGATATCCACGGACAAAAGAAGGAATCCGATCACCAGAAAAAGCAGGCCCTGCAGAATCGGAAGGAACAGTCCCAAAACCCCAAGGATGAGGAAAAGGATGCCCGTGATAATCCGAATGACGGCCAAAACAGTCATGGGCATTGCGTCATCTCACCGAGATCGAGGCCAAAAGTTTGTACCGGCAGCTTTATCCGTTTTTCTTCCGGAATTCCTTCATGAAATCGACTAGCGTCTTCACGCCTTCGATCGGATGCGCGTTGTAAATGGAAGCGCGAAGCCCCCCGACGGCACGGTGTCCCTGCAATCCCACCATCCCCTGCGCTTTGGCCTCCTCGACAAATTTCTTTTCCAGCGCCTCATCCCCGTCCTTGATCCGGTAGACCACATTCATCCAGGAACGGTCCTGCTTCTCCACGGGGCAGCGATAGAACCCGCTCTCATCGATCGCGCGGTAGAGGATGCCGGCTTTCTCTTCGTTTAACCGCTCCATCGCCGCGAGTCCGCCCAAAGATTCGACCCATTCCATAACCAGCCAGGCAATGTAAATTCCGAACGTCGGCGGCGTATTGTAAAGGGAGTTGTTTTTGGTGTGCGTCCGGTATTGCAGCATGACGGGAAGTTTCGCGCTTCCCCGTTCCGCCAAATCCTTCCGGATAATGACCACCGTCACGCCCGACGGGCCGATGTTCTTCTGCGCGCCCGCGAAAATCAGGCCGAATTTTCTGACATCAAAGCGGTGCGAAAGGATATCCGAAGACATGTCACCGACCAGCGGAATTTCTCCGGTATCCGGGAACTCACGCCACTGAGTCCCTTCGATGGTATTGTTGGAACAAAGATAGGCGTAAGAGGCTTTTTCATCCAGTTTGATTTCTTCCAAACGGGGCAGACGCATGAATTTCTGCGGTTCCGAAGTCGCCGCCAGACGGCAGGTTCCGACTTTTTCCGCCTCGTCGATGGCTTTTTTGCTCCAATATCCCGTATGGATGTAATCCATCGGCTGGTTGGAAAGGCACAGATTCATGGGGACCATGGAAAACTGAAGCGTGGCTCCGCCCTGCAGGAAGAGGACATCATAATTTTCCGGTATCCCCAGCACTCTCCGGAAACCGGCGATCGCCTTCGTGAGAATTCCCTCGAACGCTTTGGATCGATGGCTCATCTCCATCACGCTCATTCCCGTATTTTCGAAGTTCAGCATTTCTTCCCGTGCCCGTTCCAAAACAGAAACGGGAAGCACCGCGGGACCCGCGTTAAAATTAATCGCTCTTTCCATAGCCGTTTTCACTGTCCTTTCTCCTTCCCCGTGTTAAAAGTCTCTAAAGATCCAACGCATCTTCGTTTGGCAATTTCCCGCCTGCGATCAAAAATAAAAACATCCGAAAAATCCCCGGAAAAGCGGGCTCAGATTAGCACATTTACGGCTGTCTGTCGACACGGACGTCTCGGGAATCACTTCTCGAATTCGAGATAATACAGCGGCCTTCCCCCCGCTTCATATTTCGCTTCGTAATTGGTCTTCTCCCCTTCGAACAAGCGTTCGTTCCGGCTCTCGCGGACCCCCGCCCATTTCAACCCGGAAAGAGAATGTTCTTGTTTCATCACCTCAAAGTAATCCCGGTCGTCCGTGGCAATTTCAAGAAGACCGCCGGGGCAAAGGCAGTCATAAAAGAGCCTTAAAGATTCCTTCCGGATCAACCGCCGTTTCCAGTGCCGCTTCTTGGGCCAGGGGTCCGGGAAATAAACATGAAAAACGGAAACCCTCCCGCGCGGGAAATAATCCCTCAGCAATTCAAAGGCTTCGGCCTTGATGAACCGCAGATTCCCGATCTTTCTTTTTTCTCCCCTCCCCCTCCCGATCCCGAGCCACTTTCCCGCGTAATCGACCCCGATAAAATGGATCCCGGGGTTTTTCACCGCGCGATCGATGATAAAGCGCGACTTTCCGCACCCGATCTCGACTTCTACCGGTGCCTCATTCCCGAAAATTTCCGGAAACGAAATAACCCGGCTCGGAGGCAAGGGAGACTCCTGCGAAAAAGCAAACAAACTGAATGTCTTCGCCGGCCGGAACAACCGGGAGGCAGAAAGCGGCAAAAGGTCTTCCGCTGCTTCTCCGCTATGGGCTTCGTTGTTTTCGGAATACATTAAAAATATTTCGTTCGTTTCAGGTTTTCGCTTGTTCCGGAGAAAAACCGGCTGTCGTTTTATAATCCCAGCACATAGGCAAAGATCAGAGGGGCGACAATCGTTGCGTCCGATTCAATGATAAACCGGGGAGTGTCCGCCCCGAGTTTCTCCCAGGTGATTTTCTCATTGGGGACCGCTCCGCTGTATGACCCGTACGAAGTCGTGCTGTCGGAGATTTGGCAGAAATACCCCCAAAGCCTGCAGTCCTCCTCCAAATCCTGCCGAATCATCGGCACCACGCAAATCGGTAAATCCCCGGCAATCCCTCCCCCGATCTGAAAAAAACCGATCGGATTCGCCTTGCTGTTTGCCCGGTACCAATCCACCAAAAACGCCATCTGCTGAAGCCCGGACTTCACGACGTCAAAACGGCCGATATTCTTCTTCAGGACATTCGCGACGAAAATATTGCCCAGCGTGGAATCTTCCCATCCGGGGGTAAAAATGGGGAGATTCTTTTCGGAAGCCGCAACGACCCAGGAATTCCGGGGATCCGTCTGATAAAAACTCTTCAGGCTTCCTCTCCGGATCAGAGAGTACATGTATTCATACGGGAAATAGCTCTTCCCCTCCCGGTCAGCCTTCTGCCAGAACTTAAGAACCGCCCGTTCAATCCTCCTCATCGCCTCTTCCTCCGGAATGCAGGTGTCCGTCACGCGGTTCATCCCCCGTTCCCGGAGCGCCGACTCATCGTCGGGAGTCAGCTGGCGGTAATGCGGCACTCTTTCGTAATAATCATGCGCGACGAGGTTGAAGATATCCTCCTCCAGATTTGCCCCGGTCGAGCAAATCGCGTGAACCTTGTCCCGGCGGATCAATTCGGCCAAAGTAATTCCCAATTCCGCCGTACTCATGGCTCCGGCAAGGGTTACCAGCATTTTCCCTCCCTTTTCAAGATGGGCAAGGTATGCCTCCGCCGCATCCACCAGAACCGCCGAATTGAAATGCAGGAAATTTCTCTTGATGAAATTCCGGACCGGCATGGTCTTATTCTTAGGTGTCCGTTTTGTTTTCATTGATCATCAACCTTCCTTAAGGGAGATTTTCTCAAAGTTCTCCGCCCGAGTCAATACACACCCTCACGGCCGTTCCGCCCTGCCGGGCAATCCTTCCCTGACCGCTCCGGGCGAATGCCAAAAACGGATTGACAAGGCCTTCCGATTCAAATAATCTTTAGCCTGAGAAACGAATTCAAATGCCTATTCGCAGCAATAAAAAAGGTCTATTGGACATTCCAAAAGGAGGTTCCCAATCATGAAAAAGTCAGTTTTGATCTCAATTTTTCTCCTCTCAGTTTTTCCGTTACTGCTCTCGGCAAACATTTCCTTCGCGCAAACGGAAGAATCCCTGGCCCCGGCAACCGAGGCCGCGCAGCCGGCCCAAGCCCCGGAAGAAACCGATTATTCTTTCGGCACCGTCAAGCAGGTTTCTCCGACCGAAATCACCGTCAGCGAATACGATTACGAAACGGATAACGACGTCGATGTCGTGTACGCGTTGGATCCCAAGCTCGAATTGAAAAACGTGGATTCAACCGACAAAATTGCGGCCGGTGACAGCGTCGACATTACCTTTGTGATGCGAGACGGCAAAAAAGTCATCACCCTGCTGAGCGTCGAGAAGTTTACGGAAGAAGAACCCCTCCCGGCGGAAAAAACGACCGAATAAATCCGAAACCCGGGATCCGGATTTCGAAACGTCAGTCTCCCGCAGCCGAGCGGGATGCAATCAGTCTTCGTCTCCCGCCGTCAGGGGTTTAATGCCGAACGCGCTGAAAAAAAGCTGAAAATTCGAGACGCGACGAACGGAAGCGCGTATTTCCTGAAATCGCCCCGACAGCAGAAAATGCGCGAAAAACCGTAACACTCCGGAAATCAGGAAAAGCGTCAGGATCCGGTATCCCAGCAGCGGAGGAAGTTTTTCCGCCAGGATTCCTCCGAGAAACGCGCCGAAAAAGACCGCGAATCCGTTGATCAATCCGAAATACCCGAGGCAGCGGACCCTTTTGGGCGGGCTGACCGCATCAAAAATGTAATTGGTCACGCAAAGGTTGAACCCTCCCCAGACAAATCCCGAAAAAATCTCCACCCCGAACAGGTAAACCGGATTTTTTGAAATCAGCCAAAGCAAGGGAATCAGGGGGATGAGAAAACTCATGGTTTTCAAAATCCTGGCATTACCGACAAGATCCGCATGACGTCCCCAAATCGGATAAACGATCAGCGTCGTTCCCGTCCCCGCCAGGATGATCGCCATATACTGCAGATAGCTGAAATGAAGATCCCTGAGCATGTAAACGCTGAAGTACGGTGCCGAAATATGCGTGGCAAAAATGACCCCCGCGACATATAGCGTGTATCGCACGAAATTACTTTCCCGAAAGCGGCCGATAAATTCCAGGAAACCGAAATCCCCTTCCCGGGAAGCGCAAGAAGAGACATCCGCCATTTTTGAAAGGAGGCGCGCCGAAACCGCCCGGGAGAAAGAAGCCAAAATGAAAAGCAGAACGTACCCGAAAGTTTGCGAAATCTCTTTCATGCAGGAAAGGAGCACCCCCGCGATCCCGATCCCCGCGATTCCCGCAATCCCCACGATGGAAGATCTCCATCCGAAATAATTTCCCCTCTGCTCCGGGGGAAGATAATCACTGACCAGACTGTTCCATACGGTCCCGATCAAATGACCCATCATCCGGAACACGGTCAGCAGAAAAATCAGGGCATAGACCTTTGAATCCGGCCCCGACCGCAGCGCCAAAGTCGCGGCCAGGAACAAAACCGCCGCCTGCGTAATCGCCCCGATCAGAACGAACCGGAGCCGGCTTCCCGAGACGGCTACGGCCCGCACGGCGAAAAGCTGCGTAATCGAACCGAACAAATTGGGAACCGAAATCAGAAATCCGATCTGAGGAGTGGAAGCCCCGAGAAACAGCGCGTAGGGAATCATGTAATAATCGACGATCCCCGCCATGATCGCGGCGGGGATTCCCTCTTTCCAGGAAATCGAAAGACTTCGCCGGATATTTTCCGGCAAAGCGCTGTCTCGAAGAATCCTTCTCATGCCCCAAAATTCCCCCGAAGGAGATCCCCCCGGTCCCGAATTTTTCTTTCAAATCAAAAGGTTCAAGCTTTCTTTACCAAGACGGCTTTCCAGACGCCGGGTTCCTTGTCCTGTTCCGCTTCAACCCAAACCTGGTCATCCGGGGCCAACTCCGCCAGCGCCGCCACCCCGTAATAGGAAGTCTCCGGTTGAGCGGTCATTCGGATTTCCTCGTCGGCGCCCGTGATCGGATTCGTCCGTTTGACGGTCAGAACATTCTCTGCCACAGAAATCACCCTGCCGCTGACTAATTTAGCCCATCCGGCACTCTGGTTGAGCCCGATAACCATCAGCAGCACGGCTCCGATTATCAGATTTCTCTTCATATCTTTCTCCTTTTTCACAAGCGAATTCTATGTCAAACACTTCGCAAAATCAATGAGTCCCCCCCTTGGATTTCCTCCCAAGAACAGCCCCGAACCGTAAAAAGCGGAAAGAACGGTTTTTTCTTAACTTGTTTCAATTAAATAAGTTAAGAAACTTAAGGCCCTGAAATTTTTCCTCCTGCTCTTAAAAATTTCCACTCAAGGGCTTTTTTGAGTAGAATACCCCCCTTTAAATTAAGGAACGGAAATGTCCCCTAAAACGCATCAAACTCAATCCCGGAAGGTCATTTCGATGGGAATCGAACTGGAAACCTATTCCATCGCCCTTCCCGATTACCGAATCTGCCGGGACCTTCAATTCCCCAAACGGGCCACGGTCGAGAAAGGGGAAAAATTCACCAAAGACGTCAGCGTCGGATCGGAATATAACAGTAAAGTATTCAAAACAATCCGCGAGGCTTTTTTCCTTCTTAAAAGCAGCCTTCGAAAATACGGAGAATTCCCGGAGGACTCCGATGCGAACGAACGATACGTGATCTTTCCGGCGGGAGGATGGACGGACCGGTTCGCGGGATGCCACGTCCACCTGGCGACCGGGACCTCTTCCTTCAAATACGAAGACGCAAAAAAACTCTCGGCCTATTTGCATGATCATATTCCGTTCCTGATCGTACTGGGAAATAACTCGCCCGTCTGGCGGGAAAAGCTGACTCCTTACGCCTCAACCCGCCTGCTCCGGGGATCGGAGACCTACTGTCGCGTCATCAAACGCGCGACGCTCTACAAACATCACTACCGGGAAATCACCTACAATCAGGGAGGGAAAAAGAAGCCTCCGACACTGGAAGTCCGCGTCTGCGACAGTTCCATCCCGGAATACGTCGCCGCCATTCTGACGGTATGCCTGGCGGTCGCCATCCGGTGGCAGAAACGCCGGTCCCCTCTGAATCAGTCGACTCACGAAAATTTCCTGAAAGCCAGAAATTCGGCCTTCAAAATGGGGACCAAAGCAAAACTGGCGTGGACGAACCATTGGTTGTCCGTCCCCGATTATACGGACCTGTTCTTCCGGAAATACAAAGAAGAGCTCGATCAAATGGATATCCCGGAGGAAGTGTTGTCCGTTTTCAAATATCTGAAAAAGGGCTGGGACCAATCCGAAGTCATCCGGAAAGCCGTCGAACGCTGCCAAAGGAAACATTTCCCGACCTGGCAGCGCCAATTTGCGAAAAAATATTCGCTGGCCATCGAAGAACTGCTGGACGGAAATTCCTACCGCCAGTTCGCCCACCGTCTCGGCGTCAAACTGCCCAGCATCGAAAGGACATGGCTCGGCAAGAAGGATTCGCGCTGGTAGCCGGCCGGAGAGGAAGAAGCGGTCAGGTCATCCCGCTTTTCCGGGGTTGAGCCGGAAAAGGGAGTGAAACGCCACGTAGAAAAATCCGACACCCATGATGGTCATGAAAGGAACCGCGCCGAAAAGATGCTCCTTGAAAGCGTAGACGATCGTGACGGTGATGTAACAGCCCATCAATAGCTCTCCGATCACCATGGGGTCCCGGAAACGCCGGGAAAACCTAGGGATGCCGCTGCCGCCCGGAAAGTTCTTACCGTGTTTGGGAGTCCGGATAAACGGTGTTTTCTTTTTCCAAATCACTTCCCAAATCGCCTTCAAATGCACGAAAGACAATCCCGCGATAGCGCCCATGAAGAAAGGAAGGTAGCCGATCCGGAAAATCCAGTCGCGATACAGTCTTTTCTGCACGACGACGAAATAAAGCGCGACCGACCCCAATCCGATCACAAAAAGCGGCAGGTCCAGCATCAGCGAGCGCCGCCAGTCATAGCTCAAATGCATGCAAATGGCGGGCAGCGTCGCGAGACTCAGAAAGACAACCAGGGCGTATCCGAGATTGTTGGTCAGATGAAAAGTCGCTTCGATTTTTAATTTCAAAGGCAAACGCGCTTTCCAAATGGTCCACAGAAGTTTTCTCGCGACCTCAAGCGACCCCTTCGCCCATCGAAATTGCTGCGACTTGAAATCAAGCATCGTGCGGGGCAATTCCTGGGCGACTTCTTTTTCGGACAGGAAAATAAAACGCCATCCCTTCATCTGTGCGCGATAACTCAGATCCAGATCTTCCGAAAGCGTATCCGCATGCCAGCCGCCCGAATCGTCGATCGCCTTGCGCCGCCAAATCCCGGCGCTCCCGTTGAAATTGAAAAAGCGGCCCGTGGAATAGCGGGCGACCTGATCGACGACAAAATGGCCGTCGATGAGCATCGACTGGAGGCGTGTCAGAAGGGAATCTCCCGCATTGTCATGACCCCATCGCATCTGGACCATTCCGATCGCGGGATCCGTAAAATAATGAATCATCCGGAGCAAAAAATCGGAAGGAGGAAGAAAGTCCGCGTCAAAAATAGCGACGTATTCGCCTTTGGCGGTCTTCAACCCTTCCGCTAAAGCCCCGGCCTTATAGCCCTTCCGGTCTTTCCGGCGGAGCAACTCCACGTCAATCCCCTTCAGCCGGAGTTCTTCGATCTTCCCGGAGGCAAGCTCTGTCGTTCCGTCGGTAGAATCGTCCAGGACCTGAATCTGAAAAAGATGGCGGGGATAATCCAAATTACCGACGGCAACGAGCAAGCGTTCGATAACCGATTCTTCGTTATAAACCGGCAATTGCACCGTCACCGAAGGCAACGCGTCCCATTGGCCTTTGGGCCGGGGATCCGCCGATCCCGCAAAAAGCGTCATAACGGCAAGAAGCAGCCGATGCAGTCCGTAGACGGCCGAGAAAATGAGGGCCGCGTAATACATGAAAAAAAACAACATTCGCATTTAAATTCCCGTCCTCTGCCTTATCGTTTCAATCGGTTCCCATCCGTTCGCTGAGAAAAAATCCCCCGCCCATTTCCCTTAATGCTTCCCGCGGAATCACCGGAAGCAGAACCGCCTCCGGCCTTAGAGGCATGACAAGCTACAGCAAGACTTTTCCTCCCAATTAGTGGGGGTGAATTATAGCATAAGGGGTTTCTTTTGCCTAATTAAATAAAAAACCGAACTGCGGCGTCTCCTATCCTATTAAGAGCAGAAACGTTCGGCCGAATCTTCGGGGAATTTTTCAATTCGGCGCAAAGGCTTATCCTGAAGAAAATCCGTACCCGCAGAAAAACGATTTAGGGCCGCATTGACTTTTAAAGGCACGGCTCCCCTCGCGTTATTTATCTTATTTTCTCGACACTGGCCGCATCCAGTTCCACCGAAACGGCCTGCTGAATATGGTCCAGCGAAACCACAAGACGGTACTTCCCTTTTTTATGGACCAAGAATCCTTCCACCCCGCGAAACAATCCCTCTTTGACCGTGACCGCATCGCCTTCCTTCAGATACGGAAACGGATCCACTTCTATTTCCTCTTCCATAAAACGTCTCAACGCAAAAATCACTTTCTCCGGAACCGGTTCGGGAAACGGCCCGAAACCGATAAAACGCACGACCCCCTTTGTCTGTAAAACTTCTACCCGGTTGGCAAATGCCGTTCGAACAAACAGATAACCTTTAAAGAGAGGCTCTTCGATTCGCTTGACCCGATCCGACCACTGCCGCTGAATTTTCCGGAGAGGGAGAAAGGATTCCAATCCTTTCCTTTTGAGGAGTTCATCGACCAATTTTTCGTGGCGGCTTTTGGTGTAAAGCACATACCACGCTATGGCCTCCGGCGGATTGCTCACGTTTCAGAAAAAATAGATCCGATGAAACGATCCGCTTTATTGAAGCTGTTTCCCCGACTGCTTAATCAGCCATTCATCCAAAATATCTTTCTTGAAGCGCCACTGCCCCCCTACTTTCATCGCCGGGATATCGGTAGTCTTGATCAGGCGATAAATACTGATCGGATGCAAGCCCAGATACTTGGCCACTTCTTTGAGCGTCATGATCTGAGTTCGCTCCCGCCGCTTAATAGGCTCATTCGGCGGTATTTCATTCGTTGTCATTTTGATCCGTCCTTTCCTTCAATATGCCCTGCTCCGGTTTAAAAATGTTTATTTTTACAATGAAATAATAGCACTCAAGGTTACAATTTGCAATGTTTTTTTAACTAATGTTACTTATTGGCGTCTAATTTGACCTATTGATATCATTTGATATCACTCTAACCCTTTTAGAATAAGCAAGTTAGAAAAAACGGGCAATTTCAAACTTCGCAAGGCTTTCTATCCATTTGACTTCCAAAAGTATAGATTTTATAATTAAAATCCAAAAAACGGAGGCCGCAGAATGAAAGTAAAAGAAATTGCCAGTCTAGTGGAAGGGAATATTTTAGGCGATGAGTCTTTGGAAATCTCCGGCGTAACCAGTACCGAATTCCCGAAAAACGGATATCTTTCTTTCGTCAATGAAGCCGGACAGCTCCGGGAGTTGGAAAACAGCGCGATCCCCTGCTTCATTGCCCCACTCGAAAGCGCGTCGGAAAGCAAAACTTTGATCCGGGTCAAGAACCCCAAAAAAGCATGGGCTCAAATTTTATCCGTATTCTGCCCCCCGAAAAAATTCAAACCCGGCATATCCGAAAAAGCCTTCGTCAATCCCTCCGCAGAACTCGCACCCGACGTAACCGTCGAGCCGTTCGTTTACATCGGCGAAAACGTAAAGATCGGGAAGGGCTCGGTGATCCGGGCGAATAGTTACATCGATTCGGACGTCACCATCGGAAGCGATGCCCTCATCCATCCGAATGTCATGATCTACGACCATACCGTTATCGGGAATCACGTGATCATTCACGCGGGGACGGTAATCGGATCCGACGGATTCGGGTACGTCTTCACGGGGCGGGAACATTACAAAGTCCCCCAGATCGGGAACGTCATCATCGAAGACGAGGTTGAAATCGGCTCAAACGTCAGCGTGGACCGCGCGACGATCGGTTCCACGCTGATTCAGAAGGGCGTCAAACTGGACAATCTCGTTCAGGTCGCGCACAACGTTCAGATCGGCCAGAGTACCGTCGCGTCCTCACAAGTCGGGATTTCCGGAAGTTCAAAAATCGGGAATTGCGTCATCCTCGCCGGGCAGGTCGGGATCGCGGATCATTGCGAAATCGGGGACGGGGTCATTATCGGGGCCCAGGCGGGGCTTCCTTCCAAAAAGAAAATCCCGCCCCAAAAAGTCTATTTCGGCTCACCCGCAAGACCCTATGAAGTCGAGCGAAAAATCCTTGCGTCCCAGCCGTTTTTAGCCGATGCCGTCAAGAAAGTCCGGGAACTCGAAAAGAAAATCGAGCGGCTTGAGAAAAACGCGAATTGCGCCGGGAAAGCGTGATTTGGAATTGCCGGGCGGCGGGATTATTTTCGCTGACTGATCAGGCTCAAAAATTCCTGCCGTGAGCGGGGATCGGAACGGAACACCCCGAGCATCGAACTGGTAACGCAAATCACGTTATTTTTCTCGACCCCTCTCATCGCCATGCAAAGATGCAGCGCTTCGATTACGACGCTCACCCCCTGCGGCGCGAGCAACTCCATCAGGCACTCGGCGATCTGGCTGGTCAGGCGTTCCTGGACCTGAAGCCTTCTCGCGAAGACGTCCACGAGGCGGGGGATTTTGCTTAATCCGATGATCTTCCCTTTGGGGATATAAGCGACATGGCATTTCCCGTAAAAAGGCAGCAGGTGATGCTCGCAAAGGCTGAACAGTTCGATGTCCTTGACCAGCACCATTTCATCGTATTTCTCTTCAAAAATCGCGCCGTTCAGCACTTTTTGGATATCCGTCCCGTATCCGCTGGTCAAATACTTGAGAGACTCGACGACCCGCGCCGGTGTTTTTTCAAGGCCGCTTCGAGAGGGATTTTCCCCTAATTCAATCAAAAAACGGCGAATCATTCCCTGCATATCCGAAGAAAAAGCATTGTCCATGCGCGCGCTCCTAAAGTATTTTTTCTGTTTGCATGCGGCCACAGCCCCGGCAATTCCCTCTGAACTCACGGTCAATCCGGCCGGCAATATGAAGAAATCGCCGGGCGATCTCGGAGTCGGGATTCGCCGATACAACCGGTTCCCCCAAATCCCCCCCTTCCCGCACGATCGGGTCCAAAGGGATCTCGCCCAGAAAAGGAAGGCCCAGCTCATCGGCAGTGCGCTTCCCTCCTCCCCGGCCGAAAATTTCGGCTGATTGGCCGCAATGGCCGCAAATAAAATAACTCATATTTTCGACAATTCCCAAAATCGGGACTTCCGTTTTCCGGAACATGGAAATTCCCCGCCGGACATCCTGCAGGCTCACCTCCTGCGGGGTGGTCACAAACAAAGCCCCGCCGACCGGAACGGTTTGCGAAAGGGACAATTGAACGTCCCCCGTCCCAGGCGGAAGGTCAATCAGCAAGTAATCCAAATTTCCCCAAATAACGTCTTTTAAAAATTTCCGGACCGCCTCATGAAGCATGGGCCCCCTCCAGATAACCGCCTCGTGACGGGGGATCAGAAATCCCATCGACATGATTTGAATGCCGTATTTCCGGGCCGGCACGATTCTTTCATTTTCAACCGCTTCGATCCTCGAAACCCCAAGCATCGTCGGGATATTCGGGCCGTAGATATCCCCGTCCATCAGTCCGACCGAAGCGCCCAGGCGGGACAAGGCCAGCGCCAAATTAACGCTAACGGTTGTCTTTCCGACCCCTCCTTTCCCGCTCGCGACCGCAATGATATTTTTCACTCCCGGCATCCCGGCCGGCGCATTCGGGGAAGATTGGACGGCAGACGTTAACCGGACTTCCGCTTTCCTCACTCCTTCGACTCCCAGCAGGGCCTCTTCGGCCCGGTGTTTGATGACACCTTTTAAAGGGCATGCGGGAGTCGTCAATTCCAGAGTCAAAAAAACCGCATCGCCGTCCGCGCGCAAATCCTTGACAAACCCCAGGCTGACGATGTCCCGGTGCAGTTCCGGATCTTCGACCTTGCTCAAGGCTTCTATAAGACTTCTGTGTTGAATCGCCATATCGTCCATCCCGGTTAATTTGAAGGGCAATATAGCATTTTCAATCGGCCAAAACAAGCTCGCCGGACGGGATGCCGATTAAAACTCAAAAAACAGAATCGAATCCGGAATTTGCGGGTATTGAAACGAAGGCGAAAGCTAAAAAATCTCCGCGGACGGGACATAATCGTTCCTGACGAAAATCTTCCGCAGCCGCTCGAATGCCGCGATACTGTGCCGATACATCGTCAGGCTGATCGAAGAGGAAATTTCCTTGGCGCGGTAATAGGAATTCAAGCCTTCTTTGAACAAGGGCATCTCGGTGATTTCTTTTTCGTAAATCACACTTTCGGCCATCGCCCGGTTAAAACAGAAGATCGCGTAATACATTCTCAGGAAAGGATTGACCGGGCTTTTCTCGATCGCCCGGCAGAATTCGGTTTTTGCCCGGTCAAACATCCGCATTTTTTCGTAGGAACGGGCCAGGCCATAGTAGTACATCCCCTGCGAGGGATTCAGCAAAATGGCTCTTTGAATTTCCTGAAGCGCGGCTTCCATTTTTTCGGGGTTATATTTCTCGCCGTCATAAAAAGCCTCTTTTTCCATCGCGAGGCCGAGCCAATAATGATAATCCGCGTTCTGAGGGTCAAGCCAAATTGCCCTTTCCAGATTCGGAACATAGTATTTCCCGTCGTGGCGGACTTCGAATTTTGCCAGATAAGGTTTCGTCAGGAAAAGGATCCAAATCAAAACCAGGATATTCATCCCCCCTCCGAACAAAACACGTTTCCACGGCCGGTCAAAATCAATCTTCCGAAGACAGTTGGGGGCCCCGTTCATTTCGTTCTGAAATTGCTTGAGTTTTACAGCAAAACCGGCAAACATCGCGAAATAGACCGCGCAGGCGGTGGTCTTCAACGGAAAATCATACAAGCTCATCAAAATCATGAAAGTAATCGCGCCCAAGGCCGCCGCCCCGTTGTAACGGATGTACGGATCCCATGCGTTCGAGCGGATCGGCCACGTCTCGAGGAAAAAGCTTCCGATCATGAGAAAAAAAACCGCCCCCCCTAAAATGCCCGTCTCTAAAAACAATTCCAGCCAATCGTTATGGGCGTGATTCCAAAAACCGTAAAGGGCGGGCACCGGGGCCTTGGCCCCTTCAAACACATATTGAAAAGTCCCCAACCCCGTTCCCAAAAGCGGATGATGCCTGAACAATTGAGTGAAAGCGTTTTGCCAGACCAAAATTCTGGAAGTCAAACTGACGTCGTCTTTCTGGAAAACGGTCCCCAACTCGTCAAGGATCGGCCCCAATCCGATCCAGACCAGCATCAACACCGCGGACACGATGAACAGGACCAGAAAAGCAACCGACCTCGTCCTTTTTTTCTCCGCCAGAATCCCCCAATAGAAGATAAAGAGCGAAAGAGTGAAAAGAATAATCCCTCCCCGCGAGAGCGACATGAAAAGCGCGACGCTCGAGACCGCCAGGGCAAAGATCAGAAACAGTTTCTCCTCATACCGCTTCGAACGGTGATGGGAAGTCTTTTTGGCATTCAGATAAAACATCCTGCCTAAAATCAGCAAAACCACCATGCCGATAAAAGCGGCAAAATGATTCGGATTGATAAAGGTGGAAAAAAAGGTCGTCAGAAAAGTTTTTCCGTATTCGATCTCGTAAAACCAGAGGACCTTGTCCGCCTGAGCGAGCTTCTGAATGATCCCCAGAAGAGAAGCCGCAAACGCCAGAACGAGGATCGCTCTTTCCAGAACCGAAATATGTTTTTCCGTCTGGACAAAGCTCAGGACCAGCCAGAAAACCAGAAAATAAATCCCGTATTTCATCAGCGAATCGATCGTCGCATGGACATATGCGCTTTGGCTGAGGCCCCAAAATGACCCGGAAGGCATCAGGACTTGAAGAACCCCGACCAGCAGAAACAGCACGGCCCATAAATTCACCCGGGAACGGGTCCATGTCAGGGAATGGCCCCAAAAAACAGAGCGGTTAAACCAGACCAGAAAAGCGCCGATAACCGTCATCTGAACAATATAGAGAGGAACGGACCGATTGGACGCCAAAGCCAACGGCGTAAAGCCGATTAAAATAAAAAATCCAATCCAGACAAAAGCTTTGAGGACTTTTTCCCAGGTAAACAGCACTCGAAACGATCGAGGGCTCATTCCATTCTCCCTTTTGAATTATGAACTCTTGGAAGTCGCATCTTTCCCGTCCTCTTTTTTCCCGAAATCCTGGTGTTTCCTGCCGTAATAGCGCTGGCTATAGGCGTAATAACGATAAGAAGGCTCATCCCGGTCCATATCCACCCGGTTGAGGACGACTCCCAGGAGTTTCATGCCGGTCTCCATCAAACGCTGTTTGACTTTTTTGACAATGTTCCGGCTGATCCTCCGGGAATCGATCAGAAGGACCACTCCGTCCACCTTGGTCCCGATCACCAGGCTGTCCGCCAATCCGCTCACCGGAGGGCTGTCGATAATAACGCGATCGTATTTTTCTTTGGCCTCGCGGATAAAATTCTCCATCCGGTAGGAAGAGAAAAGCTCCATGGGATTCGGAGACAAAGCCCCCGCCGCCACGATATCCAGGCCTTCAATGGCGGTTTTCTGAATGATCTCCGAAAAATCGATATTGCTCGTGAGATAATTGGTCAGCCCGGTCAGATTTTGCGCCCCCGCGACCAGATGAACCGTCGGATGCCTGACGTCCCCGTCCACCAAAAGCACTTTCTCGCTGTCCCGGAGAAAACAGGAAGCCAGATTACTCGAAAAAAGGCTTTTGCCTTCCGCCGGAACGCAACTGGTGATGAGAAGGCATTTCAGCGAGCCCGGCGCCCCGGAGAAATTGACGCTGACTTTGACCATGCGGAAAGATTCGGCAATGTCGGACAGGGAGTTGTAATGCACCCAAAACGCTTTTTGGTGAACTTCCTTCGTCGGTTTCTTGATCGCGGGGATCAGCCCCAGAAAAGGCAGTTGAACGAATTTCTCGACGTCCTCCTGAGACTTGATCGTATCGTCCAGATAATCGATCAGAAAGATAAACCCCGCCGTCACCACAAAAGCGCCCAATCCCGCGAGCAGAATAATCGTGAACCGCTTGGGACCGGTCGGAATCGTCGGGATCACGGCTTCGCGCAAAACGCGGACATTGTTGACCTGAAGTTTGCTTGCCAGGGAAGTCTTGAGGTTCCGGACGATATTGTCCTGTTCGATCTTGATCCGGTCCTGGATGAATTTCAGATTGGCCTTCGCCTGAATGACTTTCGGATGTTTTTTCTTATACGTTTCCTTCAGGCGGATCAGTTCCGCCTCGGCTTCCGCGGCCTTCGTCTGAAGCTGCCGGATCAAGGGATCGTTAACCACCGAAGGAAGCGTCCCCGCGATTTCCTGCTTCGACACGTCCTGAAGCTGGCCGTAAGGAGTCTGAAGCTGGACGTTTTGGGCATCTTCGGGAAAAAATTGTAAAAGTTCTTTGGGCATATAAAGCTTTTCCTTCAGCGCCTGCTTGACATAAGCCCTTGCGATCGCGTTGGCCACTTCACGGCAAAGCACCTTGTTCGGACCGCTGTAGGAAATGATGAAAATCTGGGTGTCCCGGATGCGCCGGATACTCAAATCGCCGAGGACAATCCCCACCGCGATTCTCATGGCACGATCCGGCTGCAAATCCTCGGTCACCTTGATCTTTTTCAACGCAAGGAGGGGCTCCAAAAGATTATTGTCCTGAATCGCGTTTTCGATCAGCTTGGGATTCCGGATCAATTCGATCTGGGTGTTGTAATAAATCGCGTCCTGCTGGACCGCGTTTTGGTCCTTCAATTCGGCGTATGCGGTGGGTTCCTGCTCTTTCTGTATCAGAAGCTGGCTGGACGATTCGTACAAATCCGGAAGTTTATAGGCATAGATCGCGGCCAGGCTCAAGGCAATCACCATGACGGCCAGAAGAATTTTGAAATGCCTACGGAGGAGATAGAGATAGTGCTGGATATCGACCTCTTCCTGCACGTAACTGAACTGCTCCATCTCCATCGAGCCTTCCTCCGAAATCCTTCCCGTTGATTTCAAAAATTCATTTCACTAAAACCAGCTTTGCTGAACGACGATAATATCATTTGCCTTGAGCGGCACGTCCCTTTTCTTGCCTTTGATCACATCTTCCCCGTTCACCTGATAAACTTTCCGCTGCCCGCCCTCGGTCCGGATGATTTTAATCTTTTTGATATTGGCCAGCGCCGAAAATCCGCCGGCTTTCGCGATCGCCTCCAGAAGCGTCGTCTCCCCTTCCTGAGATTCCAACTCGTAAGTCCCCGGCCGGTTCACCTCTCCCAGAATGGAGACCGAAACCTCGTGATAGCGTTTCACCTTCACATATACCTGCGGATTGACCAGATAATCCTTTTCCAGAAGCACTTTCATTTTCCGTTCCATGGCGGACACCGAAAGTCCCTGGACCTGGATTTCGCCCAAAAGGGGGAAACTGATCGTCCCCGTCCGCGTCACGGTCACTTCCCGGCTCAAGTCCCGGTCCGGATAAACTTCAATCTCAAGGATATCCTTGGGGTTGATGCGATAATCCAGTTCGACCTCTTCAAGAGGAGCCTCCTGCGCACTTCCCGGGACTTTCTCGGAATAAAGTTTTTCCACTCCGCCGGCGCATCCGCCGGCGATAACTGCCGCGCACAGGAAAAACAAGAAGCTTTCTCTCATGATTCGTTCTCCGGCCCTTTCACTGCTTCGGGCAATACTTGGATTCTAAACCGAAAGTTCAACCTCCACCAGATAAACGTGATTCTTCCGATACCCGTCCGAATTAAAAGAAGAATTCCGGTAGTCAAAAGCGTACCGCAAGCCGATCGACAAATTACGCCACAGCTCGTATCGAACCCCGATCTGGGTATTATAAAAGTAGTCTTTCTTGGTCACAATCCCTTCCGCCGGATAAAAACGCCGGGGGTATTCATTCCGCCGGGCTCCGATCTGCCAGAAAGACGATAACCGTTTCAGCAGCTGCCTTGTGATGCTGAGCGTGATATTTTTCGGAAGGAAATAGCTGGACCCCGCGTAGGAATTTTCCGTCGAGGATCCCGCGATGATCTGGATCACCGTTTTGGGACCCGGCCGGTACAGGTAGACATTTTCGAGAAAAAGCCCGGTGTAATTTTTCACAAACGCCGGATGTTCGCTCATGTTCTTTCTTATGACTCCCACATTGATATACGCCGAGGATTTCCTTGTCAGATTCCCGCGGACGCCGACGGTCAGCCGCAGGTTGGTGGCGTAATAACTGCGCCGGCTCCCTCCCGTGGATTTCCCGATACCGGTTTGGAAAAACAACGAGGTTTTCGGCGTCAGATAATAGCTGAACCGGGGCAGAAACCACTGATCCTGCGAACTGTTCTCCCGTTGCGCTTCGGCGGTAAAATGGCGGTTGTAAAAAGCATATTCGAAGGCCGTCGAAAAATTTTTGTTCAGGAAATATTCCATCTCCCCGCCCACGTTATTTTCCGTCCGGAGGGTGAAGTTGGTCGTTTCACTGGTGGCCCGGTCATTGCCCCGGAACAGGCCGTACCGGCCGCGAACAAACGTTTTCTTCCCGATGGGCACTTCCAGCCTCGTCCCAAACCGCTGCATCACCCGCGTCACTTCATTCCCCTTCTGGTGAAACCTTGCCGGGACTTCCACCGTCGGACTGTAACTGGCCCGCAGTTTGACGCGCTCTCCGCTCAAGTCCAGATCCGTCAGTGAAGTGACATTGTACACAATGGATCCCTTCTCGGAAGGATGCCTCTCATCGAAATAATTCGAATCGTAACTGGTCTCGTACCTGAGCCGCTGAGCGAACCGTTTCCGTTTTCTTTTCTCGAGTTCAAGCTTGAGCGCCTCCACCCGCGCCCGTCGTTCCGCGGCCCGGAGTTTTTTATAGCCTTTCTGCTGGATCGCGAGAAGCTCGGCCTCATTTTCCACGTCCTGCTCCTGCGCCAGCGAATCAACGGACCCGATAATGTCCCGGTCCACCTTGTCCGCCGCTTTCAGAAACCCCACCGGAGAAGCCCACCAGATCAAAAGCAGAAAAACCGAAACCTCTTTCAGCTCCCGGGAAATCATGCGCGGACCTTTTCGAGTTTTTTAAGGGCCGCTTGGGCCGGTTTATAATCGGGCTGCAGTTCAAGAGCGGCCTGAAATTCCCGCCGCGCAAAATCAAATTTCCTCAGCCCCTGATACGCCAGCCCGAGGTTGTAATGGGCCTGAAAATACCCCGGATTGATCTCGATGGCCTTCTGGAATTGTTCGACGGCATCCAGAAATTTCCCTTTGTACCATAACGCATACCCCAGATTATTAAACGCCTCCGGCATTTGCCTTGATTGCTCGACATTTTGCACGTGTAAATCGATCAATTCCCGATAATACCGAATCGCCGCGTCGTAATGTCCAAGAACTTCCTGAAGTCTCGCAAGGTTATAAAGAACGGCGGGATAATTTCTCCGGATCGTGAGGGATTTCTTGTAATCCAGGAGCGCGCCCGCATAATCGTTACCCAGTTCCCGCACATAGCCTTGCGCGCCGATCGTATATTCGTCCGGCTGAATTTCAACCGCCTGCCCGGCGCGTTTTAACGCCAGTTCCTTCTCGCCCACAAGGACCAGGGCCGTCGCCAAACCGCTGTAGGCCCAGGCATCCCTCGAATCCGCCTGAATCGCATCCTCAAACGCCCCTTTGGCTTCGGCAAAAAGCCCCCGTTTCAACAGATCAAACCCGTAATCCACAAAACCGCTCCGGATGAGCGGACTGATCTCAAGCTGGGAATATTCGCTGAAACTTCCGGACGAAAAAGTTTCCGACAGTTTATCAAAGGCCTTGGCCGCGAGAACGGGATTACCCAAGTCATAGTAGTAGGTGTAACCGACCCGGAATTGGGACAGCATGGCCAAATCGCTTTCGGGAAATGCAAACGCGAGATTCTCGAATTCCTCGGAAGCCTTTTCGTAATTCCCGATCTTGTGAAAGCTGTCCGCCAATTGATAACGGCCGTACACCGCAAACGGGCTGTCCGGAAACCGCTCAACCAGTTCCTGAAACACGGTGATCGCCTCATCGTATTTCGCGTGAAACTTTAACGTCAGCCCCAGATAAAAAAGCGATTTCATTGCCTGTTCGGTATTCGGCAGGACCGTCACCGAATTCCTGAAGGCCGTCTCCGCCTCGTTCAGCTCAAACAGCTTATATTGCAGCAAGGCCGTTTCAAAATAAATTTGCTGCAAATCCCGCGCATTTTTAACTTCTTTGATTTTTTCAAGCAGCCGCGCCAAAGTATCCTTCAGCGCAATCCGTTCGTCCACATTCAAAAAAAGCACTCCGGCGATCTGTTCCGCTTTTGTCCCCTCATTTTCCCGCTTCAGCCGCAAGAGCAGCATTTTCGCCCGGTCGAACATCCCGGCCTTGACGTAGGCGTAGGCCAGATCGAATTTAACGTAAAGAATCTCCCGGCAATCCTTGCCCTCCCGGATTAATTTCTCATACAATTCGATCGCCCGGCTCAAATCCCACCGCTCGTCGCATTGATGGGCCTCATCGTACAGGGCCTTCTCCTCCTCCGTAAATTCTCTTCCCTTCTGCATCAGGGCTTCATACTCGGTCATTTTCCGGCTCTTCCCAAACCACTTTCGCATCGTCTGAGTCGCGATATTGATCCACTGTTCCCAGGGTTTCTGTTTTTTCTGGCGGTTTTCCAGGACATCCTCAAGGATCATTCTGACTTCCCGGATCTGGCGAAAGTCTTTGGCTTCGAAGGCAATGGATTTCGAAAACTCAAGCCCGGCCAGCCGCTTCGCGTCAAAACTCTTTTCGGACAATTCGGACATCAGCAGTTCGTCCAGAAAAAATTTCAATGACCGCATATCTTCCATGGTCTGCGCGTAAGCGACTTGGGAAAGGGAATTCTCAAGAAGCGAAACCGAACGGTCTACCAAAAAGCGGTTATAAGCGGTAAAAAAAGCAAAGATGATCACGAGGAGGACCAGCAAAGTCCCCAAGCTGGCGTAAAGCAGGAAGCCTTTTTCGGACGACCGTTCCCTGAGACCAAAACTTTCTTTTCCCAGCTTAATCAGTATCATAGCAGAATTGATCGAAAGTTATCGTACAATAGCCCTTTCCGTTGGTCAATGAATTCACCCTTCAGCCGCATAGAGCAATCCCCTTGCTTCTTGAAAACAAACCGGATTCCGGTATATTGTTAGAAGCCTTTTTTGTATACAGAAATAGCTATTTAAGCTAGTCTTTTAATATAACGGCATAGCAAAGAGAAACTACAATTCGAAACGATTCTCGGCTGACAAGGGCCAAGGTATGCCGAAAATACCGGGAGTTCCCCGGGAAAAGGCAATTCGTTTCAGGGAAAGTTATCTCAACGTATTTTGGCTAAATCGGTTACGGTTTGATTAATATGCTGAAAAAATCCCCCAGAAGGAAAAAATCGTCTCTTTCCAAAAGAATCATCTCCCTGATGATTCTCGTGTCCACTCTGATGATTGCGGTCTTCACGTTCATTCAGCTCATGAATCAAATCCACAGTATCACGAAAGTAAACGACACCAAAGGAAGTTTGTCCGCCGTCATCATCAAGACCCGCATGGAAAACCTGATCGAGCAATCCAGGAATTCCGAAGAAACCCATGAGCGGTTGAAAGAAGCCTTGTTTTCCCTTTACGGGGATAAAATCATCGAGGAGGCCTGGATACTCGACAAAGACAAGCAAATGGTCGCCACCACCAGCCTCGCTTCTCATTACACGTTTAATATCTCGGAACGCTACATGATCGAAACGCTCCTCGACAAAAAAACATTCGACCGGTGGCTTTACACTTTCCGGGACCAGGAAAACAACCGGCTGGACGTGTACATCCCCCTGATTCTCAACGGAAAACTTCAATATCTGGTTAAATCGAGTTTCTCCCTGGAAAATATCCAGGAAGCCCTGAACCAGGTTTATCTCCCGGTCGGGATGATGATTCTGGTCGTCATTCTGATCAATACCATATTGGGCTTTACCATTTCGCGTTCTCTCATCGCCCCGATCGCGCTGCTCAACGAAGCCACGAAAGAAATCGCCCGGGGGAAACTCGAACTCCGGGTCAACATCCGCACGGGAGATGAAATTCAGGAGTTGGGGGAAACGTTTAACGAAATGACTTCCGCTCTCAACAAAATGAAAGAAAAAGCCGAGAACGCGAACCCCCTGACGAAACTCCCGGGAAATATCAGCATCCGGGAAGAAGTCGAGAAGCGGATCCTGGAAGGGAGAAAATTCACCGTGGTTCATTCGGATCTCGACAATTTCAAAGCGTTCAACGACAAATACGGCCTTTCAAGCGGAGACCGGGCGATTCAGCTGACCGCGGACCTTCTCCGGGAAGCCATCGCCAAACACGGCGCGCCGGACGATTTTCTCGGGCACGAAGGAGGAGACGACTTCGTGATGATTTCCACGCCGGAGAGGGTCGACACCCTGACGGATTATTTTCTCAAGCGCTTCGACGAAGAAATTCCGAAACTCTACGGAGAAGAAGACAAGCAGCGGGGCTATATCATCGCCAAAAGCCGGCAGGGGGTCATCTGCAAATTCCCCATCATGTCCATCTCTTTGGCGGGCGTATCCAACCAGCAAAGGGACCTTCGAAGTTACACCGAAATCACCAACATCATCCCCGAAGTCAAGGAAAAAGCGAAGTCACTCCCCGGCAGTGTTTTCGTTCTGGATAAAAGGAAAAATTAGCCTCTGAGAATCACGAGGGTGAGACCGGTTTGCACGCCTCCGGGTCTTGTTTGCAGATATCGTCATCGTCATCATCGACAATGTCATCGTCCGCGATATCGTCGCTGTCATCATCCGTAACATCGCCGTTGTCGTCGTCCGCGTCGTCATCCGTAATATCGCCGCTGTCGTCGCCGCTGTCGTCGCCGACGTCGTCGCCGGCAATATCGTCATCGTCGTCACCGACAACCGCCTTGAGCGCTTCCTGCTTCGCTTCCACCGCTTCCATTTCGACGCGCGTATCGACGGGAGCTTCTTCCTCGTTGACGGAAGGCTCCACCTTCGGCGGCAGAACCAGGGCCGGCTGAGACATCAACGGGTCCTTAAAATCCGGGGACTGAAGAATTTTCGAGATCGTGTCTTTCGTCAGAGCATCGCCGGAGGGGATCATGATCCCTCGCTGCTCGAGGTAAGTGACATACGCGTTCTTCCCGGCCAACTCTCCCCGGTCAATCAAACCTTTCACTTCCTCTTCTGCCCGCAAGCAGGAAACTAAAAATGGCGCCAGTTCCCGGGGGGTCCGGATCTCTTCACCCGGCCGCCATTCTCCGTCAACCGGTTTGAGCCCTATTTCATTCAGAAAGCCCATTTGCTGGACAGCCGGTGTTTCGGGTTTGAAATAGAAATCGAGGCCTTTTGCTTCGACCACAAGTTGGGCCAAATCCTCTTGTGAAATTCCTTTTTGAGAATCTCCGCCGGGAGAAGAAGTTTTTTCATCTCCCCCCAGTGCATAGGAAGAGAGCAGGCAAAACATCCCTAAAAATCCCGCTATGTAGATTTTCCTCATATTCATCTTATCTCAAATCCTATCTTCTTAAATCATAATGATACAACTTTACCAATTAAAGTGTACTTGATAAAATCGCAAGAGTCAAATAGCAGTAGAAAGGAACCGATTATTACCGGGATCAAAATCCGCCACACGTTATTTACAAATGGCTCATTTCAATTGTTTTACAGTGTTGTTTCTCAATAGTCTCGTCAGAAATAAAAATAAAATTCCGAAAAAGAATAATCCAAGCAATCCATCGTAGAGGTTTTTACTGCCAAAAATCAATAAAGACGTATTGGGAACGCTCCCCACAAACCAACCGTCCACTTTAAGAAAAAAAACACATCCGGCATGAAGCCCGATTGAGAAATAAAGCGAGCGCGTTTTCAAATAGCAATATGAAAGAATCAATCCGAAAAGAAGCAACCCCAGAAATGCCGGAACCAATTGCGCCGGATTCCAAAAGGGATCCAGCAAGTGAAACATGCTCTTGAAACTGTCCGTAAAATCAGGGTTCGGGGGAACCCCGTAATTCCCTCCTTTGAAAAAATGCAAAAGGGAATAAAACGAATTCGTCCCGGCAAGACTCCAGAAAAGATTCCAGCGCTCCTTCAGACGGCCGTACAAAAATCCCCGGAAAAATGTTTCTTCGAGAACCCCGATCAGAAATGCGGCAAATCCGTATTGCAGGGTCTTGGAAATGACGACCCCAATCCCCTTCCAACGGGGAAGCCACTCGCGCCCTCCCAAGAAAACAGCCGCTGCGGTCAATAATCCCAACGTCACGACACCGATCACAAATCCCCGGGTGAGAAAAGAAGCGGACCGCTCAGGATCCCATGTCAAGCCGTAACGAAGAAGACCTTTGAAATCCCATCGCATCAAACACAAAATCGCAAAAAGCGAAAAAATCATGACGAGCCGGCTCAGGATCCGCTCGAATTTAAAGCCCGTCAGCTGATAAATCCAGGGGGCAAGAAACGCGCTTGCCGCGAGGATACCCGAAAACACGAGAAAAAATTTCAGGGCTTTCATCGGACCTCCACCGTCAATTCAATTTCGCAGACGGCATTGCCGGGAAGGCTCGAAACTCCGACCGCCGTTCTGGCGTGAATTCCCTTTTCGCCCAGGACCTCTTTCAAAAAATTCGAAGCCCCGTTCAGGACCTGCGGGATATCGAAAAACGAAGAATGGGTCTGGACATATCCCGTCATCCGGACAATTCTCTTTAACCGGTCCAAATCCCCCCATTGACCGCGCAGCACGCTGAAGGCGTTCAACACGCACAGGCGCGCGGCCTCCTGGGCCTGAGAAACCGTCACTTCAGCACCGACTCTCCCCCGATACACGATCTGGTCGCCGTTCCGGGGAAGCAATCCGCTCATAAACGCGAATCGCTCCGCCTCCGCCACCGAAACGTATGCCCCGGCGGGAGACGGCACGGGCGGCAGTTCCAAACTCATCTGTTTTAAAATTTCTTCAATCTTCATGTTTTTTCACCCCTGATATTAAAGTGACGATCCCTCCGCTGCAAGGGAAAACTTCCGTACCGGCAAACCCGGCTTCTTCAATCTGCGCCCGAATTTCCTCGGGCTCGTAAAACCGGCTGACGGAATCCGACAGAAAAGAATACGCATCCCGCGCCCCGGAAAACAAAGCCCCCACCGCGGGCAAATATCCTTTGAGATAGACGGAATATAGGTTCTTGAACCCGCGCGAACGAGGACGGGTCAATTCCAGCAAAACAAGTTTTCCTCCGCTCTTTAATACGCGAATTGTTTCCTGAAAAAAAATCTTCAGGCTCGAGATGCTCCGGAGCGCGAATGCGGCGGCGATCACATCGTAGGAACCGGCCCGGAACGGGATCCCCCGGGCCGCATCGGCTTTCAGCCACAGGATAGAAGGATCTCTTGAGCGCCTCTTCGCCAATTCCAGCATCTCCCCGCAAAAATCCATTCCGCATTTTTTCTTAAATACCTGCCGTTTCGTGAAAGCGTTCAGAAACTTCCCCGTCCCGGTCCCGACGTCCAAAATCGATGTTTCCCGTCCGTTCAAAACCCGGCGGACCGCCCAATCCCGCCAGACGCCATCGAGACCGAAACTCAGAAATCCGTTCAGAAAATCATATCGGCGCGCAATCCGGGAAAAAAACCCCCGTGCTTGATCCGGTTCCGGCGGGAGAAAAACCCCGGTATCGGTTCTCACGAATCAAACTCCTTCACGACCGCGTAATTCGTGTCCCGTTGAACCGGCTGATATCCGCTCTGCCGGATCAAGCGGACCATTTCTTCCGCCGCCGTTTCAAATCCGATGCCGGTCGGAGAGATCACCAATTCTTCCGTCAAAACCCCGCCCATATCGTTCGCGCCGAATTCAAGCGCGGCCTGGGCAAGCCGGTGCCCTTCGGTCACCCACCCGGATTGAATGTTGGGAATGTTATCCAGCATCAGCCTGGCAACCGCCACCGTCCTCAGATAATCCCAACCGCCGGTCATGCGCAGGTCCCGCAGCCCCGGCGTTTTTCTCGGAGAAAGAGACCAGCAAATAAACGCGCGAAATCCTCCCGTTTCATCCTGCAAGTCCCGGAGCCTCAGCAAATGAGAAATCCTCTCTTCCAAGGTCTCCACATGTCCGAACACCATCGTTGCGGTTGATCGGAGTCCCGCCCCGTGCGCGGAACGCATGACTTTTATCCAATCCTCCGCGGAAATTTTTTTGGGACTGATCACGGAACGGACGCGATCGGCCAAGATTTCCGCGCCGCCGCCCGGGAGAGAATTCAATCCGGCCCGCTTCAGGGCCGAAAGGACTTCCGAATCGCTCATGCCTTCGCGCCGGGCGAGCATATCGATCTCCGGCGGAGAAAAAGAATGCACGTGGATCCGGGGGAAATGGGCCCGGATTTTCCGTACCAATCCGGCATAATACTCAAGACCCAATTCCGGGTTCAGCCCCCCCTGAATCATGACCTGCGTCCCGCCGGCATCGGCCAATTCGCGGACCTTTGCCAGAATTTCCTCGTGGGACAGCACATAACCTTCCCCTCCGGAGGCATCCCGGGAAAACGCGCAAAAAGAGCATTGTGCGACACAGATATTCGTAAGGTAAATATTCCGGTCCAGCACAAATGTGACCCGGTTTGAAGGATGAAGCCTTCGCCGGACCCGGGAAGCCGCGCATCCCAAAAAAGCGAGGTCCGCCCGATACAATTCAATACCGTCTTCCCGCGTCAGCCTCTCCCCGTTTGAAATTTTTCCGAATATTTCCTCCTCCCGGGCTTTCATACGGAACACTTCTCTCCGACGGCACGAAACGGCTCCCGAAAAAATTCCAATTCCGGAACGCGGGCAATCAATCCGGCCTCACGGGCATATTCAAAAAAAAGTCCCAGCCCTTTTTCGACTTCTCCCGTCATTCGGTAACTCAGACCCGCCAGATAATCCCCCGCCAAAAGCTTTTCATCGCGGTTCCGGAACCGATAGGAATCCAGCAATGGATCGATCCGTTTCAGATTCCTTTCCAAGTTATGGTTCAACCATTCCGAAAAATCTCGGATCCGGGACGGGAATTTTTCGCAAAAAGATTTCCGGACCGTCCAAAGGGCAAAACAAAACGGCAGGCGGGTCCATTCCCACCACAATCCCCCCACATCGTACCCCCAATCGGCTTGGGGCCGGGAGAAAAGGGCCTCGTCGCCGATCACCAGGCAGGCGGGATACCGGCTCAGCATTTCGTCGGGCCGAAGCGGGCTGATGACATAGTCACAGGAAAAATTCCAGCGCAAGCGAAACAGGATTTTAAGCAATGTCGCCGCGCTCAGACTTTTGGCCGAAAGGGCGATCGTTTTCCCGTCAAGGCGCTCCAGAGGGCAGGTGCTATAAAGAAAAACGCTTCCGGTCTTTCGTTGCGCCGCGATGCAAAATCCGGGGAGGACGGCATATTCCCCCGGACACGCGGCCAGAAGAAATGAAGAGGCGATCCCGGCGTCGATTTCGCCTTTTTTCAGTTTCTCGTTAATTTCGGCGGGAGTTCCGGGAACAAATTCAACCTCGCCGGCAGGCGGACAATCCGCCGGAGAACGAAAAAACGGGAGGGTGTTCAAAAAATCGATTTTCCCTATTTTCAAAACATTCTCTTCCGAAAAAGGGCCTTTCATCGCCCGAAAGATCCCCGGAAAAACGGATCCGGAGTTCTCCACCGTTTGAGCAGGCCCGTTTCAATCCCCAAAAGATCAAAGACTTTTCCGGCGACAAAATCCACCAAATCCTCAACCGTCCCGGGTTTCCCGTAAAAACCGGGGCAGGCCGGGACGATATCCGTGCCCAGGCGGGCCAGTTTCAGCATGTTCTCAAGATGGATCGCACTGAAAGGCGTCTCCCGTGGGACCAAAATCAGCCGCCTCCGTTCCTTGATCATCACATCCGCCGCGCGTTCGACCAGATTACCCGAGATCCCGCACGCGATGCGGGCCACCATTGAAACGCTGCAGGGGATTACGACCATCGCGGAAGTCCCCGCCGATCCGCTCGCCACAGGAGAAAGCAAATCCTGATAATGCACATACCGGATTTTCTCCGCGACAGCGGGCGAAAACAGATCATTCAAGAAACGACCGTTCTTCAAATCGTCGATTTCGATCCCAAGCTCCTCCCGGATCACAAGCCGGGCGGAATCCGTAACCGTAAAAAAAGGTTCATACCCGAGACCGGCGAGAACTTCCGTAAATCGAATGCCGTAAACGGCCCCGCTCGCCCCCGAGATCGCGACAAAAAAAGAATTCACCCGTTTCTCCCCGTACCCATCAGGAAAGCATCAGATCAAAAAAAACAGCCAAGAAAAAAGTAACGCTCACCATCGCGTTCATGCAAAAAAAAGCCTCCTGAATCCCCTCGGATCCCTTTCTGAAAACAATCCAATGTTCCCTCAGAAGAAATACCGCCGCCAATAAAAGTCCGGACCAGTAAAATTTGCCGAGAGGAATCGCCCGGCCCAGGCCGGCCATAAAAATCAGCGTCAGCAGATGCAGCCCCCGCGCAACCCAAACGGTCGCATCCCTTCCGAAGCGGGCCGGAAAAGAATGCAGGTGGTACTCCCGGTCGAAATCCGCATCCTGAAGCGAATAAATCATGTCAAACCCGGCCACCCAGCAGCAAACGGCCCCCAGCAATAAAAAAACCGGTATCGAGAACGCTTCCCGGCTTGCGATCCATCCCCCCACGGGCGCCGCACCGAGAATCATTCCTAAAAAAAAATGCGACAGAAACGTCAGACGCTTCAGCCAAGGATAGATCACGATCATCGCAAACGGAACGGGAGAAAGCACCGCGCAAAGGGCATTTAATTCGTAAGCCGCCCAGAAATAAAAACCCGATGCCGTTAAAAAAGCCCAGCACGAAAATTTCACGGACAATTTTCCCTGCGGGAGCGCCCAATCCCGGGTCCTGGGATTTAAGGCATCCCATTTCCGGTCGACGATCCGGTTATAGGTCATGCCGGCGGTGCGAAGCCCCACCATCGCGACGGTCACCCAGAAGAAAATCCTCCCCCGCGGGATTCCCCTCTCCGCGAGAAAAAGCCCCAAATACGCGAACGGCAACGCAAAAAGAGTGTGTTCAAAACGGATCATCCCGAAAAAAACCGGAATTTTAGCGAAGAAATTTCGGGTCAAGGCCATACTCGCCCCACCGTTCCCTTACCAGCTGCTTTGTGCGCTCGTCCATCGCAATATCCGGCGGCCAGGCGCGCGTCATCCCCTCTTCCGGAAGCTTTCTCGTGCAGTCCACCCCCAGTTTCGAGCCGCACAATTCCCGGTCCGAAGCGATATCCAATTCATCCAGGGGGCCTTCCGAAAACACGAGATCCCGTTTGGGGTCCACATTGGAAAAGGCGCGCCAAGAAACCTCGGCCGGATCGTGAAGATCCACGTCCGCGTCAAAAACAAAAACCATTTTTTCGAACATCAACTGCCCCAGGCCCCAGACCGAATTCATGATCTTCCGCGCATGGTGGGGATAATTCTTCCGGATCGAAACCAGAACGCAATTGGTAAAAACCCCGCCGACCGGGAGATGGATATCCGCAATTTCGGGCAGTTGCACCCGGATCATCGCGAGAAAAATTCTCTCGATCGCCTTTGCCAGATAAGCGTCCTCCATGGGGGGCCGGCCCACTACCGTCGCCGGATAGACCGGGTTCCCCCGGCGGGTCATGCACCGGATATGGAAAACCGGAAATTCTTTCGGCATCGAATAATAACCCGTATGATCGCCGAAAGGGCCTTCCGTTCTTTTCTCGTCAACGTCCACGTACCCCTCGAGGACAAATTCGCTCTCCGCCGGGACTTCGAGATCAACCGTCTTGCATTTGACGAGCTCCAGGGGGGCCCCCCGCAGAAACCCGGCAAACGCGAACTCATCGACTCCGAACGGGAGAGGCGCTACCGCGGAAAACATCGTCACCGGATCCGCGCCCAAAACACACGCGACTTCCAGCCGCTTCATGCCCCGGTCTTTCGCTTTCCTGAAATGCGAAGTCCCGTCCTTGTGAATCTGCCAATGCATCCCGGTCGTCCGGCGGTCAAAAACCTGCATCCGGTAGGTACCGGCATTCCGGATCCCCGTCTCAGGGTCCTTGGTCACCACAACCGGAAACGTAATGTACCGGCCGGCATCCATCGGCCAGCATTTCAGGATCGGAAGCCGGTCCAGATCACATTCGGCTTCGATTATTTCCTGACAAGGGCCTCTGCCGACGAGCTTCGGGATTGTTTTGCTCAATTGATGGAGCTTCGGCAGAAATTTGATTTTCTCGGAAAAGGTCTCGGGAATTTTGAGCTCCAGAAAACCCGAAATCTTCCGGGCGACGGATTCCAAATCGCCTCCCCCGAAAGCAAGATTCATCCGGCGGGGAGAACCGAACAGATTGGCGACCAACGGAAAAGGGGACCCTTTGACTTTTTCAAAAAAAAGGGCGGGGCCTTCTTTCTTCACGACCCGGTCGCAGATTTCGGTGATTTCAAGGCAGGGATCCACCTCCCGGGAGACGGTCTGAAGCTCGTCTGCTTCTCTCAGCTTTTCGATAAACTGGCGGAGATTGCGGACCATATTTTTTTACCCAATTCGGACCAAACGCCGAACAAACCCGTTAGCTCGCGGAATGGCAGGACATCCAAGATCTTCTGGATCAGCTTTAATTCCTCTTCCGGGAACAGCTTCTTTTTTTCCAAATCCGCCAGAAAAGACCGGATCGACCTGCATTCCAGAACAAAGACAAAAAGAAAAAAAACAAGATAAACCGAGAAAGCGAAAACTCCCCACGGATACAGGAAACGAAGGGCGGGGATCAATCCCGCGAAAATCAGCGGGAACCCGAAAGCCCCGATCCGGCGCACCCAGGGGGCAAAAAACGTGACGGCATAAACCAGGGAATCCCCCTTCATATGCAGAATCGCCCGGTTCACCTCATACAAAGCAACGCCGAGGGCCCGGAACGAAGCGCTTTCATAATCGGCGGGAGCCAGCCGCAGGGTTTTCTCACCCGGCAGGTATCGGCTCTCCCCGCCGTCTTCCCCGCTTCCCACGACAATATCAAAAAGCTGGAAGTCGTCCAGCACCCGCCTTGCCGCCTGCCACGCGCCCGAAATCGATTTGGATTTAATGGAAGCGAATATCCCCAGGGTCTCTCTCAGACGGTAAAAAAAATAGGCCAGGAAGCAAAAAACCAGAAAGAAAACAAAAAGTTTCATGCGGTTATTATAGTGGAATCATCCGCGAAGTGCCACGATCAACTGCGTCATGTCCGGGGCCAATTCACTCACCCAACGCATCCGCTGCCGCTGTTTGGGATGATCCACTTCCAGCATTTTGGCATGCAACGCGTGCCGCAGGATCAGACGGCTTTCCCCGCCGTAAAAAGAATCCCCCAAAATCGGATACCCCAGATGGGCCAGATGAACCCGCACCTGGTGAGTCCGGCCGGTAACGGGCTTTGCTTCCACATGGGTCGCGTTCGAAAACCGTTCGATGACCCGGAAATAGGTGCAGGCTTCCTTCCCTCCCGAGGGCTTGACCACGACTTTTTTCCGGTTCAGGAAAGACCTCCCCACCGGTTCCTCGCACTTCATCTCGTCGTGCTGGACCACGCCTTTCACAATCGCCTCATAGGTTTTAACGACCGAATGCTTCTTGAATTGTTTCGCCAAATGACGATGCGCAAAATCATTTTTGGCGACCACCATCACGCCGGATGTATCCTTGTCCAGCCGGTGAACAATTCCCGGCCTCACTCCGCCTCCGAGCGAGGAAAGCTCGTTCCGCGTGTGATACAAAAGGGCGTTAACCAGCGTGTGTTCCAAATTACCGCAGGCGGGATGGACCACCATCCCGGCCGGTTTATCGACGGCGAGGAGGTCCTGATCTTCGTACAAGATTTTCAGGGGAATGTCTTCCGGCCGGTTCTCGGGCATTTCTTTTTCTTCGATCTCCGCCGTAATCCAATCGCCCGGCCGGATTTTGTAATGCGCTTTGACGATTTTTCCGTTTACCAAAACCGAACCGGCCAGAATCACTTCCTGGATCCGGGTCCGGGAGGCCTCCGGAAACCGTTCCGCCAAAAAAAGATCCAGGCGGACGGTTGTTTCGTCCTGAATTCTAAATTCCCTTTTTACGGATGCCATGACGTATCGAAAGAAAAACCAATCCGGAAATCCCCGCTAAGACGAGGAAGAGACTGACCATCTGAGGCAAAGTCAAACCGCCGGCCACGTCGAAATTATCCCCCCTGAATTGCTCCAAAAAAAACCGGCCCAGTCCGTAAATCAGGAAATAAAGAAACGTCGTCTGCCCTTCAAAAAGCTTCCTTCGATGGCACCAGATCAGGAGAGGAAAGACGCTGAAATTGAACGCGGCTTCATAAAGCTGAACGGGATGAACCGTCTCGGGAACGGACGGAAACGAAACCGCCCACGGCAGCGTGGTAAATTTCCCGTAGCAGCAACCGTTCAGGAAACAACCGATCCGGCCCACTCCGTGGGCCAGCAGCAGATAGGGCGAAAAAAAGTCCGTTATTTTGAGAAATGATTTCCGTTGAACCGCCGAATAGGCTCCCAGAAAAGCAAGGCCCCCCAGCACCCCCCCGTAAAAAACCACGCCGCCCTGCCAAATCGCGAAAATTTCGAGCGGATTCTCCCGGTAGTAATCAAAATTCTGGACAACGTAAAAAAGCCGCGCGCCGGCGAAACTCGCGACCGTCGTCCACAACACAAGATCCGCCGTTTCTTCCGGAGACAAACCTTCCCTCGACGTCGATCTTTTCATCAACAGAAGGGCCAGCAAGACCCCGAGGGCGACACAAACTCCGTAAGTGTGAATCGAAAACCCGCCGATACGGAACAGGATGGGATGCATTTGTTACCGTTTCCGGAACGCCGAAACGAAAAAAATAAAAACGCCCAGAGTGATGAAGGTATCGGCAAGGTTAAAAACGGGCCAGACCCGAAAATCAAGGAAATCCACCACATGGCCGAGCCGGACCCGGTCGATCAGGTTCCCCGCCGCTCCGCCCAAAATAAAAGCGATCGGGAGGGATTGAGTCCACCCGAGATTCCTCATCCGGTAAAGAACGATGATCAGTGCGACCAGACAGCCCGAAATCAGCAGAATCAAGAGCCATCCCAATCCGGGGAAAAGACCGAATGCCACGCCCGGATTTTCGACCAGTGTCAGATGGAAGACGCGGGGGATTACGGGGATACCGCCGTCAACGGAGAGAAGCCTCCGGGCGGCAATTTTCGTAACTTGGTCCAGAAAGACGATAAAAAAACTGATCGCATAAGGAAGCATGAATCAAGAAAACTCAGGAAGGCTTCCGCTTCGCTTTGCGCTCTTCCTCCTGTTTGCATTTAACGCAAAGCCTCGCGTAAGGAACCGCTTTCAGCCGTTCGATTTTGATCTTGTCATCGCAAATCTCGCATTTACCGTAAGTCCCGTCTTCCATTTTCTGGAGAGCCGCTTCGATTTCGTTGAGGACCTTCTGCTCGTTCGAAGCGATATCCAGGCTGAATTCGCGGTCATAGTTATCGGTTGCGACATCGGCCATGTGGAAGGAGTATCCCGAAAGATCTCCGGAGGCGTCCCGCTGACTTTGATTGAGGGTGTCCTTTTCGATATGATCCAGATCGCCCGCAATCTTCCTTCTCTGCGCTTCCAAAAGTTCTTTGAGTTGCTGCTTCTCTTTTTTATTCACCGGAATCTCCCCTCCTTATTTTTTTCGGCTAAGAGCGGTGCATTATACTTAGGCCCCTTATGGAAGTCAATGCCATTTGAACATTCCCGCCGCTATTGCCGATTATCGGAAGAAGAGGTGAAGAATCCCCGAATTCGCCCCATAAAACAACGGATCCGGATAGAAACAATCGGGAAACTCCGGCACCGCCGCCGAAGCAAAATCAGTCGGAAGTCTCTTTTTCGAAAGAAGGCAGTAACGGCTCATACCCGCGCGTCTCCTCGTATTTGGGTTGAAGCCGTTTGCGGACCGCCCTGATAAACGCCTGCACCACCTGAGGATCGAACTGCTTTCCCGCGCATCGTTCCAGCTCCCGGATCGCATCATCAAACGAACATCCCTTTCGGTAACAGCGATTTGAGACCATCGCATGGAAAGCGTCCACCACCGCGATGATCCTCGCCTCAATGGGAATTTCTTCCCCTTTCAGGCCGTAGGGATACCCCAGACCGTCATAATTCTCATGGTGGAGCAGCACGATTTTCGCGACTTCCTCGAAATCATCCAGCGGTTCGAGGATCTTCGCACCCCGAAGCGCATGATCCCGCATAATCAGCCATTCATCTTCGGTCAGTTTATCTTCTTTTTTGAGGATGCTGTCGGGGACCCCGATTTTGCCGACGTCATGAAGGTGAAGCGCCGCCACCAGGATATCTCTTTTCCTCCCCGAGAGATCCAGTCCCATCTCCTGCGCCGTCATCACTCCGAGTTTTTCGACTTCTTCCAGATGCCCGTAGGTGTAGGCATCGCGGGTGTGGACTTCCCGGGCCAGGGAAAAAATGATCTGGTAATACGTCTCCCGTTCTTTTTTCCTCAGCTGGCTGACTTCGTGGATTTTTTCTTCCAGTTCCTGATTCCGGCACATCAGCACTTCATGGTACTGCGACATTTTGATCGCCATCGAAGCGTCATTGGCCAGCGTCTGGAAAAAGCTGAGCTCCTCGATCGAAAAATCGCTGCCGTCCAGCTTATGTCCCAGGAGAAATATCCCGAGCAGTTCCCCTTTGAAAAATCCGGGGACGCAAACGGAGGCCTTGAAAAGCTCCATCTGTTCCTTGACTTCTTCGAGCCGGCGCTGAAGGGACGCGTCACTGTCCAAAATGGTCCAATTGTTCAGAAACCGCAGAATTTGCTTGTACGTCAGGAAATCCTTATTGATGGAATTCGATTTTTCTTTCCTGAGAAACCACTGGATGAGAGGGTTGTCCGCGTCGAGCCGGATCAAATTAACCGGGATCCGGTGGTTCCCTTTGGATGCGACGAAATAATAGCGGTTTTTGGGCTGGTCGAAGATCAGAATCGACGTCTGGTCCAACTCGACTTCCCGGTCGATAAAGCGGACGATCATCTTCAAAAGACGGGTGGGATTTTTCACCCGCACCATCCCGCGGGCGGCATTTTTCAACGCTTCCTGATATTCAAAGCTCGTCATCGTCTCTTCCGCCGTATTTGATGTTCCGCGTTTCTAACGATCCGGCCCCAAGAGGCCCCGAAAGTTCAAAGGCACCGATCAGACCATTTGCTCCAGCTTATCCCGGACGTCTTTTTCAAGATACTCAAGACTCAAGGGCTTGGTGATGTAATTGTCCGCCCCGAAACGAAGCGCTTCTTCGATTTTCTCCCGGGTCTCGATCGCCGTGACCATGATCACCTTGGTCAGGGGATGCGCCTGCTTGATCTTCTTCAGGACTTCGATCCCGTCGCAACCCGGCATTTTGATGTCCAGGAGAACGATCGCCGGACGCTCCTGATTCACCAGCTTGAGCGCCGTTTCGCCGTTTAAAGCCGTCAAAACCTTGTAATTTCTTTCCTCAAAAAATGTTTTAAGAAAATCGCAAATTTCGATTTCGTCATCCACTACCAGCATCTTCGTCATGAATCTTTCCTCCTCGTTAAGGTTGAATCAAGCCAATCCCAATTGCTCTCCCGCCGCCCGACATCAGCCGCTCTTCACTTGACCGGGACCTGCTCGGGATCCGGAAGGGCCGGTTGCCCTTGCCACATGTCCTCACTTGCGGGCAAATGGACCATCACCAGCGTTCCCACGCCCGGTTCACTCTCCAGGTGAACAGAACCGTGATAACGATGGACAATCTGCTGAGTAATAAAAAGGCCTAACCCCAAACCGCCTTCACGTATGGAGAAAAAGGGATTGAACAGTTGAGGGATATGCTCGGCGCGAATTCCTTTTCCCGTATCCTGAACCCGGATCTCAATTGTCTTCTCCCGCTCCAGATAACTTACCTTGATCTGAACCGTACCCTTTTGCTCGACCGCCTGTATCGCATTTAAGATCAGATTTAAGAAAATTTCGCGAATCTCGTTCACTTCCCCCCTGAACGGAGGCAAATCCTTCGATATATTCTTCAAAATCGTGATCTCATCCAGCGCCGTCTGATAAGAAATCAGGGCCAGCGTATCGTCAATGATATTTTCAAACCGGATCACATCTCGTCCCGATGAAACGGGTTCGGAAAACATGAGAAGCTTTCTTGTAATATCGGCCGCGCGCTCCGTTTGCTTTACTATCGTTTTCAGAACCTCCTCGACCATTTTTTCATCCGTATTCTTTCCCTTTTTCAGCAAAAGCAGCTGCGCCCGCCCCGAAATAATCGTCAGCGGGTTGTGGATCTCATGCGCCAGTCCGGTCGCCAACTGCTCAATGGCCGTCAGTTTAGCCGTTTGCAGCAGTTTGGACTGAAGATCCTTCAACCGCTCGTTCGCCTGGCGGAGCTCTTCAAATGCCGCGGCATTTTTCAAGGCAATTGCCGACATGGACGCAAAGTGGCCCAAAGCCTCCCGTTCTTCGGGAGAAAGAAAATCCGATTCCCCCAGTCTCCCGCTCAAGCCCAAAAATCCGACCCAAACTCCCTCCCGGCAGACCGGCAGGAGGAAAGAAATCCCGAGGGCTTCAAACTCTTTGCTGAACTCATACACATCCGGCCAACTCAACTGCCTCATCAACTCGTTCCGGTCAACGGAAATGCGATGCTCCTGCAGAAAGCGAAGCAAAGGGCTTTCGGGATTTAATTCGATCTTTCTCAATTTCCCGACGGGGAGCCCCCACGACGAGACCACGGAATACCGGGATTTTTCCCAAAGCGCCAGAATCACAATCCTCTGTCCCATCACTTCGGCGACGGTATTGACGATCAGGTTGGAAAGCTCCTTCAGATCCAGTGTTTGCATTAAAACCGGAGGCATTTCCTGAAGATTCCTGATCCTTCTTGAACGGGATGGATAGAACAATTTCCCGAGAAGAAAGGTCACGAACGAGTCGAAGGGACGGTAAGTACTGACGACAACCAGTAATGTCAGGAGGAAAACGGAAAAAGGGTTTCCGAAAAACTCACTGAAGAAAGAAAGAGGACGGGCAATCCAATAAATCAGGCCGAACAGGCTTAAAAAAACCAGACACAAAACACCGTTCCGGACTCCTTGTTCCCAAAATTTCCGTTCTTTGAGCAAACTGACCATTCGCATTTTTCTAAGCTAACCCGCTTTCAGCCGGATTTTCTCCTCCTCATTCCGTCAACCCGCGGCACGAAGGAGAAAGCAAATAAAAAGCGGTCTTCCCACCTTATCTAAAAGCTTAATTCAAAGTGTACCCGTCCAAATTTACCCTGTCAAGGTAAAGGCCTTTTAAAAAGTCACGCCTTTAATGCTCTATTTATTTTAAAAACAACTACTTAGGGGACTATCGTCCCTGTGGCATGAAAGAGCCTCGGCTCTTTGTCAGGAGTTGCAACTTCTTTCTAGGAGAGCACTTACACACTTTTTACAAAGAGTGGGATGATCGGCGCTTTCACCCACGGTCAGCGAATAATTCCAGCAGCGTTCACATTTATTCCCGGCGGCTTTTTGAATTTCAATCGAAATATTTATATCAGGAATCCCCAGAAAATCCTGAAAAGATTCCCCCAAAGCGTTTCCTTCCTTTTTTTCAATTCGAACATTCGAAACCACCAGCGCAAGCGCCAAATTTCCCCGGCAGGATTCAAGCAGGGCTTTTGCCGTATCATCCGGAACCGTGAGCAGCACTTCGGCTTCCAAAGAACTCCCGATCAGTCCCTGCTCCCGCTGCCGTTCGACCTTTTCATTCACGGCATCCCGCAGGCGAAGGAGGTCTTCCCATTCCCGAATGGCCTTTTGATCCGTCAAACCGGCGTTCGCTTTGGGCCATTCCGACGCATGAACGCTCGCGACCCCTTTCTCGAAAGAATAGGCCTGCCAGACTTCATCGCAGGTAAACGGCAGTATCGGCGCCAAGATCCGCACCAATCCGTTTAGAATGGTGTAAAAAGCGGTTTGCGAAGAGCGCCGTTTCACCGATCGGGGGGCCGCGGTATACATCCGGTCCTTCAGCACGTCCAGATAGAAATTGCTGAGCTTCACGGTGCAAAACTCATGAATCAGCTTATAGATTTGATAAAATTCAAACCGGTCATAAAGCGCGGTAACTTTCTCAATCAATCCGGAAAATTCCCCGACGGCCCATTGATCGATTGAATCTAATTTCGCGAAAGGAACCGAATCCCGTTCCGGATCAAAATCATAGAGATTCCCGAGAATATACCGGAATGTGTTCCGTATCCGGCGATAGGCTTCGACCATGCGCGCGAGGATCTCTTTCGACAGCCGGATATCGTACTGGTAATCACAGGACGAAACCCACAGGCGAAGCACATCCGCTCCGTATTCCTTGATAACATCCTGCGGACTGATCACGTTCCCGGCGGACTTGGACATCTTTTTCCCTTCCCCGTCCACGACAAAACCGTGGGTCAATACCGACTTGAAAGGCGACGCCCCCTCCAGCGCCATTCCGGTAATCAGGGAGACCTGAAACCAGCCCCGGTGCTGATCCGATCCTTCAAGATAGAGATCCGCCGGATGAGAAAGCGCGGGATTTTTCTTCAGAACCGCCTGATGGCTGACCCCCGAATCGAACCAGACGTCCAGGATATCCGCCTCCTTGTGCAGATTCGGCGTCCCGCAGCACTGCGGGACCGGCCCTTCGAAGAACGCGCGGGTGTCTTTTTCGAACCAAACGTCCGCGCCTTTCTCCTGAAAAGCCTTCACGATATTCCGCTTTGTTTCAGAAACAAATATTTTCTTGCAGGCTTTGCAGGAAATCACCGGGATCGGAACGCCCCAATAACGCTGGCGGGACAGACACCAGTCCGGCCTCGTTTCAACCATGGATCCGATCCGGTTCTTGCCCCATTCCGGGAAAAACTGAATCTTCCCCTGAATTTCATTCAGAGCTTTCTCTCGCAATCCCTGCTCGTCAATTTTCAAAAACCATTGTTCGGTCGCACGGTAAATAAGCGGTTTCTTGCAACGCCAGCAATGCGGATAAGAATGTTTGTAGTCTTCCTGATAAAGCAGTGCCTGTCTATCCTTCAGCAATTCGATAATTTTTTCATTGGCCTTGAAAACGTTCACGCCCTTACAATCCGGATAAGCTTCCACAAATCCGCATTCCTTGTCTTCCATGAATCGCCCACGAGAATCCACAGGCGAGAGGACCGGCAATTTGTTCTGAAGATGCCCGAAATGGTAATCCTCTTCGCCGTGCCCCGGAGCGATGTGAACCACCCCCGTTCCGTCGGTGCTTGAAACGTAAGAGGCGAAAATCACTTTGGAATAACGGCCTTCGATAAAAGGATGCACCGCTTCCGTAAAAGGAAGGTCGCTCCCCTTAAAAGTCCTGATAAACCGGATGTTATCTCCCCACCCCAGTTTTTCTTTCAAAGTGCCCGCCAATTGTTTCGCGAAAACAAAAACGCCCTGATTCGTCTGGGCCGCGACATACTCAAGATCCGGATGGAAAGCGAGCCCCACATTGGCGGGAAGCGTCCACGGAGTCGTCGTCCAAACCAGGACATAAACGGGAGATTCATTTGGTTTTTCAGCCTTAATCTCCCGGTTTAAGTCACTGATAAATGAACTCCCCGTATGCGGTCTGATTCTGAATTTCACATAAACCGACTTTGAAACCTTGTCCTCGTATTCAATTTCCGCGTCCGCAAGGGCCGTTTCACAGTCATAGCACCATGGTACAGGTTTACGCCCCTGTTCGATAAATCCTTTTTCGAGAAGTGTAAGAAACGACTCCGCAATGGTCGCTTGATAATCATAACTCATTGTGAGATAAGGGGTTAACCATTCTCCCAAAATACCTAGCCGCTCAAACTCCGCCCGTTGAATCCCGACGAATTTTTCCGCGTAGGCCCTAGCCTTTTTCCGGAATTCCAGCTGAGAAACTTCGTCCTTCCGTTTGCCCATTTCCTTCAACGCCTGAAGCTCGATCGGAAGGCCGTGGCAATCCCATCCGGGGACATAGCACGTATTCATCCCTTTCATCGTCTGATATTTTACGATGACGTCTTTGAGGATTTTATTCAGCGCGTGGCCGATATGAATATGCCCGTTGGCGTAAGGGGGACCGTCATGCAGCACGAATTTTTTATCGCGGGAACCGCTTTTAGCCCGGATCGACTCATATAATTTCCCCTCGGCCCATCGCGCAAGAATCTCCGGTTCCCGCTGGGGAAGATTCCCTTTCATCGGAAATGGGGTCTGAGGCAAATTGACCGTATGCTTGTATTGATTTTGATTGGGTTTCACTCTTTTTCCCCGGAAAGTTATTAGACCGCTTTCACCATTTCTTCGATCAAAAGATCCAGTTTGGGACTCGCATCACGGGCAATGCGGATGATTTCCTCGATATTCACGGGCGCCAGCGTCTCGGGGATGCAGATATCCGTGACAATGCTCAACCCCAGAATTTCAAGTCCCGCGTGCACTCCGACAATCACTTCGGGAACCGTCGACATCCCGACCACATCGGCGCCGATCATCCGCATAAAGCGGTATTCGGCCCGCGTCTCAAGATTCGGTCCCGTCACGCCGATGTAAACACCCTTCTGCAGGGGGAGCTTCTTTTCCTTCCCGACCTTTTCCGCGAGCGAAATCAGCCGGCGGGAATACGGCTCGCTCATGTCCGGAAACCGCGGCCCCAGTTTTTCGTCATTCGGCCCGATCAGCGGATTGACCCCCATGAAATTGATATGGTCCGTCAAAACCACGATGTCGCCTTTCCTGAATTCCGGATTCATCGCGCCGACCGCGTTGGTCAGAAACAAGGTTCGCGCGCCGAGCCCCTTCAGGACCCTTACCGGGAACGTGATCTCATCCAGCGAATAACCCTCGTAACAATGGAATCTCCCTTCCATCACCAGAACCAGCTTCCCCCCCAGCATGCCGATCGTCAGCTTGCCG
>JAKQXH010000067.1 GCA_029561555.1 Candidatus Omnitrophota bacterium
GGCGAAAATCATCGCGAGGGAGACGGTCAGCGCGATCCGGAAAAATGTTACTGCCAAGTGTTACGGGGGAGACATTACGCGGAAGAGGAAACTCTGGGAGCGGCAGAAGGAAGGCAAGAAGCGGATGAAAAAAGTTGGGAGGATTGACCTCCCGCAGGAAGCTTTTATTTCGATCCTGAAAGTAGACTAGGGGGAAATTATGGAAATTGCTCGGAATGTTCTGATTGGAATGGCAGTGTTGCTGATTTGGGCCGTGATCCGCAGAGATCGGATCAGGGAGGATATCCGTTTTTTTCGGCGGGACCGGCGGCAGTGGCTTTATCTCAAATGGAAGAATTGGGGCGAGCCGATTCTCATCGCGGTCGTCCTGGCGCTTTTTATCCGGGCCTTCATCGTCCAGGCGTATAAAATTCCGACGGGGTCGATGCGGCCCACTTTCCTTGAGAATGACAGGATCCTCGTGGACAAACTCAGCTATCGTTTTCGCGAACCGAAGCGCGGGGAAATCATCGTTTTCAAATACCCGGAAGATCCCAAGAAGGATTTCGTGAAGAGGCTGATCGGGTTTGGCGGAGAGACGGTTGAAATTTCGAAAGGGAACGTTCTGATCGACGGCAAGCGGGTCGAAGAACCGGATATCACTAAAAACTACTATTACAACCACAACGACTGGACTTACGGGAAGGAACATGAAGTGATCCCTATTCCGAAAGACTATTATTTTGTGCTGGGGGACAACAGCGCTCAATCAAGCGATAGCCGGAACTGGGGTTTTGTCCCGAAAAAGAATTTGAAAGGGAAGGCGATGCTGATTTACTGGCCTATCCCCCGGGTTAAGATTATCCGTGATTAGGGGGAGGTTGGGGCGTTATTCGATTTTTTCGCAAATATTCATCTAAAGATATTAAGAGATCGGGGAAAATGTCGATAATCAGTATCAAAAGCGGGAGGAAAGTAAGTCGTGCAACGGGAACTTTTTAGCGATTTCCGGAGAACCGATGCGGAGAAAAAAGAGTCTTTTCCCTCATCGTCACCGAACGAGACCTCTTTCCTGGAGAGAGTCCGAATCACGCTGACTTTGGAAAAAATCCTTCTTCTGGTTTTGACCAACTTGATTGCCTTTGTCCTGGTTTATTCCGTCGGGTTTCAACGGGGACGGGGGCCTGCTGCCGGATTGTTTCCGGAACTCGGACTTAAACCGGCGCTGCTTTCCGTGTGGACTTATCTGGCCAAGCCGTTTTACGCGAAGGCGGAACAGGCACGGCCGGCAGAGACGAAACCGCAGACGGTAGGAGCTTTGACTGCCCAGAATTTGCAGGATGTTCCGGCCGATCCCGCGGAGGAGGCCGCTCAACAGGAAACGATTCAGGCTGTTGCAGAAGGTCTGTATACTATTCAGCTTGTGACTTACCGTAACGAATCCCGTGCCGAAAAGGAAGTTAAAACTTTGTCCGAAAAAGGGCATAGCCCCTTTATAATTCCCAGCGGAAAGTTTTATCAGGTATGTATTGATCGATTTCCCGCCAAAGATCAGGCCTGTAAAAAATTGTCCGAGTTCAAGACGGGCACTCTTGCGCAAATCTATCGGGGAGCCTATATCAGGCCTATTAAACGCTAGCCTGTTTGTTTATCGCGAAGCTCCTTCGCTCACTTTTGAACTATTTTTTCATTCCCGATCTTTCAGTGTTTCCGGGCAGATTCGATGGATCTTTCCGGGTATTTCTTTCGGCATCTCGGAAATTTGAGCGATGGGCCGCTTCAGGGTTTTTTTATCCAAGAAAGTTTGTTTTTGAAAAATTTAATTCGATTTTAGCCTGGCGAAACTCAAATCCGCAGGGTATAATATTTCCCAAACAGATTATTTTTTGGGGCGGATTCGCAAGAAATGGGCGCGTGTTTCGCCGGATTCGGAACATCAAAAGACGTTTGTGTCGCAACGTAAAAACAGGGGAAGAAGGAATGTCGCAGCATACGAGTTTGAAATTAAAAGCTTTGTCGGGCAGGCATCGCAATGTGTTGAAGCGGTATGAAAGGATTAAGAAATTAAAACAAGATGAGCGTTGGCAGGACGGGATGTCCGCATACGGGCTTCCGAAAGTGAAATCCGTAAAGGTAAAGGTGAAGAAAGCCAAGGCGGGACCGAAAGCCGAAGGGGCCGAAGGGGCAACTCCGGCCGCGGGTGGAACGGCAGCGGCTCCGGCCAAGTAAACGACTAACCGAAGGGTTTGAATCCCGAAAGGATTTCTGAGATGATTACGGTCAGGCCAGTGACGGAGGCGGATGATACGTGCGTGCGGGAGTTGATCACGGGGATTTTGGAAAGGGAATTTTCCCCTGAGGAGAGGGCTTATTTCGGAAGCGACATCGAGCATGTCTTCCGGAATTACGCGGGCCCGCGGGAAACTTTTTTTGTCGCGACAGACCAGGATAAAGTCGTGGGGACGGCCGGTATCAAGGAAGAAGACGACCGAAACGCCCTTTTGAGACGGATTTTCGTCCGGTCGGATTACCGGGGACGGAAGATTGGCTCTCAACTGATTTCGAATGCCGTTTCTTTTTGCAAAACGCAGGGGTATCAAGAGATTATTTTTAAAACAACTTCGCGGATGAGTGAGGCGATTAAACTTTGCGAGGCGAATGGTTTCGTCAAACGGGTGCGGCTTGAGCTGGGAGGGTTGGAACTTTTAAAATTCACGATGCATCTTGAAAAAATCGGGAAAGGTGAAAAGGTCTCTGAGGGAGATGCTGAAAAGAAAAAAAGAAGAAAGCCTTAAGTCTTTAAGCGAACGGGAGATTCAGGAAAAGCTTTACGGCCGCTATCGGGCGGCTGAAGGAAATTTGGAGGACGGGAGCGGGCAGGCTCACGCATCCGATGCCGGAACTTTTTTTTCCGTGCCCAGTTTTGCCGAGGGGAAGCCGGAAACCGGCCGTGAAGAAAATTCCCAACGGCTCACATCAACAACGGCGATTGATGAAGCCTTAGATTCCGAGGCTGTCGGGGATGAGCGATCTAAGCCGGGATTTCTTTCCTCACTGCGGAAGCTGGCGGGCCCTTCTTCTCCCTTGAATGAACGCGAAATACAGGAAAAACTTTACGGGCATTTTGTCCGTCAGGATCCGGCCGAGAGAAAAGTCTCCGGGAACGAGAACTCGCGGACGGACTCGCCTGAAGCAATGCTTTTTCAGAAAACCTCCGTCGATGCTCCTGTGAAGGAGGGGCCCGGGAAGGTTCAGCCCGGACCTCAATGCAAAAAAAACGGCAGAAAGAAAGGGTTTTCTGTGTGGTCGTGGCTGATTGGTTTTTCTCCTGCCTTGAACGAGCGCGAGATACAGAAAAAATTATACGGTTGCTGCGAAACCGGCGGTATGAAAACGGTTACGGGGCGATCGAGTGAGAGTGGGGCCCGACTGAAGGAGGTCGGAAGAGACCGGGAGTCCGCGGCGTTATTCTCCGTTCCCGAAGGGGCGAAGAAGCCTTTTCTGGCTCCGCCGCAGGAATGGCTTTCCCTTAGAAAAAAAACGGGGGATCTTTTTGCGGTCGCAACGGCGGCATTGTCCGAAATTTTTCGCTCCGTTTTTTCTTGGGTGGTAACGGCGCTGGCGAAAGTCCCTGTTTCCCGGTTGGCGGGGGTGTTGGCAGCGGGGATTCTCATCTTTGTCGCGTTCCGGATGTCAGCCCAGTGGCGAACCGCTAGCATTGATCTCTTGAAAAGCGGGAAGTCTTTCGGAGTCTCGGCGGGGAATACGGACGCGGCTCCGAAAGCAACCGTGGATCGGGCGGTTCAAACGAAAGTCTCTTCCGAACCGGAAGTGACGATCACGCCCGCTCCCGTTCCGGCGGCGATTCCGAAGAAGTTCTACACGATTCAGGTTGTGGTGTATGAGGATTCGAAGCTGGCGCAGAATTTGATAGAGGATTTCAAAGGGAAAAAACTGGACGCGTTCATGGTTCAGACCACGACGCGCCGGGGCAGACAGCACTACGAGGTTTTTGTCGGGCATTTCCCGAGCGTCAGCGAAGCGGATCAGCATCTTTCGCAGTATCGAAAGAAGAGTTTTTTAAAAGATTTCCCGGACAGCTTTATAAGACCCCGTTTCGAATAAACAGCGAACAAACAATATGTGGGAAACTCTTAATCAAAGAAAATTTCCCCGGCTCAATATCAAGTGCGATATTGAGGTCTCCGGCCCCCGGAATGCCTTCGCGTTTTCAACCGTAACCCAGAACATCGGCGCGGGGGGTGTGTGCGTGATCCTGCCCCGCGAGCTTTCCCGTTCCGTCCCGGTCCATTTAAAGTTGTATCTTCGGAAAGACCAGTCTCCGGTAGAGTGTTCGGGACGGGTCTGCTGGAATATCGGAAGCCGGACGCTGTTCAAGTCGAAGCGTCAATTTGACACGGGGATCGAATTTGTCGACATTCCCCCGGAGCATCGGGAAACGATCCGGATGATTGTCGCGGAAGGCCTTGAGGGGCGTTAAGATGGCTCAGGAGTCTTCGTTTGATGTCGTGTCGGTCGTAGATTTGCAGGAAGTCGACAACGCGGTCAATCAAGTCCAGAAAGAAATGGCCCTTCGCTACGATTTCAAGGGGACGGCGAATAGCGTTGACTTTAACCGGACGGAAAAGAAAATAACCCTGGTTGCCTCCGATGAAATGAAGCTGAAAGCTTTGCATGATATGCTGACGCTGCGTTTCGCGAAGCGCGGGATTTCGCCCAAAGCATTGAAGTTTGGGGATGAGGAAAAAGCTTTCGGAGGTTCCCTTCGCCAGGGGATCGAGGTTCGCCAGGGGATTTCTCAGGAACATGCCAGGGAAATTGTCCGTCTCATTAAAGAGACGAAACTCAAGGTCCAGGCCAGGATTCAGGGGGAAGAGATCCGCATTTCCGGGAAGCAAAGAGATGATTTGCAAGCCGCCATCAATTGCCTTAAAAATTCAAAAATCGACATCCCTTTGCAATTCGTCAATTACCGGTAACGGACTTTGCGGTCCGTTTTTTGGGTTGTTTGTAGGATGATTCACTTCGAAACAAGAGCATCTAAAATTTTTTTCGAGTAGGCGCCGGGAGGAGAAGAGAATGTTCGGAAAAATAGGAAGTTGGCTTGACGGATTTAAGCATGCGGCAAAGCTTTCATCGGATGAAAATTTTCAGCGGATGTTGAAGCATCCTAAAGTTCAAATACTTCTCAAAGATAAAGAGTTCCAAAAAGCTATTCAGGATAAAAATTTTTCAAAGATTTCAACCAGCCCCAAATTTGCCGAATTACTGCAGGATCCGGAAGTTCTGGACATAATCGAACAGATTAACTTAAGCGGGAAATAAAGTTTTTCATTATTCCATCTAAGTTATTTGTTTCAAATAGTTTAAGAATTTTTTAGGCTGTCTTGCAAATCAAAAAAACAGGTGTTATACTTGGAATGAATTGAGAAGGCGAAGACTTTTCAGTTCCTGAGAGCGTGAAATTTAGTTTCCCGGAATAGAGGCGGTCGGTGGATTCATTGAAAATCGTTACGGATTACATAGAGCTTGAGACTTCAGGTCACACTGAAATCGTCGATATTACGGATAGAGTGCAACAGAGGTTATCAGCAACGGGGTTAACGGAAGGGATCGCGAACATGTTTTCAGTCGGATCAACGGGAGGTTTGACAACGGTTGAATATGAGCCCGGATTGGTCAGGGATCTGAAGGATCTCTTCGAGGAAATTGCGCCTTCCCAAAAACGTTATTCGCATGATGCCGCGTGGCATGACGGAAACGGTCATTCGCATTTGCGCTCTTCACTTCTCAAGACGGATTTAAACGTCCCTTTTACCGGAAGGAAACTTCTTTTAGGGACTTGGCAGCAGATTGTTTTCGTGGATTTCGACAATCGAAGCCGGAGGAGAAAAATTGTCGCTCAATTCATGGGCGAATAAATTTTTGTTAAACGGTTTTTTATATATCGGAATAGAACGGAGGTGAAAGTCAGAAATGGATAAGGAACGGAGAAAGTTCAAAAGGTTCGACGCGTACATGAGTGTTCGGTACAAGGCAGATGAACCTGAGAAGGTTACGGGAATCAGTCTCAGCCGGGATCTCTCGCGGGAAGGCTTGAAAATTACTTCCAATCACGCCATTCAGCAGGGAACGGTTTTGAATCTGGAGATCGATATCCCCGATGATCCCAAGCCCGTTTATTCCACCGGTGAAGTGGTTTGGTCGCGAAAGATGGAGAATGACGAGAAAAATTACGAACAAGGAATCCGTTTTTTGGCGATAGACCCCGTGGATAAATTTCGCGTTCTGGATTACGCGTACAACAACTGGCTTGAAGCAAAGGTGATCGATTTTTCGGATCCGGAACAGATTCCGGAAGTGAAGTAAAAATAAATTATTGTGACCCCCTATTTTCTCGCCATTGACCAAGGCACTACTGGTTCCAGAGTTATTACCGTTGATGCAAAAGGCTTTATAAAGTCGCGTTCCTATATTGAAATCAAGCAATTTTTTCCTCAACCCGCGTGGGTTGAGCACGATCCTAACGAAATTCTAACGAGCGTCCTGACTGTTGCGCGGCGAGCGATTCAAGCTGCGAATATTTCTCCTTCCCAAATTGCTGCAATCGGAATTACCAATCAAAGAGAGACGGTTGTCGCATGGGATCGTTTGACGGGAAAACCTTTGCACCGAGCGATTGTTTGGCAGGATCGGCGCACTGCGGAATTTTGCGAGCGTTTGAAGAGGCAGGGGCTTGAACCGGATATTCGCCGGAGCACCGGATTGCTTCTCGATCCGTATTTTTCGGGGACGAAATTGAACTGGCTGCTCGGAAATGTTCCCGGGGTTCAGGCCCGGGCAAAAAGCGGGAACCTTCTCGCTGGAACGATTGACTCATGGCTTCTCTGGAACTTGACGGGAGGCACGGTTCACGCCACGGATTTTACGAATGCCTCTCGCACGCTCCTTTTTGATATTACCCGGAAATGCTGGAGTTCCGAACTGCTGGAAATTTTTGGCGTTCCGCAGACCGCGCTTCCGTCTATTTTTCCGTCCGCCGCTTTATTCGGCCGGACCGTTAAAATCGGACCTTTTCCTGAGGGGATCCCCATTTATGCTATGGCGGGCGATCAGCAGGCGGCTCTTTTCGGGCAGGGATGCTATGAATCGGGAGCCGTCAAGAACACTTACGGGACGGGAAGTTTTCTGGTCCTGAATACGGGCAAGAAAAGGGTCTCTTCCCGGCACGGTCTGTTGACGACTTTGGCCTGTGACCGGTCGGGACGTCCGGTTTATGCGCTGGAGGGATCGATTTTTATTTCCGGCGCGGCGGTTCAATGGATCCGGGATGGCCTCGGGTTGATTCGGAAGGCTTCGGATACGGAAAAGCTCTCCCGGTCCGTGAGGGATACCGGGGGAGTGTATGTGGTTCCCGCGTTTGTGGGGTTGGGCGCTCCGTATTGGGACAGCGAATGCCGGGGGGCCATTTTGGGCTTAACGCGGGGAACCGGACGCGCGCATCTTGCCCGGGCTGTCCTGGAAGCGATTGCTTACCAGACGGCCGATGTGATTCATGCGATGAGGCGGGACAGCGGCCTTGAGATGAAGACGATGCGTGTTGACGGAGGCGCTTCGGAGAACGGGTTTCTCATGCAATTTCAAGCGGATATTTTGGGGATGAAAGTCGAGCGCAGTTCGGTGATCGAGTCGACCGCGTGGGGAGCCGCAAAACTGGCCGCCTGCGGCGCCGGCATTTGGCCGGATGTGCGACAGATCGACCGGAAGCTGAAATACGAGACGTATAACAACCGCATGTCTGAAGCCGTAAGGAGCAGGCTTTATGCCGGCTGGATGGCCAGCGTCCGCCGGGTTTTAGCGCAAGGGCTTTCCTGAAAATTCCGTACCCTCCAAACGATCGACATTTGTCAAAGATTTTCCGTTTCTGCCGATATTCTAACAGTTAAACTCTGTTCAAGTTTATACCGGTACCGGGAGAATCTATGTTTCATCTGCCGTTCAGCAGGAAGTCTGAAGATTCGGAGGACTGGGGGCCTGCCGTTGACGAAATCCCCCTGTTGGCTTTGCTGGCGCCCAGTGAAAAGAAATTCGTCGGGGAAAAGCTCCGGTTGGTCGAATACCGGAAGGGAGACCGGGTTTACCGGCAGGGCGAAAACCCGGACGCGTTTTACATGGTGGCCGCGGGGCGTTTCCGCGTTTTGACCGAGGAAGAACATCACCGTCGCACGGTTACCTGTCTTTTTCGGGGGGATTATTTCGGCGAGATTTCGCTTCTGACGGGAAAACCTCATTCGGTTACCGTTGAGGCGATGAATGATTCGAGAGTCTTCCGGTTGGACAAAGAGGATTTCAGCGAACTGCTCCGCCGGGCTCCTTCTTTTTCGCTTCATCTCAGCCGCCTTCTTGGACTCCGTCTTCGGGACGGTGCCGATGAGGAAATGGTTGAGACCAAGATTGTTTCCATCGTTAATGCCGGCACGGACGGAGCCGGAAGCCTTTTTTCCGTTGATTTTTCCCTGGCGCTCCGCCATGAAACAAAACAGGAAGTGTTTTTCCTGGACACTACGTTTTCCTGCGGCCGGGGGAAGGCTCTGCTCGGGAATGATGCGGAAATCCCTCTTCTCAAAATGGATTCCTTGGGAGATCTCTCCCATCCCGACGTGATGCGGCATGTCTGCGAATCGCCGTCCGGCGTCAAAGTTTTACGGCTTGAAATCGGGGGCACGGAGAATCCTTCCGGGAAAAAGGAAGTCGTTTTGCTGTCCCATCTTCTCCGGCAGGCCGGTTTTATCCTGACCGATTTTGGCGGAGAATTGAACGAAGGCGGCTATAAACTCTTGTCCCAGTCGGATGAAATTTACCTTCTGGTCGGCTCCGAAGGCGACGGCGTCGGTAAGTGCCGCTCGCTTTTGACGCAATTAAAGCAGCTTTACGGTTTCCCCGAGAGCAAAATCAAAACGGTTTTCATCGGAAACCGGACGACGGTACCGGCTTTCGAAAAAGAACTCGGACATCGTTTTTTTTCCGTCCTTCCCAAACCCGGCGAAGAGGGTGTCCGGACTCCGCCGTGCCGCTACCGTGACGAAAAAACGCCTTATTGCCGGGTGATCCGGTATCTGACGAGAGAATTGAGCGGCCGGTTGGTCGGGCTTGTGCTGGGAAGCGGAGCGGCTCACGGGTTGGCGCATGCCGGCGTTTTAAAGGCGCTGGAGGCGGAGGGAATTCCGATCGACGTGATCGCGGGATCGAGTATCGGGTCTTTGATGGGGGGGTTGTGGGCGGCCGGATATTCGGCGCATGAAATCGAAAAAATCACTTTGTCGCTGGGAGAAAAAGCGGGTTTTTTTAACGTCTTCAGCGTGATGGATTTGTCGCCCGTCTATCGCGGTTTTTTGCGGGGAAATCAGACCGTGCGGTTTTTGAGGTCTCTGCTCGGAAATAAAACTTTTCAGGACTTGAGGATTCCGCTGAAGGTCGTTGCGACGAATTTGTTCACATCGGAAGCGATCGTGTTCGAGGAGGGCGATTTGGTCGAGGCCATCCGGGCCAGTATCGCGATCCCGGGGATTTTCCGGTGCGGCCATGTGAACGGGAATACCTGTATTGACGGAGGGGTTGTGGATCCTTTGCCGGTCAAGTTGTTGGCGGACCGGGGGGTCCGGAAGATTATCGCGGTAAATGTCCTGCCGGGGCCGGAGGATGTTCTTGAGCGCAAGCGGTTTGTCGAGAAAAAGAGGGCTCAGTTCGAGAAAAAAATGGAGTCGGCCAATTTTTTTCAGAAATGGATTTACCGCGTCCGCCGCGTTTTCCGTCATCATATGCGGGAGAATATTTTCAACGTCCTGATGAATACTATCCAGTATATGGGTTATCAGATCGCCCGCCATTCTATGCGCGAAGCGGACATCGTGATTCATCCTATCCTGCCCAGCGCGCATTGGGCGGAATTTTACTCGCCGGGCAAGTTTATTCGGATGGGCGAAGAGCGAACCCGTGAATTGCTTCCGGAAATCCGGAAATTGATCGATCAGCCCAGGCATTGATCGGGAGGTCCGACGGACAGGGCGCATGAGCGGGTGGCCGTGAATTTCCGGGGAGGAAAAACCTGTTTCCGATTTTTTATCCGATGATAAAATAAACTTGAGACGAGGGAGGCGAATATGAAAGAGGTTGTGATCGCGGCGGCGGTTCGGACCCCGCAGGGAAATTTGGGAGGTGCGCTCAAGGATTTATCCAGTCAGAAGCTTGGGGAATTTGCGGTCCGGGAACTTATGCGGAGAGCCCGTCTCGGGGACCGGGAGATCGATCAGGTTATCTTCGGCTGCGTGGGGCAGGGGAGCGATGCTCCGAATGTCGCGAGGGTCATTTCGCTTCTGGCGGGCCTTCCGAAAGAAATTCCCTCGTATACCGTCGCGAGGAATTGCGCTTCGGGCATTCAGGCGGTGGTCAGCGCCTATCAGGAGATTCAATGCGGAGATGCCGAGATGATCATTGCCGGCGGGACCGAGTCCATGTCTTCACTTCCCTATGTTAATCGTGACCTTCGTTTCGGCAAGCGCCTTCGCCATTCGACGATGGTCGATTCCCTGTGGGAGGGGTTGACGGATCCTATTTGCAATCAAATCATGGGCCGGACTGCGGAGAATCTGGTTGAGGAATTTCAGATTTCCCGAAAAGATCAGGACCGGTTTGCCCTTCTCTCTCACCGGAGGGCTTTTCAGGCGACCCGGGAAGGGAAATTCAAGGAAGAAATTGTCCCGGTGACCGTCGAGAAATCATTTTACGGAAAGCCGTTGCCTTCGGAGACGATCGTGCAGGATGAGGGGCCGAACATTGGCCTGACCGAGCAGCTGCTCTCGCAATATCCCGCAATTTTCAAAGAAGACGGAACGATTACCGGCGGGAATTCCTGCGCGATATCGGACGGCGCGGGCGCTCTTCTGATCACGACCCGCGAGAGATGCGCGTCGCTGGGGCTTGAGCCGCTTGCGACCATTGAGGGGTATGGATTTGCCGCTCTGGAGCCGGAGCGGATGGGATTGGGGCCTGCCTGCGCGACGCCGATTGCACTGAAACGGGCGAAGATGGAACTGAAAGATATTCAGCTGATCGAATTGAACGAGGCGTTTGCCGCGCAGTATCTTGCCTGTGAACGGATCTTAGGGATAGATCGGGAGATCACGAATGTCAACGGAGGGGCCATTGCGTTGGGGCATCCCGTGGGTGCGACGGGCGCACGAATCCTTGTGACGCTTCTCTATGAGATGAAAAGGCGAAATTTGTCGGCAGGGCTTGCGACCTTGTGCGTCGGGGGAGGTCAGGGGGCAGCCGTGGTTCTGGGAAGAAAATAGTTATGTATATTTACAAGGCGGGAGTCGTGGGAGCGGGGAATATGGGCGCCGAGATCGCCCAGGTGATCACTTTTTCCGGATTGCCGGTGGTTTTGAAGGATGTGGACCCGGAGGTGGTGAATCGGGCTCTTGCGAGAATCCGGGAGATCTATCAGCGGCGCGTGGAAAAAGGCAAGATGACCGCACAGGAAGCCGAGGCCAAGGTTAATCTTGTGACGGGAACGACCGATTACGAACTCTTCAAAGACGTTGATCTGGTGATTGAGGCTGTTCCCGAGAATATGGGACTCAAGAAACAGGTGATGCGCGAGTTGGACGGCGTCTGTCCCGAATCCGCGATTTTGGCCAGCAATACGTCGAGCCTTTCCATTTCCGAAATGGGGAGCGCGACGCGCCGGCCTGAAAAGGTCATCGGCCTTCATTTCTTTTTTCCCGCTCATGTGATGAAACTGGTCGAGATCATTCCGGGACTTGCGACTTCGGAGGAGACGCTGGATGACGCGACCGGTTTTGCGGAGTCCTGCAGGAAAATTCCGGTCCGCGTGAACGAGTGCACGGGTTTTCTGGTGAACCGGCTGCTGCTCCCCTATTTGAACGAGTCGGCCCGTTGCGTGATGGAAGGCTCGGCTGGGGTTTCAGAGATCGACCAGGCGGCCGTTGCGTTTGGCCTTCCGATGGGGCCGTTTACATTGGTGGATAACCTGGGGCTGGATGTGAGCCGGGAAGTGGGGAAAGTGCTGCTTGAATCTTACGGAGAGAGGATGCGGCCCGCGGAATTGTGGACGGCGTTTTATGAAGCGAAACTCTGGGGGCGAAAAACCGGCGAGGGGTTTTATAATTACCGCGGGTCCGAAACGAACCGTGCGGATGAGGTCATCCGGACTTTGCAGGCGCGATTCGCGAATTCTCAGTCGAAATTTTCCATCGAGAGGATTATTTTCCCGATCTTGAATGAGGCGGCCGTCTGCGTTCAGGAACATGTGTCCAGAGCCGTCGACATTGACGTGGCCCTCATGGCGGGAGTGGGGTTTCCGCAGGACAAGGGTGGGATTCTTGCCTATGCGGACCAAATCGGACTGGATGTCGTTCTTCAGATGCTTGAAAAGCTGACCCGGGAGTGCGGGGACCGTTTCTGGCCGTGTCCGTTGATCAAGCGGCTGGTCGGAGCCGGTTTCTTGGGGGTGAAGGCACGGAGGGGATTTTTCGAATATTCCGCGTGATGGGTGCCGGACCAAGACGGCCGGCGAAATTTTCAAAAATCCGAAGGAGGATGGTTATGGGACAGTTTGTGAAAGTCAGCCGGGAAGATTCCGTAGGCGTTATTTTGATCGATAACCCTCCCTTGAACATTTTGACTGCGGTTGTGATGGAAGAACTGGCGCAGGCGGTTTCGGATCTGGACGGCGCCGCAGATGTGAAAGCGGTGATTGTGATCGGGCAGGGATCTCAGGTCTTCATGGCGGGGGCGGACATCAAGGAAATCGCGAAAATCGATGCCGCGGAAAAAGGGGAGGCGCTCGCGCTGAAGGGACAGGCGGTGTTGAACAGGATTGAAAATTCGGGGAAAGTTTTTATCGCGGCCATCAACGGTGTTTGCCTCGGCGGAGGCACCGAACTTGCGATGGCCTGCCATTTGCGGATTGCGTCGGATCGCGCCAAGATTGCCCAGCCTGAGATCTTGCTCGGAATTATCCCGGGATTCGGAGGGTCTCAAAGGCTTCCGAGAATTGTCGGGCCAATGAAGGCCCGAGAACTTCTGCTGACGGGAGATAATATCACGGCCCAGGAAGCGCTGAGGATCGGTTTAATCAACAAAGTGGTTCCCGACGGAGAAGTGTTGAAGCAGGCGATGGGGATAGCCAAGAAGATCGCGGGGAAAAGCCGGCGGGCGGTTGAAATGCTGCAGGAAGCGCTCCGGGAAGGAGGAAAACTTCCCCTGGCGGATGCGCTGAAATTGGAAGCCCGCCTGTTTGGGAAGATCTCCGAGACGGCAGATTGCAAGGAAGGCGTCCGGGCTTTTCTGGAAAAACGCCAGCCTAAGTTTGCGGACCGCTGAGACGGTCCGAAATTGAATCGGAAAGGATTCGGAATGGGAATTCGGAATTTGGCCGAGATGTTTTCTATCAAAGCCGGGATTTACGGAGGCGCACCTGCCTTCCTGGTCAAAAAGGAAGGGCGGTATCGCGAGATTTCCTGGACTGATGCCGGAATGGCGATCAGGTATTTTTCTCTTGGGCTCAAAGAATTGGGCGCGGTTAAGGGGGATCGAATCGCGCTGCTTTCGGAGAACCGGCCTGAATGGGCTTGCGCGGATTTGGGCATCCTTGCGCTCGGTGCCGTGAATGTCCCTTTGTATCCCACGAACGGGATCCGGGAGATTGAGCATATCCTTGAACATTGCGAGGCCAAGATTTTGATTGTTTCAACGGTTGCCCAATACCAAAGGACGCGGTTTCTTTTGTCGAAGGCGGGGAAATTAAAAACGATCATTGTGATGGACGCTTTCTCTTCCGAGGTGGCTTCGGGAGTCCTTTTCTTTAAAGACGTGATCGAGAAGGGGCGAAAATCGGATCAGGAGGATCCGGCTTTATTTGCGGCAATGCTTTCGGCGCTGGAACGGAACGATTTGGCCAGCATTATCTACACTTCGGGTACGACCGGCGAGCCCAAGGGGGTGATGCTGACCCACGGGAATTTTCTTGCCAATGTGGAAGCGGCGGCAGAGGTACTTCCGATTCCGGCGGGAAGCCTTTCTCTGTCTTTTTTGCCGCTGAGTCACGTGTTTGAACGCATGGCGGGATATTATTTCATGCTTTATCAGGGGGTAACCATTGCCTATTCCGAGGATATGACCAATGTCCAGCAGAATATTCTCGAGATTCGCCCGCATGTCATGACGGCGGTCCCCAGATTCTATGAGAAGATATATGCGAGGGTCCTGGAGCAGCTTGAGAATGCGACCGGTTTAAAGAAAAAGATTTTTTTGTGGAGCCTCCGGGTCGGAAAGGAAGCAATGCCTTACCGCCTTGAGGGACGGGACTTGCCCCTGCGCTTGAAGTGGTGTTACGCGCTGGTTTCCGGTTTGGTGTTTGGGAAGATCCGGCGAAAGTTAGGTGGGAGACTGAAATTTTTTATTTCGGGAGGCGCACCGCTTCCCAGGGCAATTGCCGAATTTTTCTTTGCCGCGGGGATTCTGATTCTCGAAGGATATGGCCTTACCGAGACTTCGCCGGTGGTAGCGGTGAACTTGCCGGGGCGGCTCCGTTTCGGGACGGTGGGCCCTTTGTTGCCGAATGTCGAGGTGAAGATTGCGCCGGACGGAGAAATTTTAGCCAGAGGCCCCAGCGTGATGCCGGGTTATTATAAGGATCCCGTCCGCACGGAAGAGGTGATTCGGGAAGGATGGTTTTTTACCGGTGACATCGGGGAATTGTCGCAGGACGGTTTTCTGAAAATCACGGACCGCAAAAAAGATATTATTATCACGTCCGGGGGGAAAAATATCGCGCCCCAGAAGATTGAGGGTCTTCTGGTTGCGGATGAATATATTTCGCAGATTTGTCTGATTGGTGACCGGAGAAATTATCTGACGGCATTGATTGTCCCGGACTGGGAAAGGCTGGAGGGGTATGCCCGGCAGAAGCGGGTTCTTTGGGGGACCCGGGAAGAACTTGCCGGGCACGGCGTTGTGATGAGCATGATCCGGCAGAGAATCGAAGCCCGTCTTTCGGATCTTTCGAATCATGAAAAGATTAAATATTTCAGGCTCCTGACGAGGGAATTTTCTCAGTCCGAGGGGGAGTTGACGCCGACGCTTAAGGTCCGCCGGAAAGTGATTGCCGAGAAATATCGGGACTTGATCGATTTGATGTATGAAGGGAAGCCTGCGGGTGAGCCGGTCCTTTCTTGAAGGGGAGTTCCAGGCTCCCGACGGCATACGGCTTTCCTATTTTTCATCGTTCGCCTCGGAAGGAGGGAACCCTCTCCTTCTGATTTTGCACGGATTCGGAGAACATTCCCGCCGCTATTTGCCTTTGATCGAAGAATTGAAAGACCTTCCGTTCGGCTTCGCCGCGTGCGATTTGCGGGGGCACGGCCGGTCCGGCGGGGAGCGTGTTTATGCGGACTCTTTCTTGCAATATGCGGAGGACCTCGAAGCCTTTCTGGATTTTCTCACGGGTCGGTATCCGGGGCATTCGGGGGAGATGCTACTTTTTGGGCACAGTATGGGAGCGGAGATCGCCGCATTGTTTGCCCTCCAAAATCCGGCAAGGGTCCGCGAATTGATCCTTTCCTCGCCCTGTTTCGGCCTTTTCCCGGGCATCCCGCTTGGGGCGCGTGTCGCGAGACTGCTGGGGCGGCGTTTCCCTCACACGGTATTGAAGAACCCGGTAAAGCCCGTTTTTTTATCGCATGATCCGGTTGAAGTTTCGGAATACGAAAGCGATCCTTTGGTTGAACGGCGGATCACGCTGGGGTTGGTCCGGGAGATGATTGACGCGGGGGAGACGATTCTTGCGCGTGCCGGGGAGATTCTGATCCCCGTTCGCATGCTCGTTGCCGGTAATGAGAGAATCGTCGATAAGCATGCGGCAAAGGAATTTTACGGAAAAATCGCATCGACGGATAAACGATGGATTGAATTCGACGGGTTTTATCATGACCTGTTCCGGGAGATGGATCGCGGACGGTGTGTTGAAACGCTGAGGAATATTCTGAAGGCTTTTTCCGTTTAGTTTTTTGAAACAATCCTCGTCAGGGAGTTTTGTCCCGCGCGTAAACCAGTTCGCTTTTTCCCTTGATAACGGCGTTGGGAGTCGGGAAAAAAGCCTCTTCGCCTTGGACGGTGAACAGGGGATAATCGATTTGCATTTCCGGGAAAAAATTTTGAGAAATGCTCAGGTCTTCCTGGGTTTCTTTGGATGCGCTTGTCAGAGCATCGCGGTAGAGTTTTTCCTTCAAAAAATCCGCTTTTTCGGAGAAAGTAATCAAAAGCGGTTTTCCCCATGATTCGTCATAAGTCGGAGCCGTTACGGAATCCCAGGAATCGGTTTTGTCCCACAGGCGGTAGACGGCGTTTCGGCCCAGATAACCGGAAAAGGTCTGGCAGCAGAGCACGTTGACTTCGTGATTGAACGTCATGGCCAGCATTTTCCCGATCCCTTTGAGGTCCAGGGATTCGAGAAATTCCTTGTCAAAGCCGCTTCCCTCAAAGACCCGGAACCCTTTTTCCCGTGCAAGCTGGCAGTTTTTGGGATTGGTGTCAACGAATTGGACCTGAAAATTTTTCTTCCGGAGCTCTTCCGCAAACAGGAGGCCGATGCGGTTTGCTCCGACGATCAGGATCCCCCGCCGGGCTTCTTCTTTTGCCCGGAGGATTCTCGCGAGCAATTCCGACAGAAGGGCGTAGAAGATGATCGTCCCCGAGATGATCAGAAATGCCAGGGGGAGGAAAATTCCGCGTCCCGTCAGGGCTTTTCGCTCGAAAGCGATGGCGAAAACGGAAGCCAGGGAGGCACAGACGATGCCCCGGGGGGCCAAGAACGAAATAAAGATCTTCTCTTGCCACGAAAAGTCCGGTTGCCGGAACGTGCTCAGGAATACCGAAAGCGGGCGGATTACGAATACGAGAATCAGAAAAATTATAATGCCTTCGCGCAGGATGTTGGGGATCGCCTCGACGGGAATTTTGCTTGCGAGCAGAATGAAGAGGACGGAAAGGGCGAAAAGTGTGACTTGCTTTTTGAAGTGGAAAATCTGTTCCTGAAAAGGGAATTTCTGATTTCCGATAAAAATTCCCGCGACCGTGGCGGTGACCAGGCCCGAATGCGGGGCGATCCATTCCGAAATTCCGTAAAAAAGAAGATTCGTCCCCACCACGAAAAGGCCGCCGAGTTCTTCGGTCTCAAGGCGCAGCAGCCAGCGATGCCTCAGAGCGTATGCGATCGCGAGTCCGGTCAGAATTCCCATCAGTATGCCGAGGCCGATTCTTCCGGTAAAGAGCAATAGTCCGGTGAGAATGCCGACTTTTTCGGAAAGCAGAAGTTCGAACAGGACGACGGCGGTGACGGCCCCCAGGGGGTCGATCAGGATTGCCTCCCATTTTAGGATATTGTGCAGTTTTTCCTTGAGCCGGATCCTCCGAAGGATCGGGATGACGACGGTCGGTCCCGAAATGGTCATGACGGCGCCGAACAGAATTGATTTAGTTAGGGACATCCCGGAAACAAAGTGAACTGCGCAGGCGATTCCCGCCAAAGTGGTCAGCATGCCGACGGTCAGGAGGTTTCTGACAATGCTCGAAATTTCCCGGAATTGACTGAATTTCAGGGAAATCCCTCCTTCGAAGAGGATGAGGGCGACCATGATGGAAACGACCTGGGGAAAGGACGCCCCCAGAATTTTTGGCTGGATCAGATTCGCGAAGCGCGGGCCGAGAAAGATCCCGAAAGCGAGGAAAAACAAGATGCTGGGAAATTTGGTTTTGGACGCCAGAATGAGCGAGAGGACTCCGGCACTGATCGTGACGACGATGGTGGCCAGGGGTTGCGTTTCCAAGTGTCGTTTTCCTTTCTGTTGCGTTCGGTTCAGCCCCGTGCGCGAATCATCGCTAGTATATCGGCGGTGAAACGGTTTTTCAAGCGGGAGACGAGCTTAAAACGTGTATACCAGGGAAGTGATGAGGCGGGTGTCTCTTTTTTTTGTGCCCGCGCCCGGCCGGGAGTTGTAGAGAGCTTTAAAACTGAGGCGGAGCGCGAGAGCATCGGTCAAGGGCGTTTCAAAAGCCGTTTCGGAGGTGAAACGCCATTCCCCCCGTTCGGTCAGGGACGGGTACAGAAACAGGTCCTCGGATATTTTCAGTTTTTCAAAAAGCGTTTTTTCCAGGAAAACTCTCGGGATGAGAACTATTTCCTGCCTTCGCTTGCTCTGATCCCTGAATTTTGTCGAAGAAAAACCGATGCCGGCTTCCGTCATGGCTTTCCATCCGGGCGTGTCCGAGAACCAGTAGCCCAGTCCCGTTGAGGGGACAAGCCGGTACTCGATGTTGGCGAACCGGTCGTGGTCCGCTTCGGTTTTATAAAAGTTATACCATTTTTTCTTTTTTCCGAAGCTGAACGCGTAGCGAATCATTCCGGAGTAACGCTGGGCGTTCATTTTTTTGTTGACGGCGGAATAGAAGGACTCGCCTTTCAGATGGAACTCGTCGACCTTTTCCCGTTTCCGGTGGATTAAAAACCCCGCGTTGGCTTCCGTGCTCCTGACATTCCCGCTCTGGCGGTCGATTCCGGCGGAGAGGTTGCCGTCCCAGATTTTCGGTTCGGGAGACCGGGGCGTGACCGGCTTAGGTGCAATGGCATCCTTGATTTCTTTCACGAATTTCCGGTTGACGGAAATTTCGCCGTAGGCTTCGCCGCGGACCAATAGTTTATCCGCATTCTGCGTGACGATTTCTCCGCTGATTTTATCTCCGTTGGTGAGATGGATTTCAGCCGCCGGGAGAATGTCCGAGGAAAGAAATCCCGCGGCGAGTATTGCGGTCAAAATCCTTATTTCCCGGATTTTTGAGTTTCCCAGTTTCATAAAAGCGATTTTAGTACTTTCGGGTTTTTTGTGAAGTGAAATTGGAAGGAGATTTGTTAAAATTCATTTTGGGCGGTTTAAGGGAGGCGTCTAACCGTATGATTGATCTAATCATTCTTCTCGCATTTGTCACCTATTCGGTGACCGTGGGGTTTGTCCACTGTCGGAAGGCTTCCCGGAATCTCGGGGTTGTTATTCAATTTGACGGTGAGGGGGTGCGGTTCAGCAGTGCGAGCGGGATGATCTTTCCCGGTCGCGCCTCTAATTTTGCGGTGTTACTTGCGCTTTCCGAACGGATTCGCTACGGATTCGGAAAAACTTCGGGAAAAGGTTGTTCTCGCGGAGATTCCGTGTAAAATAAATTCAAAAGGCGGAAAAATGGAGAAAAATCAGAACGACTGCGATTGTGAGATGGAAGCCGCGGGGAAATTTCTTTCGGGGAGATTGAAAGAATCGCCCGCCTTCGGCTCCGTTTATCGCGTGCAGTTAAACCGCGAATTTACCTTTCGGCAGGCTTGTGAAATTATCCCGTACTTGAAGAAGCTCGGGGTGGACGCGGTTTACTGTTCTCCTTATCTGGAGGCCGTGCCGGGCAGTTTGCACGGTTACAATGTCGCCAACCCCCATTCGATTAATCCGGAAATCGGCACCGCGGAAGATTTTGAGGCGTTTTGTGCCGCATTGAGGGAAAACGGCCTGAAGCAGGTTCTGGACGTGGTTCCTAATCACATGGGGATTTCGGGTAATAATAACCGGTGGTGGATGGATGTTTTGGAGAACGGACCCAGCTCGATTTACAGTCATTTTTTTGACATCAATTGGAATCCCGTCAAGAAAGAACTCGAGGATAAGATTCTCCTGCCGATTTTGGGCGATTATTACGGACGTGTGCTGGAAAACGAAGAAATAAGGCTTTCTTTTTCCGAAGGCGGCTTTGTTGTCACCTATTACGGTTATCGTCTGCCGGTTGCGCCTAAAACCTATCCGATGATTTTGGAATCCGGGATTCATGAACTGGAGGAAGGGGCAGGGAAAGAGCATCCGGATTATTTGGAATATTTGAGCATTATCACCGCATTCCGGAATCTGCCGCTCAGGACGGAACGGGATCCGCAGAAGATCAGCGAACGGAACCGCGAAAAGCAAATTGCCAAGCAGCGGTTGACGGCTCTCCTCGAGCGGAGCGGTGCGATCCGGGAATTTGTCGAGGGCCGGATTCGCCTGTTTAACGGGATCAAGACGAATCCGAAAAGCTTTGACGCTCTGGACCGGCTTTTGAACGAACAGTCTTACCGGATCGCATACTGGCGCGTGGCTTCCGAGGAAATCAATTACCGGCGTTTTTTCGATATCAATGAACTGGCGTCGATCCGGATCGAGGATGAAAAGGTTTTTGAGGCGTATCATGAATTAATTTTCCGGCTGATCCGGGAGGGGAAGGTTCACGGGCTTCGGGTGGATCATCCGGACGGCTTGTATAACCCCCCGGCTTATTTTGAGAATCTTCAGCTGTACTATTTGCGGGGGAAGATTTTGAGGCCGGTCGGGAATGGCGAGTCCGTTATGCCCGAACTGGCGAGTATCCCGGCAGAGACCCGGAGGGGATTTCTCCGCCTGCTGGGAGAGAAGGCTGCTTTGCACCGTCCGCCTCTTTTTGTGGTTGTCGAGAAGATTCTGGACCATGACGAAGACCTTCCCGAGAATTGGATGGTCGACGGGACCGTGGGTTACGAGTTTCTCAATGCATTGAACGGTCTGTTTGTGAAACAGCCGAATGCCGGGGCGTTCAGCGATATCTATGAAAATTTTATCGGCCACAAGATCAATTTCGAACAGGTCGTTTACGAGAAGAAGAAATTTTTCGCTCTGATTCATATGGCGAGTGAGATCAATAACCTGGGGCATCTGCTCGATCAGATTTCCGAGAAGGACCGGGCTTACCGGGATTTTACGCGAAACAATCTCACGCTGGCGATTCGTGAATTGATCGCCTGCTTTCCGGTGTACCGGACTTACATCTCACCCGAGGACACGGAAGTGACGGAGCGGGACCGGCGATTTATCCATCAGGCGGTCGAGCGGGCCAAAATGCGGACTCCCGCGCTGAATCCGGCGGTCTATGATTTTCTCCGGGATATTCTGCTGCTGAAGCTGGATTCCGATTTGGAAGGGGACGAGAAAAGAGTTTACCGGGACGTGGTCCTGCGGTTTCAACAGCTGACGGGGCCGATTATGGCAAAAGGTCTGGAAGACACGGCGTTTTATATTTACAACCGGTTGGTGTCGCTGAATGAAGTGGGCGGGGACCCCTTTCGTTTCGGATATTCGGCGGAAAGTTTCCACAGGCAGAACGCGGAGCGAAACCGAAATTGGCCTTTGGCTTTTCTGACGACTTCGACGCATGATACGAAACGCAGCGAAGATCTGAGGATGAGGGTGAATACCTTGAGCGAAAATCCCGAGGAGTGGAAAATCAACATTTCGAAATGGGCCGCCGTGAATGAAAAACACAAAACCCCGATTCGGGAAGTTCTCGAGCCCAGGCGAAATACGGAGTATTTTATCTATCAAACGCTTTTGGGCGTGTGGCCGGATGAGATGCCGTCAGGGAAAGCCCTGGAGGTTCTGATTCGGCGCCTCGAGGATTATCTGGTGAAAGCGGTTCGCGAAGGGAAGATCTATTCGAATTGGATCAATCCCAATTTTGAGCACGAAAATGCCGTCAAAAAATTCTTGAGGGGGATTTTAGCGTCGCCGGAAGAAAATCCTTTTTTGGAGATGTTTCTTCCCGTGCAGAGGAAGATCAGCCGCCTGGGGAAGTTGAACGCCCTCTCGGCGCTGGTTTTGAAAGAAGCTTCGCCGGGGGTGACGGATCACTATCAGGGGACGGAAGTTTTTGAGTACAGTCTGGTCGACCCGGATAACCGGAGGCCCGTGGATTTCAATCTTCGCCGGAAGATGCTGGACCGTGTTTTTTCCGGGGCTTCGAATGCAGAGGCCCGAGAAGCCTTTATCCGTCAGGAAACTGCGGGCCCGAGTGACGGGGCGATGAAGATTTTTATGCTCCGGGAATGCCTGGCTTTGCGGAGCCGGTATCCGGATCTGTTTGTGGGGGGCGAGTATTTCCCCCTGGAAGTTGAAGGGGAGAGGAAGGAGAATGTCGTCGCATTGATCCGGAAAAAAGGTCCTCAAATCGTTTTGGCCGCGGCGGCTCGCTTTTTTTCGGAGCTTGTTACGGACGGGGACGGGTCTCCAACCGGGGATGCCGTGTGGAAGGACACGAGAATTTTGCTTCCGAAAAATCTTCCGATGCCGGAACCCCTGAAGGATGTTTTTACGAGACGAGACATTCCGGTGCACCATGCTGAAAAGAAGCGATGCCTGAAGGCGTCGGATGTGTTTGCGTTACTGACGGCGTCTTGGGCTACCAACCTGGAAATATGAAATGCTGAAAATTTTGCCCGGATTCCCCTATCCACTGGGCGCGACATGGGATGGAAAGGGCGTTAATTTCGCGATTTTCTCCGAACATGCGACTCGCGTTGAACTCTGTCTGTTTGATTCCATGAGTGCCGAGAAAGAATCCCTGCGCGTTGTCCTTCCCGAAAAAACGCATATGATCTGGCACGGATATCTGAAGGATGTCCGCCCGGGGCAGCTCTACGGATACCGCGTTTACGGGCCGTATGATCCGAAGACGGGCTATCGATTCAATCCGTCCAAGATTTTGCTGGATCCGTATGCGAAGTCGATCGGCCGGCGGGTGAACTGGGCGGATGATATGTTTGGCTATCAAATCGGGAACGAGGAAGCCGATTTGTCGTTCGGCGGGCAGGACAATGCGAAAAACGCGCCTCTGGCGGCGGTGATTGATCCGACGTTTGCGTGGGGAGACGATCGCCCGCCCAAGACGCCCTGGCATAAAACTCTTATTTACGAACTTCACGTCAAAGGATTCAGCCAACTTCATCCGGAAGTCCCTCCGAGGTTGAGAGGAACTTATCTTGGGCTCGCTTCGGAAAGCGTGATCACATACCTGAAGGAACTCGGCGCGACGGCGGTTGAGTTGATGCCCGTGCATCATCATGTGGATGACCGGCACTTGGAGGAAAAAGGGTTGAAAAATTACTGGGGCTATAACACGCTTTCTTTTTTTGCGCCCGATCTCCGTTATTCTTCCGCGTCTGATCCGCTGGAAGTGATCCGGGAATTCAAAATGATGGTGCAGGTGTTTCACATTGCGGGAATCGAAGTGATCCTGGACGTGGTTTATAACCATACCGCCGAAGGAAACCAGATGGGGCCGACGCTTTCTTTCCGGGGGATCGATAACCTGGCTTATTACCGCCTGTCCAAGGAGAATCCCC
>JAKQXH010000086.1 GCA_029561555.1 Candidatus Omnitrophota bacterium
CTTAACCTCCCACAGACTCCGCATATTGAATAAATTCCCGGTAAAACGGAATGGCCGAAAGCGTCGCGCTGTCCCCGATCACGGTCAATCGCCGTCTCGCGCGGGTAATCGCCACGTTCATGCGCCGGATGTCCGTCAGAAACCCCATTTCTCCCTCCAGATTCGAACGGACCAAAGAGAGAATAACCGCTTCTTTTTCCCTTCCCTGAAACGCATCGACGCTGTCGATCTCCGCCTCCGGGCATTGCAGTAAATCCGCGATTAATTTCACCTGCGCCCGGTAAGGGCTGATGACCGCAACTTCACGGGGAGGAACCCCGGCCCGCAAAAACTCTTTAAATTCCCCGAAAACCAGCCGGGCTTCGTCCGGATTATAACGGCTCTCGCTTCCGGTCTCCACTTTTTCCTCAAATCCTTTCCCCGCCGTATCCAAGAACAGCAGCGGTTTCTCCGTCGCTGGGCACCGGCTGATGCCCGAAAGATCCGAAAGGACATGCGTTTTCACGGAAAGATCCGCGATCAGTTTCCCGCCGTAAAATTTCCGGGAAGAAAAATTCATAATATGCTCATGCATACGGTATTGCACGGTCAGCATCGCTTTGGACTCCGCACCCAGCGACTCTTCCAGCCGTTCGAACAGGGATATCCCCAGCCCGCCGGTCTCCGCTTCCCGGGACCGGACCGTTGCCGGAAGTTGGCAATGGTCTCCGGCAAAAATAATTTTTTCACCGGCACGCAGAATCGGGATCCAGGAATTGGGCTCAATCGCCTGCGTTGCCTCGTCCAGGATCACCCAGTCAAATCCCTTCCGCTCTAGCATCGGATCTCCCGCACTGGTATGGGTCGCGATCACAACGTCCGATTCATTCCAGACCTGGGAAAAAATCTCGTTTTTCAAAGTCCTGACCTCTTTTCTGAGGTCCCGGACCTCCTCATACATCTGGTCCCTGGCCTCCCGGCCAAGCACTCTTCTCGTCCGGTGCCGTTCCCTTTTTTTGGAACATTCCGAAAGCCGGAACTCCAATTCGTCGATCATTTTCGCATACGGATGCCGGGCTAGCTTGAAATCAAGGGAATATTCCCTCAAATGCTTCGCCATACGGGCCGGATGCCCCATCCGGAGAACCGGAGCTCCCGATCGCGCCAGACAGGCGACCAGATGATCGCACGCAGCGTTGCTCGGAGCCGAAACAAGGATTTTCTTCCTTCTCGACAAGCCCTGTAGGACGACTTCGACCAAGACGGTTGTCTTCCCGGTCCCCGGAGGGCCGTGAATCAACGCAACGTCCATCGCTTCAAGCGCCGTTATCACGGCTTTCTTCTGAGAATCATTGAGACTCGGATTGAAAAAAGTCAATGCGTCCGTTTTGACGGGATCGCCCAGCAATGGTTTCCGAATGCCTAGCAGGACATTGCGCAAATAAGCAAGCCGTGAATTTTCGGCTAAAAGCACCCGGTCCAAGGTCTCGGACATGCGCCGGTACGTCGTCTGATTCCGGGAAAGATTCAGACTGTAGAGCTTGCGTTCGTCAAGCCATTCCGGTAATTCCCGACTGAACGCAACCGTGATCTCCTTTTCTTCCTTCTCATAGACAATTCCGCCCGTTTGTTTATCGTGTTCCAAAAAAGGATCTTCCCTCAGCGTCACCACATCGCCCGTATCCAGAGAATAAATCGGAAGCGGCCGCGAATCCGCGTAGCGAAAAGTTAAAAGCCTGTGCCCCGCCGGATTGAAATGCGTATCAACAAGATTCAACCTCAGCAAAGCCCGACCCGCTTCTTCCCGCTCCGAAGGAGATTTGTTCTGAAATTCGGACCGGAATTCCTCCTGTTCTTCCTTTTCCTCGAGATTCAACAGGCAAGCCAGCGTTTTGAAATGTTTCTCAAGATCAATCATATCTCGTCTCTGGTTGAGCTAAGCCGGAAGGGATATTCGCCATGAAAGGGTTACGATAATTTTAAAACAAAAATTTACGCATCTTATTCAAGATAAATAAGTTGCAACGATCTACTTCCCGGTCCTTCACCCTTGCCAAAAAGTGATTGAGTCAAGCAATCGCAATCGAGCAAAAAGCTTCGGCCAGCAACCGATGTTCAGAGGGAGAATCGATCGTACGAAGAAATAATCCGAGCCCCCCCTCATTTTGCCGTAATTCGGTCAAAGCCTTGTATGACGCTTCGGCAAACAAATCCCGGACCATATGAGGGCTCACCTGATGGAGATACCCTTTCGCAAACCCGACCGCAGGATGTCCCGCAGCGCTTTTCCCCGGGACAAAAGAAACAATCGCCGCGAAAAATTTCCCGGGCTGCGCTAAAACCTGCTGATAACTGATATGCTGATCCCCGGTTCCCTGCATCACCCATTCAATCCCGGAACTCACCAGTTCCTTCCGGAGTTCCAAAAATTTACCGCCTTCAAGATAAAAGAACGGGACGAATTTCCGGGAAGACTGCGTTGCCAGGCGAAAAGCCTCTCGGACGGCCCGTAGGACTTGATCGTCACTCATTGCCCCGTTCGGCAACGGAAATCCGGGAAGATTGGTCTCAAACACGCGTTTCCGAGCCGCAAGCTGAATCCGGGAAAATTCTTCGCTCACCGTCCCCGCCGCCTGCAGGGACTTCAATTTCTTTTCAAGAAGCCCCTTGCCGAGTTCCACATAAGGCTGCCGCAGAAAAAGATTTTTCTGAACGATCCCCGTCGCGGGAGACATCACTTCGTTTAATTCCGCCTGTTCGGCCGAAAATCCGGAGACCTTCAAAGCCCTCGCGATCAGCCGCGTCCCGACGGTATTCGTCATTCCGTAAAAAGTCGTCAAAAGCTCCCCGAATAGGTGCGCCAGCCCCTGCTTGGATTGTTTTCGAAAATCTCCGGTCGGAACTTTGACGGAATAAAACCGGTCTTCGGGAATCTCCCCGGCTGTCAGATGGATCACAAGATTCCTTCCGGAAGTTCCGGCTCTTTTTTCGTAATGCCGGGACTGTTGATTCCATTGACTTTCCACAACGGCAATCAGATTGGCAAATCCCTCCTGCCAAATACTTTCGTTGAAGTTTTGCTCAATAGACTTCCCGAACCAGAAAAACTCGTCCGGGACCAACAAGGCAATATCCGTGATCCCCCCATCCAAAACCGCATGCCCGAGACGATTCCCGAGATGCGTGCCCAACCGCACGGATTCGATTCCCTTCCTCCGGGCTTCCCAGTAGCTTAAAGCATCCAGTTCGTAAAATGCCAAGAAAGTCATCATGTGCAAATCCCCGGTCCAACGGCCGCCGACGTTGTCAAACATCGCCCCAAACCCGGGGCTGTCGTCCCCCAACTCGCGGTCCAATCCGGAATTCCGAATAAAAGCCGAAAGACGGCTTTGCTCCGCGCGGTCCGTTGTTTCAAAAAACATATTCCCGAGCACACGCCCCAGAATCGCCCGGACCCGGGCCGAATCCCCTTCCAATCCACGCTCCCCCATCTCCTTTGTGATCAAAAAAATCAGGCTGTCGGTCCCGAACCGGTCCTTCTCGACCTTAAACAGATCCTTCCCAGAGCGTTCCTTCCCCTGAATGAAATTCACCCGATTCAGAGTCTCCATCGCAACATCCGCAAATTGCTTTCCGTCCAATCCTTCCCGGTTCCCGATCTGTTTCAGGAGGAGGTAGAAAATCTCCGTAAAAATCATCATGGTCTCGTCCGTGGATCCCGACTTTGAACTGGGGATCACGGCAACCTGATCCCAATCCCATCCGTTCGCCCCGAGAACTTTCCCGATGGAATCTTCAAAATCCTTCCCTAACTCATATTCGCCGGAAATAATTCCCCGCTCCTGACCGAAAACAGAAGCAAAGAGCTCCGATATCCCCTGAAACGGCGTATGCTGGCCTCCGATGCCCGGCTTAATAACATACCGGACCGGTTTTCCGATCCGCGCGCTCCGCCTTTTGAAAAACGCGCTCATTGCGTCAACCGTCTTAAGAAAACATTCCTTTCCCCCCGTCACATAATATCCCTGATTCCCTTCGTCCCCCGCCGCATGGGATCCGTCAATAGCCGCCCCCGCCGGGACCCCATACCCTTCCTGCTGATATCCGCCGCGCAGAAACTGCGCGGCCGCCTCCGGGTTTCCCCGCGAATCCAAGGGTGTCCTCAATTTTCCGGCAATCACCGCCGCGGATTCTTTTTCAGATTCGATCTGTTTTTTCCCCTGCAAACCTCCGGTAGGCATATTCAACTCCTCACTTTGATTTTCTGAAAAGTAGACGAGCCGCGAGTAAAATCGAGTGATACATCGATTGCGCATCGGCCTTATTTTTCCCCGCGATATCAAAAGCGGTCCCGTGATCGGGAGAAGTCCGGACAAACGGCAGGCCCGCCGTAATATTGACCGCACGGTCAAACGCGATAGTCTTGAGAGGCGCCAGCCCCTGGTCGTGATACATCGCAAGCACAAGATCGTGCCGCCCGCGTAAGGCGTCCCGAAATACCGTATCACCCGGATAAGGACCGCTTACGCTTATCCCCCGGCGTTTCATTTTTAAAACAGCCGGTTCGATCTCTTCCTCTTCCGTCCGTCCGAATTCTCTCCCGTGAGGGTTCAGAGCGCAGACGGCTATTCTCGGTTTGGCGATCCCGTACCGGGTTTTCAAAAACGTGTGGCAAAGCCCGATCTTTTCCGCAATCCTCTCCTTCGTAATAAGCTCCTTCACGCGGTCCAACGGAACATGAATCGTCGCCAATGCCACTTTCAAATCCCCTCCGTCAAAAAGCATCGCGTAAGATTTTGTTCTCGAAACCTGTGCCAAATATTCGGTATGCCCGATAAAAGAAGGGTCCAACAAACGCATCGCCTCTTTATTGATGGGAGCCGTTGCCAAAGCGCCCACCTTCCGGCAGCAGGCAAGGTGCGCCGCAATCTGAAGTGAAGCATAGGCCAGAAAAGCGTTCCGGGACGAAATCACGCCGGTATCGTAAGAATCCGGAAAGACCCGAAGCGGTTCTTTCCCGACGCCCCGGACCGTCACGGAAGAAAAAGCGGAAGGGAGATCCAAAACATAAACGCGGGAAGGTCTCAGGTTCGCGGGATCAAGAGTTGAAATAACCTCAAAAGAGGTTTTAAGGCGCGCGGCATTTTCCAAGTCCCGGTAAAGTCCGGGGATTCCGATCCAGACAAGACACGTTCGCCTGAATTCCGGAGTCTTGCTGAAAAGAGCCAGGGCCTTGACGGTCACTTCCGGCCCGATACCGCCGGGGTCCCCGAGGGTCACCGCAATGACGGAAGGTTCACCGGATGGAGATATAGGCATTTTTCTTAAGATCCTGCATCCACTCGTTGAAGCGCTTCCGGGTCTCTTTCCGGATCAGAAAATCTTCGATCATGTCCCGGACTTCCTCCAGGGACTTCTCCCGTCTTTCCCGCCTCTCGGTTACTTTGAAAATATGGTAGCCCATTTCAGTCGTCAGGACCGGCGACACATCTCCGATTTTAAGATTGAAAATCACTTCGTCAATAGAAGGGATCAACTCTCCCCTGCCGATAAATCCCAAATCGCCTCCCGCTTCGGCTTTCGTATCCTGAGAATAAGTCCTGGCCAATTCCTCGAAATTCCCGCCCGCCAGAATTTTTCCCCGAACCTCCTCCGCTTTCTCCTTGGCCTTGAGATCTTCCCCTTTCGCATCCAAGGCTTCCTCGTTTTTGCGGATGGTAATCGTGCTGACCCGGATTTTCTCATCCTCCGTGAATTCATCGAGATGCTGCTTGTAATAATCCTCGATCTCAACCGGAGTCACAATCACTTTGCTCCGGACCTGATGCTGATGAAGCTTTCGGATGGCGATCTGCTCCCGGTAACGGTTCCTGAGCTTGGAGAGAGTAAGCCCCTGTTCCTGAAGGAGCCGGTCAAAATCCTCCTTTTTGAACCGCGCCTGAAACGCATCCATCTTTTCGTTGATTTCCTCCTCGGAGACTTCAACCCCAAGCCGTTTCGCTTCCTGATACACGAGCTTGTCCTCGATCAGTTGATTCAGAAGCCCCTGGCGAGCTTCTTCCATCTTCAGGCTGAACTCGCGGCCGGTATAGACCTTCTTGTATTGCCCGTAT
>JAKQXH010000088.1 GCA_029561555.1 Candidatus Omnitrophota bacterium
TTCAAGCTTGAACTCCCGGCGGTCTTCATCCGGAAGCTGATCACGGGTCAAAGCGGCTTTTACCAGCTTAAGCCCCAGCATGTACGGGGAATAATTTCGGAACTTTTTGGAGTTCATATCGTGCGAAGGATAGACCCTCCACGCGTCGGCCGGAAGCTCAACCTGCACGATAATGTCCTGGGCCCCCACTACCACCAAATGCGCGTAAAGATCCAGCGGTGTCACGATTTTCTCGGGAGCCACCCGCCTCATCGCTTCATAAAGGGTCCTGTCCGCGCCGGGCATGCGACGCATCGGAAGATCGCGGAGCCATTCCGCGACATCCTGCCGCTTGACAACGGAAAAATCAAAACGTTCGGCAATGGGATTCGGCGACTCGGAGAAATCCAGTTTGGCGCGGATTCTCTGCCGGATTTCCGAAACCAGCGCCTCATCCACTCCTTCATAAGCCACCAAACGGATAAAAAGTTTTGTCTTCATCTGAAGGCTGAGCTGGAACGACAGGAGTTCTTCCGCCGTCGGCAGGCGGTCCCCGAAAACAATCACTTCCGCTCCGGCGTTGATCACATCCACCTTGTAGTAATCCTCGTAAACCTTCCTGGCCAGTTTGGCAAGCCGGGGTTCTCTCGCCTGCAAATATCCCAGCGCATAAAGTCTTTCCCCGATTTTCAAATCCGGATAACTGATTTCCAGCAAAGCAATCGCAACTTCGGACGGAAACCCTTCCTGGACAAATCCTCCGGCAAGTCTCGTCACGGCCGTTACCGCTTCGAGGCTGACGCCTTCCTCGCGCAGGTTCCGGGCGATAAACTGCACCGCGGGAAGGAAAGCCTCCACCGCTTCCAAAGGCCTCCGCCCCGAAGCCCCGATCGTTCCGACGGGCTTTGCGGCGGGAATCTTCATCGACGGAAACTTGAATCCGGGAAATTCGGAAGGAAACAATTCCAAAACCGGCAGCAAGCTATTGATTAGCGGCACGAATTCATTGATCCGGTCGGCCAAATCCAAAATCTGCCGCTCCAAAAACTCTGCGGGAGTCGGCCCGGGTTCCAGTAAAAGCATCGGAGAAACCGAAACCGCGTCCAAAGACCCCTCAATCCCGGAAATCGTCTCGCGCATTTCCGGAGCAAGCCCTTCCGTCCGCGCAAGCCCGCGAACCGCGGACTTTAATTCCGCCGTCTGAGCAGTCAATTGAGATGACAGCTGCACAACAGGCCCGGCCTGAGCATTGCTCACAGGGCCTTGGGCCAATACGGACAACAAGTTATTCGCCTGCGCTGAGAATTCCCCGGCAAAAGTTTCAAATGATAAAACAGCGGCAACCGTTCGATTAACGACTTCAGGAAGGTTTTGAATCGGAAAAATTTCCCCTTCGGCCCCCCTCGCAACAATCTCCGGCAACAAAACCTGCAATTCTCCCGTTAGCTCGCGAAGCCCTGAAAGCAATTCAGCCCCGGAAACGGACCCCCGATCCCACTGAATCGTCTCCGGCATTTCCAAACGTAACGCGGAAGTCCCCTGAAAAGCCCCCAGCGAAGCCGCCGTTAAAACCTTTAAATCCCCTAACAGATTCCGATCATTTAGTTCTCGGAATAAAACAATTCGCGCCGGCTGAGAAACTCCTCTGAAATACTGCACAATTTGGGCAAGGGAAGGCAACGCAGCCATAACCCCCTGAGAACGGAGCAGCTCAACACCGCGTTGAATCTGAAGCACAATCGGATTCGGCAAAGAAATCCCTTCCGGTTGCCTGACGGGAGCCCCCAAAGGACTCACCCATCCAAACAAATCCCTCAACCCTCCGAGACTCACTCCCTCCGGCAGACTCTGCTCCGCGCGCGCACGAGCTTCGCCTCCGAGCCGATTCAA
>JAKQXH010000091.1 GCA_029561555.1 Candidatus Omnitrophota bacterium
CTGGCCCGGGCGCTGGCGATCCGCCCGAAGTATCTGATACTGGACGAACCAACGGCCTCTTTAGACGCCCTGACACAGAAAGAAATTATTTCGCTGCTGAAAAATTTCCGGGACTTTTTTCACGAAGGGCTTCTTCTTGTGACGCATGACCTCGCCATGGCATCCCAAATTGCGGACGGATTGGTCGTCCTCCGGCAGGGAAAAATCGTCGAACAAGGCCTCCGGAAAGACCTGCTAAATGAGCCCTCTCACGAATACACCCGGGAATTGCTGGAAGCACTGCCCAAGCGCCCGAAAGCATTCTAGCTCCGCTCTCAAGACCGCTAATCCGATTGCGGGATGCCGGGAGTTTCTATATAATGCGGTTCGTAATTATTTTTAGGAAACGGAGAGCCTCACGATGCAGGAATTGCGGAAAGACCCCGTCATGGAACGATGGGTCATTATCTCAACCGAACGCGGAAAGCGGCCGAGCGATTTCAAGCCTGAACCCGAAGACACTCCCAATCCGCATGAATGCCCGTTCTGCCCGGGCAACGAACAAATCACCCCTCCGGAAATCGCCGCGCTTCGCCCGGAGAAGACATCTTCAAACAGCCCGGGATGGAAAATCCGCGTCGTGGGGAATAAATTTCCCGCCTTGAGCAGCGAAACGGAATTAATCAAACAGGGGCGGGGCATGTATGATGTGATGACGGGGTTCGGAGCTCATGAAGTCGTGATCGAAACGCCGGATCACCTTCGCCAGCTGGACAAATTGAGCGTCGAAGAAATCCGGGATCTGATCCGGGTTTATCAGGACCGGACGGAAGCTCTTTACCGCGACGTCCGGTTCCGCTATGTGCTGATCTTCCGGAACGAAGGCAAACAGGCCGGAGCAAGTCTTTCGCATCCGCATTCCCAACTGATCGCAACGCCGGTGACTCCGATCCGGGTTAAATCCGAACTCCTGGGCGCCGAAGCCTATTTCAAGCTCCGGGAGCGCTGCGTCTTCTGCGACATTATCGCGCATGAAAAGGAAACCGGCCTCCGGATCGTGTTCGAAAACGACGCGTTTATTTCATTCTGCCCGTTCGCGTCCCGATTCCCGTTCGAAACCTGGATTTTGCCCAAAAAACACGAGCTGCATTTTCACGCTTCCCGTGACCGCATTCCCGAAATGGCCCAAGTCCTGAAAATTACTCTGGAAAAACTTCAAACGGCATTGTCCCGTCCTCAATATAATTTTGTCATCCACACCGGCCCCAATTTATTCCCCCGCCGGGGCTACTGGCAGACAATTCACGACGATTATCACTGGCATATCGAAATCATGCCCAGGCTGACCCGTGTCGCGGGTTTCGAATGGGGAACGGGGTTTTATATCAATCCGACGGCGCCCGAAGACGCCGCCAAATACCTGCGGGAAGCCAAACCTTCCGCCGGATAGCTTTCGCGATGAGCTTGCAACGGACCCCGCAATTATTTTACGCTTTGACCGCTTCGACACTTCGATGACCGCGCAGCCTCCGTCATTTTCGAAACACGATAAATTATCTCAGTCGATCCGGTACCTGAAAGGGATCGGGCCCGCGCGCGCGCAGGCGTTTCTAAAGCTCGGAATTTCGACCGTAGAGGAGCTGTTCGGCTACTACCCGCGCCGCTATGAAGACCGCAGCCGCTTTTCGTCCCTAAAAGACTTGGCGCCCGGGGGAATTGTGACGGTCCGGGGAGAAGTGTTAACCCTCAATCTCCGAAGAATCCCTAAAATGCCGATTTTCGAAATGGCTTTCGGGGACGACAGCGGCTTTATTCACGCCGTGTGGTTTAACCAGCCTTATCTGAAGCGGCAATTCAAAGTCGGCGACGCGCTGATTCTGAGCGGAAAAGTCGATTGGTCCAATAAACGCCTGCAGCTGGTCAATCCGGAATACGAACGCCTCACCGGCACGGACGAGGACACGATTCACACGGGAAGGATCGTGCCGATTTATCCGCTGACAGAAGGCCTGGGACAGCGGGGGCTCCGGAGAGGCATGAAGC